>JAUNCA010000061.1 GCA_030526775.1 Coriobacteriia bacterium | reverse complement strand
CTCGACGAAACCGAAAGGCTGGGCGTATTCGTGCAGGATGCACGCGAATTCCTCGAGGAATCCGGGCGTTCCTACGACGCCATCGTCAACGATTGCTTCGCAGCCCGCGTACCCGTGATGAGCCTCGCCACCATTGAGGCCGCCCACGCCATCCACGCTCGCCTGAACCCGGGCGGCCTATACCTGACGAACGTAATTTCAGCGTTGCGCGGCCCGCATGCGAAGCTGCTTCATTCGGTTATGAACACGTTGCTCGAAGAGTTCGAGCACGTTCATGTTGTTCCGGGGTCGGAATTCCTCCCCCGCCTCGTGGATAACTACGTGGTCATCGCCACCGATGGCGTATACCGGTTCGAACACGAGATCGACGTGCAACCCGACCCAGAGATACCAGTGCTCGTGGACGAGTTCATCGAGGAATACGAAGACGAGTTCTTCCTGCTGGATACCTAACGCACGCGAGCGGTTCGTCTGGTACACTGGTGGTACTTTGGACGATGGAGGCGTTATGGGCGATGTAGAACACGACGATTTTCTTTCCGAGGAAACCGAAAAGAAGGTTGCCGAATTCGAGGCCAAGCTGAAGGCTGAGCAGGCCGCTATGCCCGACACGTCCATTCGCAGCGGCACGGCCGGCATGGCCACGCTCGAGAACTATCACTTCGGCAACGAGAACATTCCCATCTACAGCACCGGCTTGAACAAGCAAATCGACCGCGTCGACATGGAAGTCGACCGGATGCGCCGCAAGCGCAACAGCATCATCGCCGACGAGGTAGACAAGTATATGCGCGAAATCCGCATGGAAATCCGGGCGAAAGAGGAGGCAGCCGCCAAAGGCATCGTCCCCGAAGAGCCGGAGCACAAGACCGCTCCGTTCATCTACATTGTTCCCGGTATCCTCGCTGTATTCGGCCTCATCGTCGTCATCGCGATGAGCATGTAGGCCGCATAACAGCCGCGCCACTCACATAGATATCACATGAACTTGCCCGATTCTTCGGGATGGATTTTCCTTGGCCTGACTATAATTAATAACTCATGGATACTCGGGGGAAACACCAGGCAACCGATTTGTTCGTCGGTTTGGATATTGGGTCGACGACCACGAAGGCTGTCGCCTTGGATGCGCATACCCAGGAGATGCTCTATTCCATCTACCGAAGGCATCACGCGCATCAGGTTGAGAGCCTCGCGGACGCCCTCGCCGACCTTGCGCAGCGTTTCCCCGATGCGCGTTTCCATGTGGCGATGAGCGGTTCGGGCGGCAAATCGCTCGCAAACCTCCTCGGCATCCGCTACCTGCAAGAAGTGGTGGCGAACTCCATTGCCGTGCAGACGCTCTATCCCAACACCCGCTGCGCCATCGAACTCGGCGGTCAGGATGCGAAGATGATATTCTTCGACCACGACCCCAACACCGGTGCGCTGCAAGTGAACGACATGCGCATGAACGGCAGCTGTGCAGGCGGCACCGGAGCGTTTCTCGACGAAATCGCAACGCTCCTGAAAACGCCCATCGAAGAGCTGAATGACCTCGCGGCGCGCGGCGAAACGCTGTACAGCATTTCCGGCCGCTGCGGCGTGTATGCGAAAACCGATATCCAGCCCCTGCTAAATCAGGGCGTGACGAAAGAGGACATCGCTCTTTCCACCTTCCACGCCGTCGCAAAGCAGACGCTCGGCGGACTCGCGCAAGGCCTCGACATCCATGCACCCGTCATCTTCGAGGGCGGCCCGCTCACCTTCAACCCGCAACTCGTGAACGTCTTCGCCGAGCGCTTGCAGCTCGAGGGCGACGATATCATCATCCCGAAGAATCCTGAAGTCATCGTGGCCCAGGGCGCGGCGTTATCACTCGGCGGCATGTTCGCCGAGGAGGACACCACCGCCGATTTGGACGACCTCCAGGCGAAACTCGCCAGCGCCCCTGCGGCGCTTGCGCAGGCAGCGCTCATCGGCGACCCGTTCTTTACAAGCGAAGCCGAACTCAAGGCGTTCCAGGAACGCCATAAAATCGCTCCCGCGCCCGCAGGGGTATCTGCGTTCTCCCCAGGCGACACCGTACGCGTGTATCTGGGCATGGATTCCGGCTCCACCACAACGAAGTTCGCCCTCGTGGACGAAACCGGCGCCTTGGTCGACAGCTTCTACGCCAACAACGAGGGTGAACCGCTCGATATCGCCCGCGCAGCCCTCTCCTCGCTGAACCGACGCTACCGCGATGCGGGCGTGAACCTGCAGGTACTCGCCTGCGGCACCACCGGTTATGGCGAGATGCTCTTCCATAAGGCCCTGCACGCCGACATCCACATGGTGGAAACCGTCGCACATTCCTTCGCTGCCGCGCGCAGCGTGCCCGACGCCAGCTTCATCCTGGACATCGGCGGGCAAGACATGAAAGCCATCTGGATCAACGACGGCATCGTCACCGACATCCTCGTAAATGAGGCCTGTTCATCGGGTTGCGGCAGCTTCCTCGAGAACTTTGCACGCTCTCTGAACATCCCCACGCGCGAAATCGCAGCCGCTGCATTCCGTTCGACGAACCCCGCCGTGCTCGGCAGCCGTTGCACGGTGTTCATGAATTCGAGCGTGGTGACCGAGCAGAAGAACGGCAAGTCGCCCGACGACATCATGGCGGGACTCTGTCGCTCCATCATCGAAAACGTGTTCACGAAGGTCATCCGCGTCTCGAACCTGGCAAGCCTCGGCGAACGCGTCGTGGTGCAGGGAGGGACCTTCAGCAACGACGCCGTGCTGGCCGCATTCGAGCAATACATCGGCCGCGAGGTCACACGCGCTCCCTATCCAGGCCTCATGGGCGCCATCGGCGCAGCGTTGCTCGCGCAGCGCCACGTGGAAGAACGCATCGCCGCGGACGGCGCGTACACCTCCACGTTCATAGGCCTCGATGCCGTGAGCAACCTGTCGTACACGCAACAGGCGAACTCCATCTGCCCGTTCTGCGGAAACGCCTGCAGCCGCAGCGTCATCACGTTCCAAGACGGATCGACCTTCGTCTCGGGCAACCGCTGCGAGCGCGGCCAGGTAGTGGGCGACCCGAAGGACGCTTCGGTCCGCGAAGCCGCAAAGGCGGCGCGGGCACAGCTGGATGCCACACCCAACCTGTACAAGCTCCGCGAGAAGCTGCTGTTCAAGCGCTATCCCGTGGAAGCGCTCTGCGAAGAGCGCGGCATCACGATAGGTTTGCCGCGCGCACTTGCCCTCTGGGATAACGCCCCGTTCTGGACCACGTTCTGGCGGGCGCTCGGCTTCTCGGTGAAGCTCTCGCGCAGCAGCAATCGGCCGCTGTTCGAAAACGGCCTGCCTGCTGTTGCCTCCGACACCATCTGCTTCCCCGCGAAACTCGTGCACGGACACATCCGCAACCTCGTCGAACAGGGCGTCGACCGCATCTTCATGCCGGTCATCACGACCGTCGAAAGCGAAAACACCGTCTCCACCAGCGAATCGATGTGCGCGGTGGTGAAGGGGTACCCGATGGTTATCCGCAATTCGGATAACCCCGAACGCCGTTTCGGTGTGAAGTTCGACGACCCGCTGTGGCATTGGTACACGGCCCAAGACCGCGAACGTCAGCTGTGTTCGTGGATGGAAGACGTGCTTGGCGTGGAAGCCGGACTCGTGAAGCAGGCGATTGCGCAAGCCGATGCCGCCCAGGCCTCGTTCCGCAGCGAATTGCTCGACGCAGGCAAGCGCCTGCTCGACGACGTGCAAGCCGAAGGCCGCTATGCCGTGGTGCTGGCGAGCAGGCCCTACCACAATGACCCGCTCGTGAACCACGACCTGCCCGACCAATTCGCCGCGCAGGGCATCCCCGTGCTGCCCGCCGATGCCGTGCCGGGCGCCACCGAAATCGACCTCATGCATTCGCGTCTGGATATCGTGAACAACTTCCATGCGCGCACGATTTCCACCGCCATTTTGGCGGCTCAGAAACCGTATCTGGAATATGCCCAGGTGGTGAGCTTCGGCTGCGGTCACGATGCTTATCTCACCGACGAGATCATCCGCATCATGCATGAGCTCTCCGACAAGACCCCGTTGGTGCTGAAGGTCGACGAGAGCGATATCGCCGGCCCGCTGCGCATCCGCGTACGTTCGTTCATCGAAACCGTGAACATGCGCCGCGCGAGCCGTTCGGGCAAGACGACGGAGCCGGCACCCGAAAAACAGCTCGCCGACCCGTATCCGCAGAAGTTCGAGAAAGCAGACCGCAAAGACCGCGTCGTGCTCATCCCGAACACGAGCCACGCCTTCTCGCGGATGATGGCCGCCGTCTTCGGCAAGCAAGGGCTTCGCGCGGTGCCGCTCGAGCTGGGGCGCGAAGAGGCCATCCGCCTCGGCAAGAAGTACGTCCATAACGACATCTGCTTCCCCGCGCAGATCGTCATCGGCGAGGCGCTGGCCGAACTCGAAACCGGCAAGTACAAGAACTCCGAAGTCGCCGTGGTTACCGGCAAGTACATCGGCGACTGCCGCCTCACGCATTACGCCGCCCTGCTGCGCAAAGCGCTCGACGAGGCAGGCTATACCGACGTGCCCCTCCTCACCAACGACGACGTGGACGCCCACAACCAGCAACCCGGTTGGCGCATGAACACCGTCTCGGCCATCCGCATCGCCATGGCCTTGCCCCCCATCGATGCGCTCGAAGAGCTGGTGCGCAAGATCCGCCCCTACGAACTCGTTCCGGGCAGCGCGAACGAAGCCTTCGATCGCGCAATGGACGTATTCATCGAGGGGCTCCAAAAGCACGGCACCCGCGGTGCCACGCGCGGATTCAAACGCGCCATCGAGATTATGAAGGAAGTGAAGTACGACCGGAGCCAGCTGCGCCCGCGCGTGCTCATCGTGGGTGAATACCTGCTGAACTTCCATCCGGGCGCGAACCACGACGTAGAGCAGTACCTGGAAGACAACGGCTTCGAGATCATCGAGGCACGCATGACCGACGTTATCCGGAAGAGCTATTTCTTCCGCGACGCGCAAATCAAGGAGTACGGCGTAAGCAAGCCCTTCGGCGAACGCACGTGGCTCGATATCACGAACCGCGTCTTCGAGCACGCGCACGACGTGTGCGACCGAATCGCAAGCGCGCATCCGCTGTACGAGCCTCCCACCCGCATGCCCGAACTCGTCCAGGCGAGCGACCCGATCATTCATCACACGTTCGACGCCGGCGAGGGCGTGCTCATCCCCGGTGAAATCCTGCACCATGCGGCACATGGGTGCGAGGCGTTCCTCATCTTGCAGCCGTTCGGGTGCTTGCCGAACCACATCGTGGGACGCGGCATCTCGAAACGCTTGAAGGAGCTCTACCCCAACGTGCAGATATTGCCGCTGGACTACGACCCCGACGTGAGCTTCGCAAACCTCGAGAACCGCCTCCAGATGCTCGTGATGAATGTGCAGGGCAAGCAGGCTCCGCGTATACCCGCCGACCAAGAGCGCGCAGCTGCCGCCAAGCCCACGGCGCATGACGATAACCAAGGCGGCGGCACGAACCGGTCATGGACGCCAAAGGCGGTACCGGGATGCGCCGAAGCCGATGACGACCTCGTCGGGAACCTGGCTGCCGCAGTAGCGGAAATCGCACGTGAAGCCGTTGCGCTTGCCAGCGAGACCGCAACGCGGGCTGCCGCCAACCAGGCACTGCAAGCAAAGCTCGCCCAATCGCGTATCAATGGTCTTGTCGCAGAGGTGCGAGGGAAACTGGCCGAACTCGACCAGCTGGCAATACGCGCAAACAGCCTCTCCCAATCCATCCACCAACAGGCAGCCATGAGCGCCGATGAAGCCCTTGCCCGCGTTGATGATGCTGCAATACGCTTGGAACAGGTTGTGAACCGGGCCCACGCCGAAGCCACGAACTCATTCGAGCGGCTCGGCGAATTCGCACAAGCCCTCAACAAATTCAGCACTGACTCGAAGCGAAACGCTGATGAGTCGCTCGCCAGCACCGTGGCAGACATTCAGTCGTACGCCGAACGCGTAGCGAAGAAAGCTGCGCGCATCCGCACCGAAGCGGACGAAATCGCGCGCTTCGCCGAGGAAACCGCGCGGACCCAACACACCGCAACGGTATAACGGCACGGGGGTGGACGCAGGCCGTCCCTCGTATGCGCTCGCTTGTTCCCGGGAAGTCGTTATTCTTCGGTGTTATACGGACCGTCGCCGTAGGGATTCTTGTCGCTCGCGGAATGCGCGCGATGGTTCCAGTGGTCGATGGCGTCCCACTCCGTCGAGCAGTGGGCGTCGTCCCTGAAGTCGCACGCATCGCAGACACCGTAATAGTTGACCTCGCCGCTATCGGCATACCATTCAGCGATATGGGTATCGTAAGCACCGCATTCCGGGCAGGGTTTCAAATTCGTATGAGGCATTTCGCACTCCCCTTCCGCGCATTGCTCAAGCTAACCTAGCCGAGGTTTATTGTACTACGCAGTGGGATTCGCTGTCCGAGCTCACGCTTCGAGCTCGGCGCGCAGCTGACGCAAGTGCTCCAATTGCAAATCGTACTTCTCCTGGATAAGTCCGCTCTCGTGTTTCCAAATGAGCTCGTAGCGATTGCGGGTATCGGAATCCAAGTCCGCAAGGAAGGAAACCTCGCTCAGCAAGTTGTTCTCCCGATGCTGCGCGGCGGCTTCGGACAGCACTTCGATGCAGTCGTCCACATAGGCGATTATCTGCTCCGGCTCCAGATGGCCCATGAGGACCAGGCGCATGAGCTGTCGGCTCGCGCTTTCACGCGTGCTATCGAATTCCGGAGCGCTGGTAAGCCACTCTTCGGCAACGGCGATGCCCTCTTCGGTTATCTGGTAGAGCTTGAGGTCGGGCTTGCCCGTGCGCTCCTGAACGTAGCATGTCACCAAGCCGTCGTCATGCAGACGTTTGAGCGCTGGATAGATCTGGCTCAGATGCGCCCGGTACAGATACGCGGTCGATTCTTCGATAAAGGCGCGCAGCTGGTATCCGCTGGCATCTTTATGCATACGAATAAGACACAGCAGAATGCAGTCCAACTCAGGGCGCGTGCGGCGCCTTCTTCCTTTTACAGGCATATTGTTCCCCCCGAAACGATACTATCGATTATTGGTTGGACGACTATTATACGGCAACTGAATAAATCATTGCATACCCGCAAAGGCGCTTCAAAGTGCCCTTTACCGGAAGTCTCTTGAACAACTTTGTTCAAATGTCAAACAAAATCGCCCGCTCCATCCGAAATGGATAGAGCGGGCGTTACCTTGTTTGGTTCTTCGAAAACCGGCGGACAGTGTTATCGGCGTCCTCCGAATATGCCGCGCAGGATATGCTTTCCTGCTTCGCGACCAATACTGGTCATCATGCTCTGCGCCGTGCGCATCATGGCGTCTTGGCGCTTCTGCGCCTCGCGCGCCTGGCGCGCAGCTTCGGCTTCGGCAGCCTTGGCGGCGGCGATGCGCTGGCGCTCAGCCTCCTTTTCAGCAGCGATACGGGCGCGCTCGGCAGCCTTTTCCTCGGCGATGCGGGCACGCTCGGCAGCCTTTTCGGCGGCGATACGCTGGCGTTCGGCTTCCTTCTCGGCCTTCGCCTGCTCGAGCGCCTTCTGCTTCTCGAACTCAGCACGCTCGCGCTCGAGCTTGGCGCGCTCGAGCTCGAGCGCCGCTTGCTGCGCGCTGATCTCGGCCTGCTCGCGGATGAGCTCGTAGGCGCTTTCGCGGTCGACGGCGTCACCATACTTGGCTATCAGGACGTACGATTCGTCCATGCACTTCTGGATGTTCGCGGGATCGGGCGCCGACATCGAGCACTGAGGAGGCAGGATTTTCGCACGCTCGACGATGCTCGGCATACCGTCGTCGTTCAGGAACGAGACAAGCGCCTCGCCGGTACCCAACTCGGTGATAACTTCGGCGGTCTTGAACGCCGGGTTCTCGCGGAAGCTCTCGGCGGCGGCTTTCACGGCCTTCTGCTCGGCCGGCGTATATGCGCGCAGGGCATGCTGGACCTTGTTCGACAGCTGAGCGAGCACCTCGTCGGGAATGTCGGACGGCGACTGCGTGATGAAGTACACGCCCACGCCCTTCGAACGGATAAGCTTCACGACCTGCACGATCTTATCCCGCAGCTCCTTCGGCATGCCGTTGAACAGCAGGTGCGCCTCGTCGAAGAAGAACACGAACCGCGGCTTGTCGGGGTCGCCCACCTCGGGCAGCGTATCGAACAGATGCGAAAGCATCCACAGCAGGAACATCGCGTAGATTTGCGGCATGGTGATGAGCTTCGCGGCATTCAACACGTTCACGATGCCGCGTCCGTCGGCCGTGGTCTGGAACCAATCGAGCAAATCGAGGTCCGGCTCGCCGAAGAAGATGTCGCCGCCCTGGTCCTCCACCGCGATGAGCGCGCGCTGGATGGCGCCGAGGCTCTGCTTCGCGACAGCACCGTATTCGGTGGCATATTCCGCCGCGTGCTCGCCCACATAGTTGAGCATCGAGCGCAGATCCTTCAGGTCGATGAGCAGCATCTCCTGGTCGTCAGCGATGCGGAAGACGATGTTGAGCACGCCCTCCTGCACATCGGAAAGACCCAGCAAGCGGCTGAGCATGATCGGTCCCATGTCCGAAATCGTGATGCGCACGGGAATGCCCGTGCCGCCCGTCATATCCCAAAAACGCACGGGGCAGTTCTTGAACTCCCAGTCTTCGATGCCGAACTTCGTGATGCGCTTCGTGACGTTTTCGTTTTCGGTACCCGCTTCGCACATGCCGGCCACATCGCCCTTGGCATCGGCCATGAACACCGGTACGCCCGCATGGCTGAAGCCCTCGGCCATCACCTTCAGCGTGACGGTCTTGCCCGTACCAG
Organism: Coriobacteriia bacterium; assembly: GCA_030526775.1. Taxonomy (GTDB): domain Bacteria; phylum Actinomycetota; class Coriobacteriia; order Coriobacteriales; family Eggerthellaceae; genus UMGS1519. The sequence goes on along the minus strand of JAUNCA010000061.1, from coordinate 3,594 downwards.
ACGCACCCGTAATAAGCCCGTGCCGATTCGCCTGATTCAGCAGCAGGAAACAGGATTCCTCGCCCTGGCCCATCCAGATCTTATCGCCTCGCAGCATGCGCGCACCTTTCCTCTGGTTTTCCGTTTTCCCGATTATATGATGAAAAGCCGCAGGGGCTTTTCATCATTTCGCGCTTTCGTCATCCACCCACGAGATGTCCCACTGCGCGGCATACCGTGCCGCGGGAGACCCCTTCTTACAGTGGAAGGTGACCTTGCCCGAGACCGAGACAAGGCTCGAAGCATCCAGATAGGCATCGACTCCCATCACGCCATCGGGGAAATACACATCCGTGAGGCCGCGCGCCTCGTCAAGGCAACCGGACTCGAGATACTCGACCCCTTCGGGTATGCGCAGCGCACCCGTGCGGCCAGCGGGGCACATGATGAGCGTCTTGCCATCCTTGCTCATGAGCAAGCCGTCGATGGACGAGAACTCCCCGTTATACGGATCAACTTCAAACGCCCGCACGTTTACCGAAGCGAGTGCGCTTTGCCCCAGGGTGGTAAGCCGGTATCCGATATGCAGGGTGTCGGTGCCGATATCGATGAGCTCGTTGTAGCCACCACCCAGGTTGAAAGCGCCGATATTGCTCAGGCGTTCTGGAAGAGTAAAGCCCTCGTATCCCTCGAAGTGCAGCGCGTTGTCGCCGATGTGCTTGAGGGTCGTCGGCAGCGAAACGCTCGTCGCCTTGCAGTAGATCGCCTGACTCTCGATGCGCTCTAATCCCTCGTTCAGCCTCAAATCCGTAAGGTGGTAGTTGGCATGGAAGGAGAACGCCGCCAGGACGCGCGTCGACTTGGGCAGGGAAACCGCTTCCAGGCTCGAACCGAAGAATGCACCCTTTCCGATGGTTCGCGTTCCGTCGGGCACCTCGTAGGCAAAGGGATCGCCCCCGCCAGAACGCGGACGACACAGCGAGAATGCCACGAGCTCGCGTTCATCCGCAGAGAACAGCACGCCTTCCTTCACGGTGAACTTCTTGTTCTCTCCTTCGATGGAAAACCCGGCAATCGAGCGCATATTGGGAATCGCCTGGTAATCGATGGACTCGAGCGTTGCCGGCAGCGTAACCGATTCCCAAGCATCGAGGCTCAGGTTGGTCCCGGGCATCGAATCGATGGCCGTTACCGGAGACCCGCCCACCTGCGCGGGTATCACAAGCGGCATATTCGGTGCACGTTCGGTAATCTTGATGCCATGCAACACGGCGTGGTCGGGGTACACCAAGAACGACATCTGCAGGCCTTCATCCTCCACTAGCTGCTCGGTGTAGCGCAACATAGCGGGATCGACCGTCTCGTCCCAGGTAATCCCATACTTTTCGGCGAACTTCGCGGCAGCGCTTCCCTTTTCGCAATGGAATACCACGTCGTACACCCGATACGCTTCCGGGCTCACGCTGAGGTTCACGTAATGGCACGGGAACGCCAAAGTCGATATACGCGTAACGGAATTCGGGAATACAAGCTGGGTTCCCGCGGGATACAGCGAGAAGGCGTTCTCGCCAATCGTCGTGATGCCATCGGGGATGACGATGAGCTCGCCCAAACCACCGGGCACTTCGACGATGGTATCGCCCGCCTTATTCGCCAGGAATCCATCCGGCGACGAAAACGTCTCGTTGGACTGGTCCACGATGAAACGGCCCACGCGCAACCCGCCAAAGGCCTCTGCGCCGATGGACCGGACGTTCTTGCCCAACCGCAGCTCGGAAATATAGGGCGCCGCCTCCCCGAACTGCGAGCCACGATACGTGGTGCCGAACGCGTAGGCGCCAATGCTTTCGAGGCTGTCGGGAAGGCTGATTCCGGAAAGATTGTTCTCGTTAGCCCAACCAAGGTAGAACGCGCAGTTGTCAATGGACTTCACGCCCTCGGGCAACACGACCGATTCGAGTTTGGTTGAAGCGAATGCCCCGTATCCGACAGCCTCGGTGCCCTTGGGTGCCTTGTACGCGCCCGTGCGCCCACCGGGGAAGGCGATAAGTTTCTTTTTATCCTCCGAGAACAGCACGCCGTCTTTGACGCTCACGGCCTTGCAGCCGTCAGCCACCTCGAACGCGGTAAGATTGCCGCAACTCGTGAAAGCCGCCTCGCCCACGTATCTGAGCGATGCCGGCAAGCGCAACTCGGCCACGCCAAGCGATCTGAAGGCGCCGACGCCGATGGAGCGCAACCCTTCGGGCAAATCGATGGCCTCGAGGCGCAAGCAGTTAGAAAGCGCGCCATCGCCAATCCGCTCAACGCCCGTGCCCAGGTCGATGCGCTCCAGGTTGTACGCCGATATCGCACCAGCACCGATTTCCTTGACCGTCGAGGGCAGGGTAAGTTCCTTCAAATTCCGTACGTAGCAAAGCGCATCGTCGGCAATCTTTGTCACGGGACGGCCTTTCACCTTCGCGGGAACCTTCAGCACCTCGTCTTCGCCCGAATAGTCTTCCAGCACGGCATAACCGTCTTCCAGCACGAACTCGAGCTTGCCGTTATCCGTCTTGACTTTTGCCGTCTTTTTCTCCGTCCTGTTGATGGGCAGCAGTTCGGAGGCATGCTGCTCTCCCGTGATGTCGGTGAGCACAACCTGGATCACGCAGTCGTTCGGCAACTCGGAGGCCTTGCACGTTTCAAAGGCGATGTCCTCGTGCAGGGAAATCTCATTCCGAGCATACCGTCCCTTGTGCTTGGCCCATTTCGCGTAGGGGAGCATGGTGCCATCATCTGCGCGGTCGGGATAGTCCCAGCCGCCATAGTCGAGCATGAGCGTCTTGTAGCCAAGAAGATTGACGTTCGCGCGCCCGCCGACGGCGATGTCATCGTTTTGATAGAACGCGGACGACACTTCGACCGTACCCTTGTCATCTTCCGCGAGCAGCAGCGTGATGTCCTTTTTGCCATTCGGAGCGCCCACGAAGTCGGCGCCTGGCAGCACATAGGAGCCGTCGCAGCGGAACACCTGCCGCTCGGAACTGGCATCAACTTGGATGAGCGGAACGATAGCCGATTGGTCGCCGCCCGTGACGATGGTCTCGGGATCGTCGGGGATGTGCAACACGCCTTTGCGATTAGGCAGAATCTGCACATCCGACATTATCGGGTAATATCCCCGCCCCCGATAATCACCCAGAATCGTATAGCTTGCAGTCGCGAGGTTTCGAAGTTGTGACGGCTCGAGTTCGAGGGTCCATACGTGCCCCGAATGCTCGAATTCCGGAATGGCCCAATCCTGCTCGAGGGCAGAGGAGCTCTGCTCGGCGTATTTGGCAAGCATGCGCGCGAAACTCTCGGTGGGCGCTGCGACCTCATCCATATAATAGGCGACCGGGAAGTACATCGAGATGCCATGCGCGCCCGAAAGGTTCGTGGAATTAGCGATAACCGCGCCTTCGAGCGCCTCCGCGATGGCGGCGGCTTCATCCGGATGAGATTTACGCACGCGCCTCGCAAGGTCTCCGACATCGATGAGGGAGTTGCTCATCGCGGCCGAAGAGCCGCTGGTCATGCCGAAGCTGCGGCAGCGCCCGCGCGCCTGCGCGATGGTTGCGAAGTCGCCCTCCT
>JAUNCA010000060.1 GCA_030526775.1 Coriobacteriia bacterium | reverse complement strand
CAAGCTTTGCTCACGGCCCGAAGGCCGCTACGCAAAGCTTTCACGGCAATTCGGGACACCTGGACGGTTTTATGCTGCCTACCATGGGCGACCTGAGAGGGCGGGGTTGCACTTGGGATGGGCTTCGTTGTTGTTCTTGGCGACCTGGGATGTTTGGGATCCGGCTCTGCGGGTTTCACTTGCAGCCTGTATCGACTTCGCAGAACGACACACCCTGCATCTGGAACCAGGCCGCCACCCGCGTGGCTCGGGATGCAGCCCGCGTAGGCTGCACACCCTGCATCTGGAACCATCCATGACAAAGACCCCGTGGCGAGCCATCCTCCGGGGGAGATTTCGAGCTTGTAACGGGGTGGGAGAGTCTCCCACTTTGCTCCACAACTTCTCTTTAGCTATATGCGGGGGTAGGGAAAGCAGGTATCACAACATATAGTGATACCTGCTTTTCTTTTGCCCCATATCACAACCATTGGGGGTCAAAAAGTGGGCCGCTAGAGGGAAAAAGTGTTGCGAAGTGTCATGGCGTGGGGTAGTATGTCAACCACTGGGAAGGCTGTGCATGTGGAAGGAGGTTGGCGTGGCAAAGCTGGTTGGCGAGTATCACCACAAACTCGACGCCAAAGGCCGTGTCTCGCTGCCATCCGAATTCCGCAAGTCCCTCCCGAAGAATCTCAAGGTGACGCAGGCTCCGAAGGAGACGTGCCTGTACGTATTCGAGCCGGATGCGTTCGACGGCTGGGTTGATTCGCTGTTCGCATCCAAGGGCGGTTACAAGCCGACCCTGCTCGAGCACGAACGTGCACGCCGCGTTCTGAACTCGCGCGCCACCAACGTGGAAATCGATAGTGCCGGAAGGATCTCTATCTCGGCAGACCTCCGCGATCGGGCAGAGCTCGACAAGGAGGTCGTGATCGTCGGCAATAGCGACCACGTGGAGATTTGGGACGCGAAGCGTTGGGACGAGTTTATCAACGGGTTCGATTTGGATGCGTTGTTCAACTGAGGCCCAAGACGTGAGCGCGATGACAACTGAATATCGGCATACTCCCGTCCTGCTTGCCGAGTGTCTGCGGCAAATGAACCTAGAAACGAAGCACACGTTCGCAGATTGTACGCTCGGCTTTGCAGGACATTCCTACGAGGCGGCCAAGCTCTTGGGAAGCGAGGGCACGCTCATCGGGATCGACCAGGACACGGTGGCGCTTGAAGCGGCGCGCGAGAAGCTGGAGACCATCCCGGAAGAGCAGCGACCCGAACTCCACTTGCTGCACGGCAACTTCGGGGACTTGGACGAGCTGCTGGTGAAAGCCTGCGTGCCCGCGGTCGATGCCTTCCTCTTCGACCTGGGCGTCTCGTCCGTGCAAATCGATACGCCATCTCGTGGCTTCTCCTTCAAGGAGAATGGCCCACTTGATATGCGGATGGATCCGGGGAATAACACCCTAACCGCAGCAGAGATCGTGAACCACTACAACGAAGCAGATCTCACCCGGGTCATCCGTAATTACTCTGACGAGAAGAGGGCAAGCCATATCGCATCGTTCATCGTGAAGGCGCGTAAAGATGCGCCGATAACGACGAGCGAGCAGCTGGTGGACATCGTGAAGGCGGCCATACCCGCAAGCGCGCGACGTGCAGGCGGGCATCCGGCCAAGCGAACGTTCCAGGCTTTGCGTATCGAGGTGAACTCGGAGCTGGACGTGCTGCGCAGCGCTTTGGAGGCGGCCATTCGTTGGCTGTCGCCGGGTGGACGCATCGTCGTCATCAGCTACCACTCGTTGGAGGACCGCATCGTGAAGGACGTATTCAAGGATGCGGCGCAGGGCTGCACGTGCCCGCCGGGGCTTCCGGTGTGCGCATGCGGGAACAAGCCGATACTCAGGAACATAACGCGCAGGCCGGTGCTTCCCGACGCTGCCGAGATTGAGCGCAACCCGCGCGCCCGCAGTGCGAAGCTGCGTGTCGCGGAGCGCCTCGCCATTTAAACGCACCCACGGGATGGGTGGTGCGGGATCGCGAAGCGGCCCTGCAACGTCCGCCCCGTAAACGGAACAGAAACGCAGCAGAGGGGAGGACGTTATGGCCGGAGCGCCCGCATATCGTTACGACAACTTCGATTACGCCGAGGCACAACCGCGCACCATGCGCCGCCCCGACATCTCCGTCATTCCCGGACGAGGCCCGCTTCCCCAGGTAGACCCCCGCGTCTTCGTGGTGTTGCGCGTGCTCTTCGCGGTGGTGCTCATCCTGTCGGTGGCCTTCATCGCCCGCCTTCAGCTCACCAACGCGGCTGTCGCCCAATCCATCGCCCACGAGGAGCTGGCGATGGATATGAACACCGCCCGTGCCACGGCAAGCGCGCTCGAGGTGCAGGCCTCCAACTTGTCGAACCCCGCATACGTGCGCGATTACGCCGCGAACAAGCTGGGCATGGCGGCCCCGTATACCGTCGAGACCATCGCGCTCGGCGAAGACGTGGTGGTCGTGGATGAGAGCGGCGCGCTTTCGCTTTCGGGAAGCCTGGCGGCAGTAGCCCGCAGGTAGCCCATGGCGAGCGGTCGCAGAACGTCAGCAAGTGATGGCGAGCGGGCCCGACGGGGCCGCGCGTCGTATGATGCTGCCGATTCGGGTGGTTCCTTCATCTCGGGGCGCATGGCCCTCGTGTTCGTGATCTTCCTGTTCGCTGCCTTGGCCTTCGTCGGCCGTCTCGTGTATCTGCAGGTTGTCGTCGCCGACGAATACTCCGAGGAAGCCCGCAGCGCGCGTTCGGTGGACATCTCCATCACGCCCAAGCGCGGCACAATCTACGATCGCAACGGGCGCGTGCTCGCCACGAGTGTGGAAGCCACCACGATATATTGCAACCCGAACGAAATCGAGGATGCGAACGCGGCCGCGACCTCCATCGCCCAGGTGCTCGGCGGGAAAAAGGAAGATTACCTGGAGCCGCTCACGCGCGCCGAGACTGCATTCGCCTACATCAAGCGGCAGGCCGATGTGGAACAGGCCGACAAGCTGCGCGCTGCGGAGATTCCGGGATTGTATTACGTTTCGGATTCGAAGCGCGTGTACCCAAACGGGTCGGCCGCCGGGCAAATCATCGGGATAGTCAATATCGACGGCGAAGGTCTCACGGGCCTCGAGAACTACTACGACGATATCCTCGCAGGTGAACCGGGGTCGCTGCACATGGAGCAGGGCCTCACCGGCATTCCCATCAACGGCACGGTGCAGACGACCGCAGCCGTTCCCGGCAAGGACATCACCATTTCCATCGACATCGACCTGCAGCAGAAGCTCGAGAAGACCGTCGTGGCGATGGCGAAGGACATGAAGGCGGCTTCCGGCCAGTCGGTGGTGCTCGACGGCTCCACAGGCGAGATCCTCGCGATTGCGTCGAGCCCGCTGCTCGACCCGACGAACACCGAGAACATCGAAGAGCATGCGGCGGAATGCCAGTGCATCACGCGCGCGTTCGAGCCCGGCTCCATTTTCAAGAGCGTGACGATGCTTGCCGCGCTCGAGAACAAGGCTGTCACGTCGGCCGATTCCTTCTATTGCCCGAACCTGCTGCCCGCAGACGAGTATTACGTGTCGGATGCCCACGAGCGCGAGAACGAGACCATGACCGCCACGCAGATCCTCGTGCGCTCCTCGAACGTCGGCATATCGCTCATCGCCAAGCGCATGGGCTTCGACAAGCTGAACAGCGCGATTTCCACCTATCGGCTCGATGCCCGTCTCACGGGCGTGGATTACCCCGGCGAGTCGGCAGGCTACCTGCTCGATTTCAGCCAGTGGTCGCGCATCCAGGGCTACAACATCAGCTTCGGGCAGGGCATTTCGGAAACGCCGCTGCAGATGGCCCGGTTCTACGGCGCCTTGGCGAACGGCGGCGTGTCCTGGCAGCCGCACTTCCTGATGTCGCGCGGCGACGGTGAGGAAGTCTCCTGGAAGAGCGAGACCATCGTCAAGGATACCGACGCGCTGAACAAGCTCATCGAGATGCTGAAGCTCGTCGTGGAGGAGGGCACCGGTACCGGGGCGCAGATTCCCGGGTTCGCGGTTGCCGGCAAGACGGGCACGGCCGAATACGTGGATGAAGATCATCGCGAGCAGGGCTATCTGCTCGATCATTACAACAACAGCTTCGTCGGCTTCCTGCCGGACACCGATTCGAAGTTGGTATGTTTTGTGGGAGCGACCGAGGTGCCTTCCGAGACCGCGACCACCGAGGTGTTTCAGGATATAATGGCGTATGCCATCGAACGGTACAACATCAATTCCATCCAGGAGTGAAACCATGGCCAAGACGTGTGCGGAGCTATTCCGCGGACTTCCCTGCACCATCATCGGAAACCCTGACGAAGAGGTAACCGGACTCGCCTATAACAGCTCGGCGGTTCGTCCCGGCGACATCTTCTTCTGCATTGTGGGCACGAGGGTCGACGGCCATTCGTTTGCCCAGGACGCCATCGACCGGGGGTCGAAGGTCCTCGTGGTGGAGCGCAAGGTGTACCTGGCCGATGCAACCGACGTCACCGAGGTCATCGTCAGCGATTCGCGCAAGGCCATGGCGCGCATCGCGTCGCGCTTCCACGACCATCCCTCCGAGTCCTTCGACCTCGTGGGCATCACGGGCACGAACGGCAAGACGACGACCACCTACCTGGTAGAGCACATCGCGAACCTCGCGGGCATGAAGACCGGCGTCATCGGCACCGTGGGCGTGCGCATCGGCTCCGAGCAGCGCAAGAGCGCGCACACCACGCCGGAGTCGGTTGACCTGCAGGCGCTCTTCGGCGAGATGCGCGACGAGGGCTGCGGCATGGTGGCGATGGAAGTGTCCTCGCACGCGCTCGACCTCGAGCGCACCTGGGGTTCCAAGTTCGCCGTAACCGCGTTCTCGAACCTCACGCAAGACCACTTGGATTACCACCGCACGTTCGAGGCATATTTCGAGGCGAAGGCGCGCCTGTTCTCGAAGGATTATCCGGCCAAGCGCGTCATCTGCATCGATGACGAGTGGGGCCGCGAATTGCTGCGCCGCTGCTCGGTGCGCGACGACGACATCATCACCTGCGGCTTTGCCCGCTCCGCGCAAATCCATCCCGTGGATGTGGAGTATTTCACCACGCATACGCGGCTGTTGGTGGAGGTGCGCGGCAGCCGCTACGAAATCGATTACCCGCTCGTGGGCCGCTTCAACGTGTCGAACGTGATGCTCGCGCTGGGCATCGGCATACAGCTGGGCATCTCGGCGCAGGTCGTCGTGGACGCGCTCGACGATGCGCCCCCGATTCCCGGCCGCCTGCAGCGCGTGGCGGTCGAGAACGACGGCGGCGTCTCGGTGTTCGTGGACTATGCGCACACGCCCGATGCACTGGAAAAGGCACTTGGCGCGGTGAAGGCGCTCACGCCCGGCCGCACCTTCGTGGTGTTCGGCTGCGGTGGCGACCGCGACTCGGGCAAGCGCCCGATTATGGGCCAGGCGGCTCTTGCGGCCGATTTCGCGGTAGTGACGAGCGATAACCCTCGCACCGAGGATCCGCTGGCGATTATTGAAGATATCTTGGGCGGTATGACTAATGCCGACAAGTCGCGCTATGCTGTGGAACCCGATCGCCGCGCAGCCATTGCGAAAGCCATCGCGCTCGCGCAATCCGGCGATTCCATCCTGGTGGCCGGCAAAGGCCACGAGGATTACCAGTTGGTGGGCAGCGAAGTGCTGTCCTTCGACGACGTGAAGGTAGCCGCCGAGGAGCTGCAGAAGGCGAATGCATAAACAGGTGACAATCACCCCTCGGGTGATTGTCGCGTTTAAGGAACGAGCCAATTAGGTTCAGATAAAGGGACTTGAAACGAAATGCATCTGAGCATCGAGGAAATAGCAAGTTTTACCGGGGGCATCATCCTGATTCCGTCCGAACCCGGCGCGATGGCGACAGGCATTACCTGGGACTCTCGCGAGGTGAATCCCGGCGATTTGTACGTGGCGCTTCCGGGCGAGCATGTGGATGGGCACGATTTCGCAGAAGAGGCTTGCCGAAGCGGCGCCGTGGCCGTGCTGGTATCGCACGAGCTGGATGAGGCCTCGATGGAAGCCCTGCATATCGCATCGTGCGCGGTTATCGAGGTGGCCGATACGGCCCTCGCCCTCACGGACCTCGCGCGCGAGTGGCGCGGCTTCCTGGACGGCGTGGTCATCGGCATCACGGGTTCGAGCGGCAAGACCACGACGAAGAACCTTGTGCGCGACGTGCTTTCGTCCACGATGGACGTCGTTGCCACGCGCGCGAATCAGAACAACGAGCTCGGCGTCCCGCGCACGTTGCTTACGGCCGATGAGGATACCGATGCCGTGGTGGTCGAGATGGGCATGCGCGGCATGGGCCAGATCCAAAACCTCGCGGCTTTCGTCCGCCCGGACATGGGGCTCATCACCAATGTGGGCACCTGCCATATCGAGCTGTTGGGGAGCCAGGAGAACATCGCGCTCGCGAAGGGCGAGCTGTTCGATGCGCTGCCCGCCGGCGGCATCGCCTTCGTGAATGCCGACGACGATTACATGCCGTTCCTGCTAAACGAGCTTCAGCTGCACGATCGCGGCGTGCGCATCGTGTTCTACGATGGTTCCGGCGAATTCCGCCACGCCGATGAGCTGGGCATCTGGCACAACGCCGACCCCTTCGTATGGGCGTCGGACATCTCCTACGATAACCATGGCCGCCCGAGCTTCACGCTGAACGCGCGGCATTTCGCCGAGATGGGGCTGCCCGATGCAGATACGTCGGCCTCCTGCACGATGGAGCTGCGCGGCGCCCATAACGTGGGCAATGCCTGCGCGGCAGCTTCGGTGGGCCTGGCGATGGGCATGACGCTCGACCAGTGCTGCGCGGCGCTTGCGAAGGCGCAGCCCGAGCAGGGCCGTCAGATGGTCATGACCGTACCGAGTGGCGCGACGGTCGTCGACGACTCGTACAACGCGAATCCCGATTCCATGCGCGCATCGCTTTCGATGTTCGCGACGATGGACGTGCCCGGGCGCCGCATCGCGGTGCTGGGCAACATGGGCGAGCTCGGCGATTACTCCGAAGAGGGGCATCGCCTGGTGGGCGAGGCCGCAGCCGCTGCGGGGCTCGATGCGCTCATCTGCGTGGGCAAGCTTGCGCGCACCATCGCGGAGTCAGCCCAAGCGGCTGGATTCCCGCGCGAAGCCATCACGATGGTGAAGACGGCGCACGACGCCGTTCCCGTGCTGCTCGAGTTCGCGCCTGCGACGGGAGACGCGGTGCTCGTGAAGGCATCGCATTCCATGGAATTGAACCGGGTCGTTGAGGGGTTGATGGCCTGATGCTCGATATTTACTCGCAATACCCGACATTCACGGTGTTCCTGGGCGCATTGTTGGCCATCGTGCTGACCATGGCCCTCATGCCGTTGATGATTCGCATCCTGAAGCAACGCCACATCGGCCAGCAGGTGCGCGCCGATGGTCCCGACACGCACTTCGTGAAGCAGGGCACGCCCACCATGGGCGGCGTCGTGCTCATCATCGCGGCCGCGGCAAGCGTGCTTCTGCTGTGCAAGCCCACGCCCGAGATCTGGCTGCTGCTCGTGGCCACGCTCATCACCGCGGTGCTCGGTTTCACCGACGACGCGGCGAAGGTTATCAAGCAGCGCTCGCTCGGCCTTACCCCGAAGGCGAAACTCATCGCGCAGTTTGCCATCGCCAGCACGTTTTGCCTGGTGGCGGTGAACGCCCTCGGCGTTGCGCCCACCATTGACGTTCCCTTCGTGTACACCTTCGACCTGGGTATCCTCACGACGGTCATCCCCGTGGGTGACGGCGGCATCGCCATACCCTGGCTCTACCTGATCTTCGTGAACCTGCTGATGGCGGGCATGAGCAACGCAACGAACCTCACCGACGGCCTGGACGGTCTGGCCGGCGGCACCGTCATGATGGCCATGCTCATCATGGGCGCCATCGCGTACCGCATGGACATGCTCGGCTGCTCGGTGTTCGCGGCGGCACTGGCAGGCGCCTGCATCGGCTTCTTATGGTTCAACGCATACCCGGCCGACATCTTCATGGGCGATACCGGCTCGCTCGCGCTGGGCACCGCTTTGGCCGGCCTGGCTGTGTTGACGAAGACCGAGGTCATCGTCCTTATCGTGGGCGGCCTGTTCATCGCCGAGGCGATGTCGGTCATCATCCAGGTTGTGCACTTCAAGCGAACCGGCGAGCGCGTGTTCCTCATGGCGCCGCTGCACCACCATTTCGAGCGCAAGGGCTGGTCTGAAGTGAAGGTCGTCGTGCGCTTCTGGATTATCTCCGGCTTGCTGGCGGCCACGGGCTTCGCCATCTACTTCGCCGAATCGATGAGCGGCATAGTATAGGGGCAGCCGTGGATGCGACGAAGCTCATAGCGGGGCGCAAACACGCGCCCGAGAACTTGGGAGACGTGCTCGTGCTCGGTCTGGGCAAGAGCGGAAAGGCCGTGGCGGAGTACTGCCTGGGGCCTGCGCGCGATCGGGTGGCTTCCCTGACCATCGCGGTGGGAGCCGACACTCCCGGAAACCGCGCACAGGGAGAATCCTATGCCGCGCGGGGCGCCCGTGTGGCTTTCGGCGAATTCGTTTCCGCAGACCTGGCTCCGAGCCCGACGGGATTCTCGCTGTGTATCGCGAGCCCCGGTATCTCCGAATTCGGAGAGTTCTACGGCAGCGCCAAGGCCGTGAGCGCCGAGGTCATCAGCGAAGTGGAATTCGCCTGGCGCGAAAGCGCCGCCGACTCCCGCTGGCTCGCGATTACCGGCACCAACGGCAAGACCACGACCACGGCGCTGGCCGCCCACCTGCTTGCCGGGTGCGGTTTGCGCGCAGCGGCAGTGGGCAACATCGGCGATACCTGCCTCGACGCCGTGAGCGCCGGCGAGACCGACGTGTACGTGGCCGAGGTGTCGTCGTATCAGCTGGCTTCCACGCGCCTGTTCGCGCCGGATGTCGCGGTGCTGCTGAACATCACGCCCGACCATCTGAAATGGCATCGGAGCATGGACAATTACATCGCGGCGAAAGCCCGGGTGTACAAGAACCTGAAGAGCACCGGCGGCGTGGTCGTGATGGATGCGACGAACGACATCGTGCGCGCCCAGGTGCGTGCGCTGAAAGCCGTTCCCGATGACGAACGGGGCTTCGATTACATCCCCCTCGGTGCTGCGGCGGGCCTTTCCGCCGACATGCACGAGGTGTGCGGGTCGCGTAACGCGGCGTTCCTCGATGCGCAGGGCATGCTCTGCGTGCGCCAGGGCGAAAACGTGTGTCGCCTGGTTGCGGCCGACGAGCTGCAGATTCCCGGCGAGCACAACGCGGGCAACGCGCTGGCAGCCGCCGCTGCGGCGCTTGCGCTGGGGGCGGACCCCGAAGCGCTCCGCGCTGGCCTGCGTTCGTTCGAACCGCTCGCGCACCGCATCGAGCCGTGCGGGACGGTTTCGGGCGTGGCCTGCTACAACGACTCGAAGGCCACGAACGTCGACGCTACGCTGAAGGCGCTTGCGGCGTTCGGCGAGAAGCGTCCCATCGTGCTGCTCGGCGGCGACGACAAGGGCACCGACCTCGCGGTGCTGGTGGCCGAAGTACAGGCCCATTGCAAGGCAGCCGTGTGCTACGGCGCGGCAGGACCGCGGTTCCTGGAGGCATTCTCCAGCGCGTCGGTTCCCACGCACGCCGCGCAGCATATGGCCGATGCCTTCGAGGTTGCGCTTTCCCTGGCGGGCCCGGGCGATATCGTCCTGCTCTCGCCGGCATGCGCATCGTTTGACGAATTCGACAACTTCGAGCAACGCGGCGATGTGTTCCGCGACCTCGTGAAAGCCCGAAGCCGCTCGGCGGGGCATTGATAGACGGAACAAGGCGAAAACCATGCAGCTTATACGAACCAGATCGCCCCGAAACAACAAGGAGAACACCCCGGCCACGGTGATGTGGCCGCGCATCGCGGTTATCACGAGCACGGTCTTGCTGGTGATGATCGGCCTGGTCATGGTGTATTCCGCATCCTCGATCTCGAACATCGCCGAGGAAACGGCGGCCTATGCCGATGCCCTGAAGCAGCTCGGCTTCGCCGCTGTGGGCTTGGCGCTCTGCGTCGTGTTGGCGCGTCTGATTCCGTACCACTGGTGGCAAGGTCCGCTTACCTGGTTCGCGCTGGGCTTATCGGTTATCCTGCTTGCGCTTACGGCGGCTATCGGTACCGAAGAGCTCGGCGCCCAGCGTTGGGTGAATATCGGTCCCATAAGCTTGCAGCCCTCGGAATTTGCAAAAATCGGCCTGTTGCTTGCCGTCGCCAAGCTCATGGGCGATTATCAAAACGGTGCGATTTCCGGTCTGCGTTTCCTCGGTTGCTTCGGTGCTTTGAACCTGCTCATCGTTGTCCTCATTTTCTATGCGCAATCCGACTTGGGCACGACGATGATCTGCATCGTGGGCATGTTGGCGATACTGTGGCTCTCCGAGATTCAGCTGCGCAACATCGGTATATACCTGGCGGGGATCATCGTCTTAGGAGTCGCCGGTTTGTCACAGGGGTATCGTGCGGAGCGCTTGTTTTCCTTCATGCATCCTTGGGACGACTATTATGGAACCGGGTACCAAATCGTCCATTCCATGTACGCGTTTGCCCAGGGGGGAATCTTCGGGGCTGGCGTGGGCAATTCCGCCGAGAAATACCTGTACTTGCCCGAGGCGTCCACAGACTTCATCTTCGCGGTAATCGGGGAGGAACTCGGCCTCATCGGCGCGCTTTTCGTCATCGGGCTCTTCATCGTGTTCTTGGTGGGCGGCCTGCGCATGGCGCAGGAGGCGCCCGATGGGTTCGGGACCATCCTCTGCGGTTCGTTCACCATCATCATCGTGTTCCAGGCGTTCCTGAACATGGGCTGCGTCATCGGCCTCATGCCCATCACCGGCAAGCCCCTGCCCTTCGTTTCGGCGGGCGGGTCGTCGTTAATCGCGTCGCTCATGATGGTGGGCATTATGTTGTCGGTGTCGTACGCATCGGGTGAATCGCCCGTCTACCAGCGCAGACGCGAAAGCATCCGACCGCTCGACCGAGATGATGCCAGCTACCGCGGCTATGTGAATCGCGATTACCGGAGCGACCGCGTGGGCTATGCCACCGGCGTGGCCGCGGCGGGCATGCGCGCGCTGCCCGCACGCGCTGGCATGAGCCGGAGCGTTGCGGCGGGTACGCGCTCGCGCTCCACCCATGTGAACCTCGTTGGTTCGTCTGGGTACGCAGGCTCTAGCCGGCGGGGGAGCGTCTCGACATACGGATACTCCAGGGGGAGGAGAGGCTGATGCTGTTCGTCCTTTCCGGCGGCGGTACCGCCGGGCATATCAATCCCGCTATCGCGCTTGCCGAGGAGCTCACGCGCCGTGGCCATGAGGTGCGCTTCGCCGGCACGCCGACGGGCATCGAGTCGCGGCTTGCTGTGCAGGCGGGCTTTGCCTTCGAGCCGTTCGAGGCGGCTGGCTTCAACCGGCGCCATCCGCTTTCCCTGGTGAAGGCCTTGAAGCTTATCAACGCGAGCCGCGTGAAGGCGAAGAAGTGGTTCGCGCAGATCAAGCCCGATGCCGTGGTGGGCTTCGGGGGCTATGTGTGCATTCCCGTGTGCCGTGCGGCCGAGGAGATGCACATCCCGATGATGCTGCACGAGCAGAATTCCGTGATGGGCGTGGCGAACAAGGAGCTTGCAAAGGGCGCCGTGAAGGTGGCCCTCACCTACGAGGTGGCGGGCAATTCCGTGTCCGATAAGTCCAAGCTCGTGGTAACCGGCAATCCGGTGCGCTCGACGATCTTCGATTCCACGCGCGAAGAAGGCCGTGCTTACCTGGGTATTCCCGACGATGCGCTGCTGCTGCTGGTGTTCGGCGGCAGCTTGGGCGCGCGCCATCTGAACACGGCTATCTGCGCGTTGAAGGAACGCCTGCTGGCTGTTCCCAACCTGTACATCGTGCATGTGACCGGCCCCAAGGAGCTCGAGACCGTCCAAGGCGACCTCGCGCTGACCGAAGACGAGGCCAAGCGCTGGATCGTGAAGGGCTACGAGGACCAGATGGGCAAGGTCATGGCTGCATGCGATGCCACCGTCGCCCGCGCGGGCGCGACCTCGCTTGCCGAGATCTCCGCGCGTCAGATTCCCGCGCTGCTCGTTCCCTTCCCGTACGCGACAGCCGACCACCAGACCATGAACGCGCGAAGCTACGTGGATGCGGGCGCGGCCTACATGGTGGCCGATGCCGATGTCGAGGAACCGGAATTCGCCGACAAGCTGTTCGACTTGCTGGGGAGCGCGGACTTGCGCGCCTCGATGCATGAAGCGGCTGCGTCGTGTGATACCGCGAACGCCGCTGAGAAGCTTGCGGACATGGTGGAGTCGGCGGTAAACGCGTAACCAGTTGTCGGTTTCCCGGGGCGGATGGGTTCCCGGGGGCACGGTCCGCTTCCTCGCGTTTGGCGGCGAAGTCGCTTCGCTCTTCG
>JAUNCA010000191.1 GCA_030526775.1 Coriobacteriia bacterium | reverse complement strand
TCAAGTCGCTTGGGCCGCTCATCCACAATCCGCAAGTCGTAGCCGAGCTCGCCAAGCGGGGCATTTCGGTCGTGAACAACGCATCCGAGGTACAGTCGGGCACGGTTATCATTCGCAGTCATGGCGTATGCCCAGATGAACGCGAGACGCTTGAGAAAGCAAACTTGGAAATCGTTGACGCTACCTGCCCGTACGTCTTACGCGCCCAGAAAGCGGGTGCGCAGCTGTCCAGGCAGCATGGTGCGGTTGCGGTTGTGGGGGATCCCGATCATCCCGAGGTAGAAGCTATCTGTGCGTATGCGCGGCAAGCTGGCGGAAACGTATGGACCATTGATTCAGCCGACCGCATACCAAAAGACCTTCCGCGAAAAATCGGCGTTGTCGTGCAGACGACTCAAAACCGCGAGGTGTTCGAGGCCATTTTGGTGCGGCTTGCCGAGCATGGCATAGAGGTGGATGTGAAGGATACCATCTGCGAGGCAACGGCAAAGCGGCAATCCGCGGCGCGCGAGCTTGCCGCTTCGGTGGACGCCATGGTGGTGATCGGTGGGCATAATTCATCGAATACCACGAGATTATATGAAATATGCAAGGGCATTTGCCCGCACACGTATCATATAGAGTCTCTTGAAGAACTTGACCCGACGGCTTTTGACGGGTGCACGATTGTCGGCATCACCGCCGGCGCTTCGACGCCCGAAAACCAGATCGTCGCCGTGGAATCGTACCTGGAAAGGTTGTAGACATGTCTCTGCCAATCGTCGCCGTAGTCGGACGGCCCAATGTGGGCAAATCGACGCTGGTAAACCGCATAACCCAGAAGAAAGATGCCATTGTCCACGAGATGCGCGGGGTTACGCGCGATCGTTCATATCATACGGCCGATTGGAACGGGCGTTTCTTCACGCTTATCGATACCGGTGGTATCGAGATGGGCACCGACGACCGTTTCCAGCAAAGCATTCGCGACCAGGCGTTTGCGGCGACGGAAGAGGCTGATGTCATCTTGTTCCTGGTGGATGGGCAGACGGGCATCAATGCCGACGATGAAGAGGTCGCACGCATCCTGCGCAAGTCCGAAAAGCCTGTGCTGCTGCTCGTGAATAAGATCGACAATCCGGGGCGCGAAGACCAGCTGTGGGAGTTTTACAAGCTGGGCATCGGGGATCCCTGGCCAGTCTCGGCAACACATGGCACGGGAACCGGCGACGTGCTCGACGAGGTGGTGCGCTTCTTGCCCGAAGAGACACAAGAGCCCGAACCGGAAGATGATGTCATCAATGTCGCAATAATCGGTCGCCCGAACGCAGGCAAATCGACGCTGACGAACCTGCTTTCGAAGACCGAGCGCTCGATCGTGAGCGATGTCGCGGGAACCACACGCGATGCCATCGACACCATGGTGGAGCACGAAGGCAAACGGTACCGTATCGTCGATACGGCAGGCCTGCGTGCGAAGAGCAAGATCGATGAAGACGTCGAGTATTACAGTTTCGTGCGCGCGATGCGCGCTATCGACCGCGCCGATGTGTGCCTGCTCGTTATCGACGGTTCCATAGGCATGACCGACCAGGATCAGCGCGTTGCCGGTTATGCACGCGAGCGCGGTTGCGCCATGATTATCCTGTTGAATAAATGGGACTTGGTCGATGGCCCCGAGCGCAAGGCCGATATCCGCGATCGCATCGAGGACCGCATGATGTTCGTAAGCTATGCGCCGGTCATCGCGATAGTCGCAACTACCGGCAAGAACACGCATCGCATCTGGACTGCGATCGACGAAGCATACGAGAATTACTCGCAGACCGTTTCGACGAGCAAGCTTAACATCTGGCTTACCGAGATTCGCGACTTCGGTTTCGCGCCGAGCAAGGGCAAGCGGGTGTTGAAATTGAAATACGTGACGCAGACCGGCACTCGACCGCCAGTATTCACGTTCTTCGCTAACCACCCCGACCTCGTTGACGATAACTACGAGCGTTATCTCACGAACCGCTTGCGCAAGGCATTCGATTTTACCGGAACGCCCATCGAGATACGTATCAAGAAGAAGAGTGAATAGCGTTTAGCTGGAGAAACGATGGTCCTAGGGTTAATTGGCACATTCGTTATTGGCTTCTTGCTGGGGTCCATTCCTTGGGGAGTGGTTATCGGCAAGGTGTTCTTCCATACCGACATTCGCAAGTCGGGATCGGGCAACATCGGCACGACGAACGCGATGCGCGTTATCGGCAAGAAAGGCGGCGTGGCGGTATTTGTGTTGGATTTCGGCAAGGGCTTGCTAAGCGGGTGGATTGCGACACTCATAGGCGGTGCTTGCCTGGCAGGTGAAACAACTGGATTAGAATGGGTATCGATGCGTGAATTCCTCGCGCTCTCATTCATCGGCTGCATCAGCGGCCATATCTATTCGCCTTGGCTCGGTTTTCATGGCGGGAAGGGCATTGCCGTTGCAGTCGGGTGCCTGTTCTTCGTGTTCGGGCCGGTAGGCGCGTGTGTCGAGCTTGCCATCTTCATCGTGCTCGTCGTCGCGACGCGCTACGTATCGGTGGGATCGATCGCGGCAGCCATCGCTTGTCCGTTCATAGCGTTGGACTACTACTGGGGCGACCCATTTGCCTGGGCGCTCATTACGCTTTCCGCGTTTCTCGTGTTCTACGCCCATCGCGAGAACATGAAACGCTTGCGCGCGGGCAATGAATCGCGAATTGGAGACAAGAAGAAGAGCGCCGCATAATCTACATGCTGGCAGTTTTGGAATACCAGGACGGCAAAATGCAGTGTTGCGTGTAATGCAAGTTGGGGGCCAGGATGACATCGGAAGACGCCAGCTACTTCACCTATAACACACCGGTTGGAAAAGTCACGATCGAATGCGATGGCACCGCGATTGTGCGCTTGGTACCGGGCGAGGCCACGCTCGAGGGAAGGCATGCGCCAACTGTCGTTGCAAACAAGGCTGCCACCCAATTGCAAGAGTATTTCGCTGGCAAGCGGCGCATATTCGACGTTCCGATAGCTCCACGGGGAAGCGTATTCCAAAACGATGTCTTGCGGGCTGTCGAGCATATCCCATATGGCGAAACGCGCACTTATTCCGAGATTGCAGCTACTATCGACCGACCGGGGGCCGCGCGAGCCGTGGGCAGCGCCCTCAGCGCGAATCCCATTCCGATAATCATTCCTTGCCATCGTGTGGTTCCTTCTGGTGGAGGCCTCGGCGGTTACGCCTATGGCCCGGAAATGAAACGATACCTCCTGAACCTTGAAGGGGCATCGTTGTAGCTGGACA
>JAUNCA010000059.1 GCA_030526775.1 Coriobacteriia bacterium | reverse complement strand
GGGGGGCACGGGGTTCATCGGGAGCCATACGTGCGTGGAGCTTATCGAGCGCGGATACGATGTGGCCGTGTTGGACAACCTGTCCAACTCCAAGGTGGAATCGCTGAACCGCATCGAGCAGATAACCGGGGTACGCCCGCGGTTCTATGAAGCAGACATTTTGGATCGCGTGGCGCTCGAAGCCGCGTTCGCCGCGGAACCGGGCATCGAGTCCGTTATCCATTTCGCCGGGTTGAAAGCGGTGGGGGAGTCTGTCGCGAAGCCCTGGGAGTACTACCACAACAACATTGCGGGCACGCTCGTGCTCGTGGATGTGATGCGCAAACACGGCGTGAAGTCCATCGTGTTCAGCAGTTCGGCCACCGTGTACGGCGACCCCGCCTTCGTGCCGATTACCGAGGATTGCCCGCGCGGCAACCCCACGAATCCCTACGGCAAGACCAAGCATATGCTCGAGGACATCCTCTCGGATATGGCGGCGGCCGACCCCGAGTGGAACGTGATGCTACTGCGGTACTTCAACCCCATCGGCGCCCATAAATCGGGCCTGATGGGCGAGGACCCGAAGGGCATCCCGAACAACCTGATGCCGTACGTGACGCAGGTGGCGGCTGGCAAGCTTCCCGAGCTCGGCGTGTTCGGCGACGACTACGACACGCCTGACGGAACCGGCGTGCGCGACTATATCCACGTCGTGGATCTCGCGCGCGGCCATGTGAAGGCGCTCGAGTACATGGAGGGCAAGCCCGGCACGCACGTGTTCAACCTGGGCACGGGCGTCGGGTACTCCGTGCTCGACGTGGTGAAGGCGTTTATCGCCGCGACAGGCGTTGATGTGCCGTATCGCATCAAACCGCGCCGTCCGGGCGACGTGGCGCAGTGCTACTCGTCTGCGGCGAAGGCGAAGGAGCTCATGGGCTGGGAAGCCGAGTTCAATTTACAGGATATGTGCCGCGATGCTTGGAACTGGCAGTCGAACAACCCGAATGGGTATGGGGACTAGCTTCGCGCGGGAAGCGGGCGGCACTGCTGCCCGCTTCTTTGCATGCTCGCTAAGATAACGCGTCCGGGTGTGTCCTTTTTGCGGGGCTGGTGAAATCGTTTGGTTTCACGTTTGGAATCTGGGGAAACGTGTGGTATAAATAGCGTGCTTGATGGGTCGAAAGGCCCGAAGCGCTTCATGAGCATGTTGCGGATATGTACGAATTGTGAAGGAAGTGGGCGTAAACCCGCTTCTTTTGTTTGTATGCCAGAGGAAGGAGCCGAAGAGATTGCTTACCCGCAAGGAACAGCAGCTGCTTGACGCCTTGGAGCCCGAGGCGGCAAAGCGGGACGTCGAAATCGTCACCGTCGAAGTGGTCGGGGCGAAAAAGTCGCCGACCATCCGCGTGTATATCGACACGGAGAACGGCGTCGGCTTCGATGAGCTCTCGGCTGCCCAGGAATGGATCAACGCGATCATGGACCGCGAGGACCCGTTCCCCGGCGCGTACATGCTTGAAGTTTCAAGCCCCGGCATCGACCGGCCGCTACGCACGCCTGAGCATTTTGCGCGGTTCGTGGGCGAGACGGCGATCGTGGTGCTGCGCGCTCCGTATGAGGGGCGTGCGAAATGGACCGGCAAGCTTGCCGGTTTCGAGGACGGCGCGGTGCTCCTCGAGGTCGATGGCATCGTCGAGCGCCTCCCGTACGAAGACGTGAAGAAGGCGAACAT
The DNA here is from genome assembly GCA_030526775.1 of Coriobacteriia bacterium. Classification (GTDB taxonomy): domain Bacteria; phylum Actinomycetota; class Coriobacteriia; order Coriobacteriales; family Eggerthellaceae; genus UMGS1519. The sequence goes on along the minus strand of JAUNCA010000059.1, from coordinate 10,880 downwards.
CAGGGGGACATTCGATTTCAACGCCAAGGCGTAGAAAGGATGAAAGGATATGGCATCGGAGCTGATTGACGCGTTGCAGGCTTTGGCCCATGAGCGCAAGATCGACGAATTCTATCTCATCGAGCGTCTGGAAGCCTCGCTGGCGAAAAGCTACGAGCGCATCCTCGACCTCGAGTATGATGCGCATGTGATTATCGACCGCGAGACCGGCCGCATCTTCGTGTACGAGATGGTTCCCGTTGGAGAGCCCGACGAGGAAACCGGCGAATACTACGAGTTCGAAGAACGCGACGTCACGCCCAACAATGTGAGCCGCATCGCCGCCCAGAACGCCAAGAGCGTCATTTCCGCGCTCGTGCGCGAGGCGGGGCTGCAGAGCATCTACGAGGAGTTCTCCGACCGCATCGGCGACCTCGTGACGGGTACGGTGCTGCAGGTGACCCCCGACTTCACGATTATCAAGATTCGCGAAGGCGTCGAGGCCGAGCTGCCGCATTACGACCAAAAGCGCTTCCCGGGCGAGCACAACGAGCGTCCGGCTGGCGAGCGTTACCGCCACAACCAGCGCATCAAGACGCTGATCATCGACGTGCGCGACCCCATGAGCGAGGAAGTGCGCGCCCGCGGCGAGCAGACGCGTCCGGCCATCGTGGTGAGCCGCACGCATCCGGACCTTATCCGCCGCCTGTTCGAGATCGAGGTTCCCGAGGTCTACGATGGCATGGTCGAGATCAAGTCCATCGCCCGCGAGCCCGGTGCCCGTTCCAAGGTTGCCGTGTACTCGCGCGAGCCGCATCTGGATCCGGTTGGCGCGTGCGTCGGCCCGAAGGGCTCCCGCGTGCGCATGGTCGTCGAGGAGCTGCATAACGAGCGCGTCGACGTTATCCAGTGGAACGAGAACCCGGCTATCTATGTCGGCGCCGCGCTTTCGCCCGCGAAGGTGAGCAGCGTGCAGATCGACGAGGAGAACCATTACGCGACCGTCATGGTTCCCGACGACCAGCTGTCGTTGGCTATCGGCAAGGAGGGCCAGAACGCCCGCTTGGCCGCGCGCCTCACCGGCTGGCATATCGACATCAAGTCCGCGAGCTTCAGCGTCGAGCAGCCCGAAGAGGACAATCTGCTCATCGATGAGGCCGAGGAAGACGACGGCATCTGCGCCTACACGACCCCCGAAGGCATCCGCTGCCGCAACCATGCCCGCCCGGGCAGCCGGTATTGCGGCATTCATGCTGGCGAGGAGTAGGGGCTCGGCGTCAATGGCGAAGCAGATGGAACAGACAGGAGCGGTGAAGCGTCGGCGCACCTGCATTGCATGCGGGGTGCAGGACGATAAGGTCGCGCTGCTGCGCATCGTGCGCATGGCAGACGGCCACGCCTGCTTCGACGCCACGGGCCGCAAGCCCGGCCGCGGCGCCTACGTGTGTTCCGCCGATTGCTTCAAGGCCGCCACAAAGGCCAAGCGTTTGAACCGCGCATTGAAGATGCCGGTAAGCGAAGAGGATTACGCACAGATCGCAGGCGAGCTCGAGCGCCTGGCAGATCGAGTCCAGGGTTAAGAAGGAGAGGGTATGCCCGGAATGCGTGTACATGATTTGGCGAAGGAATTCGGCCTGTCGAACAAGGAAATGCTCGACAAGCTGAAGGAGATGGGCATCTCCGCGAAGACCCACGCGACGCCGCTTTCCGATGAGAACGTGAAAGCCGTCCGTGCCGTTTTCGCACCAGCTGAGCCGGAAACAGCCGAAAAGGGCGAAGCTGCACCGACGCCGTCCCAGGTGGCGGCTCAGGAGGCTGCGGCGAAGCGTGCCGAGAAAGAGGCTGCGAACCGCGCTGCCGTGGAGGCCGAACGCGCCAAGCGCGAGCAGGAGCGCGCCGAGAAGGCGTCTGAGGAGGCTACGGCCGCCGAAAAGCCTGAGAAGCGTTCGATGTTCGCGAGCTTGGAAGACCAGATTGCCGCCGAGCGCGAGCGTCAGGCACGCGAGGCCGCGCAGGCACGTGCGAATGCTCGTGCAGCTGCCATCGCGCGCGACGTGGCCAAGAAGCGCGCGGTCGAGGAAGCGCTCGCACAGCGTCATGGCAAGAAGGCCGGACGTCCGGCGCCTGCTCCCGAACCGCAGCAAGTGCAGCAGCGCCAGCAGCCGAAGAGCATCCCGACCCGCACGTCCTCGTTCAGCGATCTCCTTTCCCAAATCGAGCAGGAGAAGGAGCGCATCGACGAGGCCAAGAAGCAGGCCGTCGAGACCAAGCAGCAGCGTGCCCCGAAGAAGCAGCCGAAGCGCGAGCGCGTGCGCAACCTCGAACCCGATGTGCCCGAACTCGAGCAGGCACCCCAGGATTCGAGTGACGACCGCTATGCGCAGATGGCCGTGCAGGCCGAGAAGCTCCAGCGCGACAAGGTGCTCGCCGAGGCGCGTGCCGCCGTCGCCGCCGCCTCGAGCCACGAGGGCGAAGGCCGCCGCAAGAAGCGCAAGGAGAAGCGCGCGCAGCAGGCCCGCGAGAAGGCCGTGGCCGAAGCCGAGCGCAAGGGCATCGACATCGACCTCGTGCTGGACGACTCCACCGTCGAGGTGATGCAGGGCTCCACCGTGGCCGAGTTTGCCGAGCTCCTGGGCGTCGCGCCCAACGAAATTATCAAGCGGCTGTTCCTCCTGGGCAGCCCGCTTACCCTTACCCAATCCATGACCGACGAACTCATCGAGCTCATTGCCGACGACATGGGCCGCAAGGTGCGTATTACCACGCCCGAGGAAGAGTACCGCGTCGTCTACAACGATACGGACGAAGACCTCGAGCCGCGCCCGCCTGTCGTCACCGTCATGGGCCACGTCGACCACGGCAAGACGAGCTTGCTCGACGCCATCCGCGAGACCGGCGTCGCGCTGCGCGAGGCCGGTGGCATCACGCAGCACATCGGCGCGTCCGTGGTGTGGATCGACGACCGTCAGATCACCTTCATCGACACGCCCGGCCACGCAGCGTTTACCGCCATGCGTGCCCGCGGCGCGAGCATCACCGACATTGCGGTGCTCGTGGTTGCGGCCGACGACGGTGTGATGCCGCAGACCATCGAGTCTATCAACCACGCGAAGGCCGCCGGTGTTCCCATCGTGGTCGCCGTGAACAAGATTGACAAGCCCGGTGCCGACCCGACCCGCGTGCGTCAGGAACTCACCCCGTACGGGATCATCCCCGAGGAGTGGGGCGGCGAGAACATGTTCGTCGACGTTTCCGCCAAGAAGCGCCTGAACATCGACGACCTGCTCGAGACCATCCTGCTGCAGGCAGACGTGCTCGAGCTGCGTGCGAACCCGAATGCCCTGGCAAGCGGCTACGTGGTCGAGGCCAACCTCGACAAGGGACGCGGCCCGGTGGCCACTGTGCTCGTGAACCGCGGCACCCTGAAGCCTGGCGACGTGCTGCTCGCAGGCACCTCCTATGGCCGTGTCCGCGCACTCATCGACCCGCACGGCAATCGCGTCGATGCGGCTAAGCCGGCCGATCCGGTCGAGGTGCTCGGCCTGGATTCCGTCCCGACGGCTGGCGATGAGTTCCGCGTGTTCGAGGACGAGCGCGATGCCCGCAACCTCGCGAAGGACCGTCAGCTGCGCGAGCGCCTGAAGGCGCAGGACACGAAGGCGCACATGAGCCTCGACGACCTGTTCGCGCGCATCGAGGAGGGCAAGACCACCGACCTCAACCTCATCGTGAAGGCCGACGTCCAAGGCTCCATCGAAGCGCTCGTCGACGCCTTCGGCAAGATGGACCAGTCCGAGGTGAAGATCAACGTCGTGCATGCTGCGGTCGGCGGCATCACCGAGACCGACGTCACGCTCGCCGCGGCAAGCGATGCCATCATCATCGGCTTCAACGTGCGCCCGACCGGCAAGTCCAAGCAGCTCGCCGAGAAGGAAAAAGTCGACATCAGGCTGTACCGCGTTATCTACCAGGCACTCGAGGACATCAACGCCGCGCGCGTCGGTCTGCTTTCGCCCGACATCGTCGAGGAGGACACGGGTTCGGCCGAGGTCCGCGAGACCTTCAACGTGCCGAAGGTGGGCACCATCGCCGGTTGCTACGTCACATCCGGCGAGATTACCCGCGACGACCGCGTACGTCTGGTCCGCGATGGCACCGTCATCTACGAGGGCCGAATCGCCAGCCTGCGCCGCTTCAAGGACGACATGAAGTCGGTGAAGGAAGGCTACGAGTGCGGTATCGGCATCGATGGCTTCCAGGACATCCATATCGGCGACGTCATCGAGGGCTATCAGATGGTGGAGCACGAGCGCACTGAATAATGGGGTTGCGCCGTTCTGACGAACGGCGCTGCCGTTTCCGGGCGAACCAGCGCGGGTTTAAAGCGTGGGTTACCTGTACATCATCCTGAGCCGAAGGCGAAGGATCTCCAGCGTTACAACGATGTGGGATTTGCGCACATGGTTTGCGCAGTCTCATGCAATCGCGCAAGAAAGGTTTCCAGTTGAAACAAGGTTCTTCTAGCAGGAAAGTGAATGAGCAGGCGCGGCAGATTCTGGCCGATATCCTGCTGTTCGATGTGTCGGACCCGCGCTTGCGGGATGCGACCATCACGGGCTGCGAGGTGAGTTTCGACCGCAGCTACTGCAACGTGTTCTACACGACGAAGCCCGATGCCTACGAGAAGACGGCTGAGGCGTTCGACCGCGCGAAAGGGCGTATCCGCAGCCTGATGGCCAAGCGTCAGTCGTGGCGCGTGACGCCCGAGCTTCGGTTCATCCTGGACGAGACCATCGACAATGCCGAGCGCATCGACTATGCGCTGAAGGCCGATGCAGCCCGGAATGCGGCCGTTGTCGAGGATCCCGATACCGAGGAGCTCGAGGATGCGTGATCCACGCTGCAATGCCACGGCGAAGCAGATGGCGGAAGCGCTTGATGCCTGCGAGAGCTTCGTTATCTCGGGTCATGTGAACCCTGACGGCGATTGCCTGGGGTCGGCGCTTGCGCTCATGCATGCCCTGCGTGCGCGGGGAAAGCAGGTAGATGTCCTGCTTGTGGAAGACACGCCGGTTGAGTACGGTTTGCGCTTCCTTCCCGGTTTCGAGGACCTCCTGCCCGCCGAGCGCTATACCGGCACGCCCGAGGCCTTCGTCTATGTCGACGTATCGGTTCGCAGCCGCATCGGTTGCGGTGCGGTCATCGCGGATGCGCGACCCAAGCGGTTCGCAATCGACCATCATGCAAATACCGAGCACGTGGCGGAACTCAACTATCTCGATCCGGATGCGGCATCGTGCTCGATACTCGTGTGGGAGGTCATTCGCGAGCTCGGCGTTCCGCTGACGCCGGACATCGCGCTGTGCGCGTACACAGGCCTCATGACGGATACCGGGCGCTTCCAATACCAGAATACCGATGGGCGGGCTTTCCGGGCCGCGGCGGAGATGGTAGCTGCTGGAGCGCAACCATCTTTAGCTGGACGCGAGTTTTACCAGAACCGCTCGTTCGCCTCGCTGCAACTCGAACAACGCATGATCTCGGGCATGGAGATCCTCCATGATGGCGAGATTGCCTTCTCCGTGGTGACCCTCGACGATTTCGCCGCCTGCCATGCGGAGAACGCCGACGCCGAATCGCTTATCGATACGCTGCGTTCCGTGCGCGGCGTGCGCGTGGCCTGCCTGCTGAAAGAGCGCAACGGATTCGTGCGCGGCAGCCTTCGTGCGAAAGACGATGACACCGATGTGGCCGAAATCGCCCGCATGCTTGGCGGTGGTGGGCATAAGGCTGCAGCGGGATTCACGCTCGAGATACCGCTTGCCGAGGCGATATCCCTGGTGAAAGATAAGCTGGGTAGGTTGTGAGGTCATGAAAAGGGGAGAGAGCGGCCTTTCGTTCGTGGTGGGGGTCGACAAACCGGTGGGGATGACGTCCCACGATGTGGTGAACCGCTGCCGGCGTATATTCGGCGAGAAACGCATCGGGCACACGGGCACGCTCGACCCGCTCGCAAGCGGTGCGATGGCCGTATGCGTGGGGCCCGCCACCAAGCTTTCCAATTACCTCACCTTCCATGATAAAGCCTATATCGCTCGCATCGTGTTCGGTAATGCGACCGATACCGATGATGCCGAGGGCGCGGTTATCCGCCAGGCGCCGGTGCCGGAAGAACTTGCCGATGCCACCGTCGCGCAATTCGTGCTCGACGGCATGCGCGGCATGCAGAAGCAGCTTCCGCCCGCATACTCCGCCGTGAAAGTAGGCGGGGTTAAGTCCTACGAGGCGGCTCGGGCAGGCTCGGTCATCGATTTGCGTCCGCGCGAAATCGAGGTTTACCGTGCCGATCTGGCGTTTGTCGGCCACGACGAGGAAGGCGCGCTCTTCTGGGATGTGCGTTTCGAGGTGTCGGCGGGCACGTACATTCGCAGCCTCGCACGCGACCTCGGTGTCTCACGGGGGACGTGCGCTCACCTGGCTGCGTTGCGGCGCGTGCGCAGTGGTTCGCTTTCGGTGTCGGAATGCGTTTCGCTCGAGGCGTTGGAGCGAGACCCGGGAATGGGCCGTCTCGATCCGATTCGCCTTCTGGGCTGCCGTTATTCCGCTCTCGAAGACGACCAGCTCGTGAAAACCGTGTCGAATGGCGCGCGGCTTTCGCCAGAATCGCTCGTGTTGCTCGAACGCGGCATCCCCGAACATGCCGCCGCCGATTCGTGCACGCCGTACGTCATTCGATCTAATAAACCGCTTGCAGAGGGAGAGCTCGTCGCCCTCCTGCATCAAAACAAATTGATGGCAATATATGCATATGACAGCGACTCCAACACCTTGAAGTCGCGTTGTGGATTCACTCAAGGAGTATCTCGTGGCATTGTATAGAGCAGATGAAACCTTCGACTGGAGCCTGTTCAAGGACTCCTCCTGTGCATTCGGCGTCTTTGACGGCTTGCACACGGGACATCAATACCTTATCGGCTGCGCTGTTAAGACGAACGATGTGCCCGGCGCGCGAAGCATCGTCATCACGTTCGACATCGACCCCGACGAGGTGTTCCACCCCGATCGCCTGAAAAAGCTTTCCCGCAATGCGGATCGCTTGGATTTGCTCGTGCATGCCGGCACCGACGATGTCGTGGTGCTTCCGTTCACGAAGGAGTTCTTCTCGCAACCGCCCGAAGAGTTCCTGGCCACCACGTTCCCGCAGGGCGCTCCCGCGCACCTGCACGTGGGCGAGGATTTCAAGTTCGGTGCGAAGGCGGCGGGAAATGTGGATACGCTGCGCGCCTGGGGCGAGCGCGTCGGATGTGAGATTCACGCGCATCACCTGGTGAGCGCCGATGGCGTGCCCATCACGGCCACGCGCATCCGCAAGCTCTTGCTCGATTGCAAGATCAAGGAAGCGAACCGCTTGCTTGGACGTCCCTACTCCATCCGCGAGACCGTGCGCAAGGGCCGCGGCGACGGGGCTGATTTCGGATTCGCCACCGCGAACCTGCAGGTGCTCGAGCACGACCGCGTGCTCGGCGAAGGTGTGTACGCTGCGTATGCGACCATCGACGGCACCCGGTTCAAGGCAGCTGTCTCGGTTGGCGTGTCGCCGACGTTCGAGGCCACGTCCACGGCGAACATGGAGGCGCATATCCTCGATTTCTCCGGTGATCTGGTCGACAAGCCCATCACCATCGAGTTCATCGAGTTCCTGCGCCCGATGATCAAGTTCGAGAGCACCGAGGAGCTCATCGCCACCGTTATGGGCAACATTCAATGGGTCCGCGATAATCTTTAAACCTTCTCATCACATCATCCTGACGAGCGAAGCGACGAAGGATCTCCAGCGTCCCAACCATGGTTGAGCCGCTCGAGATCCTTCGCTGTGCTCAGGATGACGTAAGTGCAACTACTACTTGTGGCTGCCCGTGTGTTTCACGTAGGCGTCACCGTAGCCGATCTTGCGGGCTTTCGAGAGGGCGGCTTCGGCATCCGATTGGCTGCCGTACTGGCCTAAGGAAACCACGTACCAGCGCTCGGGGTTGAGGCTCTCCCAGTCGGTGGATGTGTACACGGCGGCCGATGAAAAGCCCGCGTTGCGCGCTTCGCTGGCGATGGTCTCGGCGTTTGCGGATTCCTTACACGCGGCAATCCAAACGCCCCAGAATGCGGACGCGTTGCTGCTGGATGCATGTTGGCTGCGTTCACGCTCTTCGGCTTCTTGGCGGGCGCGTTCCTCGGCTTCGGCTGCAGCGCGTTCCGCAGCTTCCTGCTCGGCTTTCTGACGCGCGCGCTCTGCCGCCTGTGCGCTTTCCTCCGCCTGTTGCTCGGGGTCGTCGAGCGCGAGCGTGGGGTAGCTTTCCTTCCAGCGGGGCTCTTTCACCTTGTCGCCGCTTGCGACCTGTAGCTCGATGGAGTTTACTATTTCGTCTTCCGAGATGCCCGTCAGATAGGGCAGCGCGAGCGTAGTGGCCTCTTTGTCGCCCCAGTGCGCTAGGTACTCGCTGTTGCTGGCCATGTAGAAGAACGAGAGCGTCACCTCGTGCCAGCCATCCGCATCGGCGCCGAACCCGCATGAGTAATCACGGTGCTTCCATTCGCGTTCCTGCGGGTCGAAGGTGTCGTAGCAGGCAATCTCGAACACCGGCGTGTCGTTGTAGGATGCGGTCAGGCAGTTGTCGTGGGAATGCTCGAAATCGAGCAGCTCGCCCGTTTCCGGCGGCAAGACAAGGCGGAACATTTCGCAGGTCTCGATGCCGTCATATTCCGGTTCTGCCTCGGCTTCCTGCTCCTCCGCGCTTTCCTCATCGGAGACGTCCTCGCTCTCTTGCGATTGTTGCGAGGCATCTTGCTCGGGCGAGTTACGGTCCGGCGGGAAATCGGCTGCCATGCACCCAACGAGGCAGAGCAGCAAAGCCCCGGTTATCGTGGTTGCAAGCAATTTGGAGAAGAAAGCATTCATCGTTACGCCTTTCTGTGAAATGGCGAGTCCTAGCATATCAGCTTCCAGCACGTGGCTGCAAATGATGCCATAATGGTGAGGCTGGCATGTGCATGAGAGAAGGATTGAAACATGGCCTTTTCGAAGAGAACGATTCTTTCTCTGGTGTTCGCGGTGGCATTCGCCATTGCGGTTGCTGGTTGCGGCAACACGACTGCGGACTCGAGCGCCAGTGTGCCTGCGGGCTCGGCATCTACCCAACAAGTCGATGAGCAGGCGCAGCCGTATGTCGGCATGTGGAAGGCCGATGGGCTGACACTGATGTTGAAGACGAATGCGGCAGACAAGGAAATGGACTTCGACGTTCCCGTGGCAGTGGAGCTCGGGAGCGATATGACGGGCACGGTGACGATTGGCGACAGCTCGCAAGGCATTGAGTGGGAGGTCAGGACCTGGGAAAACCTCAAGCTAGAGCGAGCCGTAATCACGCTTCACGAATCCTTCAAGCTCGAAGGCATCGTATGCGACACCGAAAACCTGCTGCTTGAATTTACGGATGCGGAAAACAGCGCGCATCTCTTCAACCATTGGACGAGCAGGGCGCAATCAGGGGTCAAGCTTGGCGTGGATACCATGGTGGAGAAGGCTTCGTAACCGGAACAGTTGGTTATGGCGGGGATGAACAGCTCTCTGTGCAAATCTGTTAAGGATTGCACGTCCTGCCCAGATGACAAGCGGTATCCAAGGTGCAGGCCTCCGTTCCGCCGTTGCGCGCGGATGTTCCCGTTATAATAACGGGAAAGCCAGAGGAGGAAATGATGGCATCGAGTCTTAACTCTAAACGCGTGTTCTTGATGATGTTTGCGGCGTTTGGGCTGCTGGCGGCCGTGGTGTTCGGCGTGCTGCTGGCGGCGGGCGTGCGCGAGCCCACGAGGGAGCGCTTGTTCTTGGTGGGCTCGCTCGTGGTGGTGTCCATCGTGTGCCTCGCGCTTTCCTTCATCTTCAAGGGCCAGACGGAAGAGCTCCAGGGCCAGATTGAGAAGGCGACGTACAAGCGCCTCGAACGCGATGCGGAAGACCAGGACAACACGCCCCTGCCGCAAAACTCTCCAGCCGAGCCCGACCCCGACGATGTGCCCCTGCCTCAGAACGCCCCGGGTGCGAAAGGCTAGCGGATGGCGGGCTTCAGCCAGGAAGATATCCAACGGGTTCGCGAGGCGAACGACCTCGTCGATGTTGTGGGCGAGCGCGTCCCACTGAAGCAACGCGGTCGCGATTTCTGGTGCTGTTGCCCGTTTCACCAGGAGAAAACCCCTTCGTGCAAGATAGACCCGAACACGCAGCTGTGGCATTGCTTCGGGTGCGGCGAAGGTGGCGACTTGTTCGCCTTCGTGATGAAGCTCGACGAGATGGAATTTCCCGACGCGGTGCGATGGCTTGCCGAGCGTGCCCATCTCGAGATCGTGGAGCAGGGAGGACGTGGCCCCGGGTTGCCGCGCGGACAGAAGGCGCGCTTGCAGGAGATCTGCAAGGAAACCGCCGCGTTCTACCATGCGCAGCTCATGCGCTCGCCCGATGCGGGTGCGGCATCGGCGCGTGAATACCTCTCGAAGCGCGGTTTGGGCGGAAAGGTGCCGAAGACCTGGATGCTCGGCTATGCTCCCGGGCGCGGCGCCTTGGTTTCGCACTTACGATCGAAGGGCTTCTCGTTCCAGGAGATGGTGCTCGCAAACGTCGCGATGGGGCCGCGTGAAGGCCAGCGAGGGCAGACGCGCGACCGGTTCTACGAGCGCGTGATGTTTCCCATTTTCGACGTCCGCGGCGAGTGCATCGCCTTCGGTGGTCGGGTTATCGGGCAAGGAGAGCCCAAGTACCTGAATTCGCAGGAAACCCCGATTTTCCACAAGTCTGAGGTCCTCTACGGCCTTGACAAGGCAAAATCCGCGATGACCTCCACGGGTACGGCGATTGT
>JAUNCA010000005.1:26811-35600 GCA_030526775.1 Coriobacteriia bacterium | reverse complement strand
GACCATCGGCATGGCGCAGCGCGGCGGCTTTGTGACGAGCCATGTACGCATGGGCAATGCCGGGGAAGAGGTGTACTCGCCGCTGCTGGCACATCGCAGCGCCGACGTGATTATCGCGTTCGAGCCTGCGGAGGCAGCGCGTGCCCTGCCGTACTTGGCTCCGGACGGCCTGTTGGTTACGGCATCGAGTGATATCCAGCCGGTAACCGCCACGCTTGCGAAGGATCCCTATATTCCCGTAGATGTTATCGAGGCGGTGCGCGCGAAGGTGCCCGATGCGGTGGTTGTCGACGACGTATCGCTGTGCGAGCGCATCGGCACCCGCAAGGCCCTGAATATCGCGTTGCTGGCAACGGCCGTGGCGGCAAGCGAGCGCACGGGTCGCGGCCTGGCCGGTGTCGTGAGCCTTGACGAGATGCGCGAGGCCATCCGCGTGTGCGTGAAACCCAAGTTCGTGGACATGAACCTGAAAGCGGTTGACATCGCGATTGCATAGACGATGATATCCTCGACGTAGAGGGCAAATAGGTGCGCGAGGGGGTTTGGCCGACTATGTGGGAGAGGGTGAAGGAGGTTTGGCTTCAGTTCTCGCGTGTCCGCGTAGGCATGCATGCGTCGAGCATCGCGTTTTACTTCTTCCTGTCGGTTGTGCCGCTCATAATCGTTTATGCGTGCCTTGTGCCCGTTCGTGCCATCAGCGCACAGGACATGGTGTCGTTGCTGAGCGGAATCGTGCCTGAAGCGTTGTCCACGTTCGTGTCGTCGCTTGTGGTGCAGGCGTATACGAGAACCGGGCTAGTGCTTTCGTTGTCGGTCGTCACGCTGTTGTGGACGATATCGCAAGGAGCGAAGGCGCTGAGGCGAGGGCTGAACGCCGTCTACGGGGTGAAGGAGACCCGCAACGCCGCAACGGCAGCTGGGGTGTCTCTTCTATTCGTCGTGGTGATGCTGACGACATTAACGCTTGTTTTGTATCTTGTCTTCAGTGGTGGCGTGCTCAGCGCCATAGCGGGGTTAATTCCCGTTGAAGAGGTGCAGATTACGGTTGCGGGCTTGCTCGAGTCGCTTGCGATGCTGGTCGTGGGCATACTTTTATTTGCGGCATGCTATACGTATCTCGCTGCGGGAAGCCGCAAGTTTCGCGCGCAGATCCCGGGCGCGCTGTTCACCGCTGCTGCGTGGTACGGGCTATCGGTCGTTCTCCGTGCGTTCCTTGCGCATTTCAACCGGTTCACGCTCTACGGCAGCCTTGCCGCTCCGGCGTTGTTCCTGTTCTGGCTGTTCTGTATCTTGTATATTCTGCTAGTAGGTGGCTTCATCAACCATTGTTGCGCCGACTGGATCGAACGCAAACTCGGCATACGGTCGTAGATGGGCGCGAGGAAGGATGATTCATGAGGCATTCTCTCTATTCGGAATTGCGCACGGTGTACGAGGCGACCGCTGAAAACCCGCGGACGTTCCGGCTTACCATCAAGTTAAAGGACATGGTGGACGAAGAGGTGCTGCAGCATGCGGTGCGTCAAACGATGCGGCGGTACCCGTATTATCGCGTTCGTCTGGGCCTCGACGAGACTGGGGTGTTTTTCGAGGACAATACGACCCCAACGCCCGTGCTGCATACCGATGGCCCCATCATGCTGGGTGGGTACGAAACCCAAAGCCATTTGCTGGCGTTTTGCTGGTGGAAAAACAAGGTGCACATCGATGTCTGGCATGCCCTCACCGATGGCGGCGGCATCTACCATATGGTGCAGACCTTCCTCTACTACTATTGCAGCGAGTATTACGAGCGTGAGCTTTCTTCGGATGGCATTTGGCTTGAGGAAGATGAAGTCGCGCAGGCCGAATGGGATGACCCGGCGCGCGAGCCCTTCGACATCGATCCGACGTTTTTGGTGGACAAATGGGAAGGCGATGCGTTCCAGATTGCCGATGGCGGCGTTTCCCATGTGAACGACCATTGCATCGTGCACAATATCCGCATTCCCGAAGACGAGTTCATCCGGTTTAACCTTTCGAACGAGGGAAGCCCGGGCACCATCGTCTCGCTCTTCCTTTCGCGCGCTATCGCGAGCCTTCATCCGGATACCGCCGACCCGATCGTCATCGCGATGTGCGTGAACCAGCGGCCGGCCCTCCGTGCGCCCTTGGCCCACCAGAGCCTCGTCGGCGATGTGCGGCTCGTGTTCCATGACAGGATGAAGCAGATGGATTTCGAGACGCAGACGACGTGCTATCGCGGCATGGTGGCGCTGCAGTCCGATTCCGAGATGGTGAAACAGGAAGTGCGTGAGTATCAGGAGCTCATGAATACCCTGGCCCAGATGCCCACCCACGAGGAGCGGCATGCCTACTGCGTGGAGCTTTCCCGCAAGAAGAGCCGCATGTTCACCGCGACGGTGAGCTACGTGGGCAAGGTCGACATGGGCGACGCGGAGTTCTACGTGCAGGAGTTCCATGCCCTGCCGTCGACTGCGCTGCCCTCGTGCGAGACGCCGCTCACGCTCGAGCTGTCCGCGGTAAACGGAAGCTTCTACGTGAACTTCATGCAGTTCTTCGAGGGCGATGCGTACCTGCGCGCCTTCATCCGGCAACTGCGTGAGAACAACATCAACTATGACGTGCTCTACCAGGAACAGACGAAATACCCTGGATTCGTATGCCCCTGGCGCTAAATTTCATAAAAAGGGACTGTCCCTTTTTATGAATTTTTTTGGGAAGGGGGCGCTATGCTCTGCCAAGCCGTGATTGACCAGTGTACGCAGGATTTGTGCGACATCCGCGGGTTCGACCGGACGGAACTTACGCACCTGGAGAAGGGGTATGCGGAATGCCGCGCGTATCCGGGGCCCGATTGCGCGAACGACGTGGGCACGGTGCACGGCGGGTTCTTGCTGGCGCTCGCCGACCAGACGGCGGCTTGCTCCGGCGAGTCGCTGGGAACCGTCACCGTCACGCAGGGCATCACGGCGAATTTCTTCCGGCCGAGCCTTTTGACCGACGAGTACATCGATATCAAGTCGCGCGTCGTGCACGCGGGGTCGAAGACCGTGGTGACAGAGGTCGAGATGTTCAACCCCGCAGGGAAGCTGTTGTTCAAGGCTACCGTCAACCTGTTCCGCACCGGCATCGTGCTGGATGAATAAATACATCGTGTAAACAAGCGGGTGCGATGGATGCGACTAGCGTACAATAGCGGGAACTGTCTAAGAGAAAGAAGAACCCATGCAGATGCAACCGGCACAGCTTGAAGCTTTGAAGAAACAGCTCAAGGGCTTGAAGGAACGCAGCCCGTTTTACGCGAAGAAATTCGAAGGCATCGACCTGGACGACATCCAGAGCCAGGCCGATTTCGAGAAGCTGCCTTTCAGCGAGAAGGCCGACCTGCGTGACGCTTATCCGCTGGGACTCGCGGCGGTTCCCGAAGAGAAGATCGTGCGCATCCACAGCTCCTCGGGCACCACGGGTACCCCCGTCATCATTCCCTATACCAAGAAGGACGTGGAAGACTGGGCCATCCAGTTCGCACGCTGCTACGAATATGCGGGCGTGACCCCGCAGGACCGCGTGCAGATTACCCCGGGTTACGGCCTGTGGACGGCAGGCATCGGCTTCCAGGCTGGTTGCGAGCGCCTCGGCGCGATGGCGGTTCCGATGGGTCCGGGCAACACCGATAAGCAGCTGCAGTTCATGATCGATATGCAGACCACGGTGTTCACCGCTACGGCCAGTTATGCGCTGCTCATCGCCGAGGAGGTCGAGCGTCGCGGCATCAAGGACCAGATTAAGCTGAGGAAGCTCATCACGGGTTCCGAACGTGCGGGCGAGAAGATCCGCAAACGCATCTGCGATGCGCTCGACGTGGAGTACTACGACATCTACGGCCTGACCGAGGTCTATGGTCCGGGCATCGGCATCAACTGCGAGCATGGCAACGGCATGCACGTGTGGAGCGATTACGTGTACGTTGAGATCATCGACCCGGAGACGGGCGAAGTCCTGCCCGATGGCGAGCCCGGCGAGATCGTGCTCACCACGCTGCAGAAGGAGGGCGCGCCGCTCATCCGCTTCCGCACGCACGACCTGTCCCGCATCATTCCCGGTTCGTGCCCGTGTGGCCACGACGAGCACCCGCGCATCGACGTCATCGTGGGCCGTTCCGACGACATGATGAAGATTCACGGCGTGAACGTGTTCCCGAGCCAGATCGAGGAGATCATCTCGCACTTCGAGGATGCGTCGAGCGAATTCCAGATTCGTCTGTCGCACCTGGACGGCCGCGACACGATGCGCCTGTACATCGAGGCCGTGAGCGGCACGGTCGACTTCCAGGACCTGGGCCGTCGCGTCGGCATCGCCGTGAAGAGCAAGATCGGCTTCACCCCGTTGGTGAAGGTCGTCGAGCTCGGCGTGCTCCCGCGTTCGGAAAAGAAGACCAAGCGCGTATTCGACGAACGCGAGTAGTTGGGTCGCACGAAAATGAGTCGGAGAACGTATCTTCGACTCATTTTTCGTAATGAGTTCCAGCTCGAAAAGCCGTTCGAAAAATGAGTCAAAGATACGTTCTCCGATTCATTTTTGCGTTAGTGGTCGAAGCCGATGAGGGTTTGGTTGTCTAGCATATCGTGCCAGAGGGAAAGCCCGCTGCCGCGCGTGTTTACTACGTGGAAGATCCCCTGCAAATCGGGGTCGTCCTCGGGCGGGGTGATGTCGGGCAGTCCGTCGAGCAGTTCAGGCGCGAAACGTTGGGTCTTCTCGTTCTCGAACACGGCTCCGTAGAAAATGTCGGCCTCGACGAGGTCTTGGAACATGTGGCTGCCGTACGAAAGCTCGGGAGAGTAGCCTGCTCCTGAATAGCCGACCTCAAACACGCCCACGATATTGGAGATGTTCGCGAACGAAACCGGTACGCCCAGCTCGGGGGAAGACGTGCCCAAACGTCCGGGCGCGAGCAGCAGGCAGTTCGCGCCCGCGAGCGGGTCGGAGGCTGCGCCGGCATCGAGGCCGGTTGCGCCAGCCGTCGCCCCTATGCGTGTGTTCAGCCGTCCAATCTGGGTTGCCACCTGCGATTTCTTGTTGTGCGGGCAATGGTAGTAATGCTCGGGGTCGATGAGTATCACCGCATCGATGTCCATGCGCCGAGAGCTGCCCATCGAGGCATTCTTCGTTTGAAGCAGGGTATGCTCCTCGGAAAGCGCAGGCAAATCGACGTGCTGGGCGCCGCGAAGCGCCTGCAGCGGACGGCATTGCAGAAGGTTCACGACGAAACCGCCGCCCTCACCGACGTTGATGGTGTACTCGATGTCCACCGGGTATTCGTAACACTCCTGCAGCGTGCGCAAGATGTCGCGCATCATGTTTGTTAACTCGCGGTTCGCCGCAAGACCCCGACACGACGCAAAGAGCACCTCGCGGCGGTGCCCCGTCTCGCGCAGCCGCCGCTCGGCTTCGACATCGTGCTCGTACACGGCGTAGCGGGCGTCGCGGGGCAAGGCGTCGGCCATCTGCGTTACCGGCGCTTCGGCAAATTGCCGCGCTCCCACGTCGATGTAGTTCGCCGTTCGTTGCGAGAAGCGGTGCGCCTCGGCAACGGTCTTGGTCGTGGTTGCAAGCGGTCTATCCAGGCTCAGGATACGCGGGTAGTCTCTCCCCGTGCGATCGACGGCCTTTGTCCCCAGGCCCATCACCAGGCGCAGCATGCCGGCTTCCGGGTCCATATCGTCCATCCAGCAGTACGCGCTGTGCGAATACCCCACGCCAGCTGCCGTGGGCATGAAATAGCTCCGGGCAGGAAGCTTGGGTGCGCCGTTCTTGCCGTCGGTCGCTGGTGCGCTGTAGTGCGAGCCGCTCACACGCTGCACGAGCAGCGCCATCTGCTCTTCGCGGGTGTCAAGTCCGTTGCGCAGGCGGTATTCCAGCGCCGAGGGATCCATCATCGATGCATATACGTATTTCACGGCATGCTCGAATTCGGCAAGGCGGTCTTCAAACGGGCCGATGTTCGGGCAGAACACCGATTCGTATTTACCAGCAAATGCGTTGCCGAATCCGTCTTCAAGGAAACTGCTCGAGCGCACGATGATGGGGCATTGCCCGTAGTAATCCAGGATGCGCTCGAAACTCTCGCGGATCGCGCTGGGGAATCTTCCCTCGAGGATGCCACGCTGCAGGTCGGGCGCATCTTTCACGAAACCTTCTGCACTTCGCTGTTTGATGCGCAGCTTCCACAGGTCGTTTGAGACGATGTAGGTGTAGAACACGTCGGTGCCGATGTAGAAGGAATCGTGCGGCTCGAAATGCGCGGCGTATTGCGGTAGCAGCGCCTCGACTATTTTGCGCGCCAGCAGCATGCCACATGCCTTGCCGCCGACGAGCCCGGTTCCCACCATGCGGTTGCGCACATCGAAATAGTCTTCGGGCTCGAAGAACCGCTTCACCATCTCGCGCATGCGCAAGTCTTTGGTCATCATCATGTTGCACAGTTTCGTGCAGGTGTCGGCATCGATGGTGCCCGCTTCCAGCGCAAGTTCTGCATGCATGAAGAAGCGGTCCCAACTGTCGATGTTGCGCTCGGCGGTATCGGATTGCTCCTCATTCATACGCGCATAAAAACGCGCTGTGCCTAGGCCGTCGGTGAGCGCCTCGAACGCGCCCGTTGCGGGGTCGTAAAGGTGCGGCATGAACATCGTGGGGGAGTATCGCTGCCATACCTTCAGCGGATGTACGAACAGCTTGCCGTCTTCATCTGGGCAGACGTCGATGAGCAGCTGCGTCGTGTCGCGGATCTTCGCGATGGTTTCGAACGAATGCCGGCCGCGCAGCACGGGGAAGAAGGCCACCGTATCTAAGATGAACAGATACGGGCAGGTCAGGTAGAAGAAGTTGCCCATCATCATGTCGGCCGACCAGGCTGTTTGCAGCTCGCTTAAGCAGTCGAACACGTAGAAGGCGTCGAAGCCGTGCTCGGTGATTATCCGGCGACAGGCGATGGTGAACGCCTCGAAGCCCACGTTCGGGTCGAGCGTGCAGATGGTAAGGCCTGGCTGTTCAGGCACGAGGGCCTCATGGCTCGCAAAGCGCATGTATACCAGGTCGCGCCCGTCGGCGATGGCTTGCTTCACATATGGGTCGACGAATATGCGAAACTCGTCAAGCGATGAAAGCTGCCAGACGACGTTGTCCCCCAGTCGGATGTTGTCGAATGCGGTGTCGAGGCCTTCGATTCCGCTGTGGATTCTCTCGAATGCTGCCATGGCGTCCTCCTCCGTCCGGCCGCATCACGTGAAATGCCTTCGCTTGAACATAGCGTCCGGGGAAAATGCCGCTGTTGGTGTTCGGGAGATTTAACCGCGATGTTCGGGAGATTTAACCAGATGGTATTGGGAGGCAGGACGGTGGGAGGCAGAGGCGTACAATAGCGCACTGGGCAAGAAGAAGACCGCATGGAACCGCATCCGGCATTCCACGTGTTTTTATGGGAGGAGAAACCCATGCAGCTGTCGAAGAGACTCGATTTGTTCGGAGACGAGGTGTTCGCGTTGTTGAACGCGAAGCGTCGTGAGTTGGAGGCGCAGGGCCGGCGCATGTACGACCTTTCGGTCGGCACGCCGGATTTTCAGCCTCCACAGCATGTCGTGGACGCGTTCATCGAAAGCGCCCGCAAGCCCGAGAGCTGGAAGTACAGCCTGCACGATACGCCGGAGATGCTTGATGCGCTGTGCGCGTACTACGAGAAGCGCTATGGCGTTTCGAACATCACGCCCGACATGGCGATGAGCTGCCGGGGCACGCAGGAGGGTATGGCCTACGCCTGCGCGGCGCTGGTGGATCCGGGCGATATCGCGCTCATTCCCGACCCGTGCTATCCCGTGTTCCAGGCGGGCACCCTTATCGCGGGCGCTACGCCGTGGTATTACCCGCTTACAGCCGAGCATAACTTCCTGCCATATGTCGCGGGCATTCCCGACGACGTGGCCGACCGTGCGAAATACATGGTGGTATCGCTGCCCGCGAACCCGGTGGGCTCGGTGGGAACGCCCGAGGTGTATCGCGAGATCATCGACTTCGCGAAGGCGCACGATATCGTAATCATCCACGACAACGCGTACTCCGACATCGTCTACGACGGGCCGGCGGGCGGCAGCTTTCTTGCGTACGAAGGCGCACTCGACGTGGGCGTCGAGTTCTTCTCGCTATCCAAGTCGTTCAACGTCACCGGCGTGCGCATGTCGTTTTTGGTGGGACGGCCCGATGTCGTGGGCGGGGCGCGCAAGCTGCGCAGCCAGGTGGACTTCGGCATGCCGTACCCCGAGCAGGCGGCGGCGATTGCCTGCCTTACGGGCCCGCTTGACCAGGTAGAACGCCAGCGGATGCAATACCAGGAACGGCGCGACGCGATTTGCGATGGCCTCGAGGCGCTTGGGTGGGAGCGTCCGAATGCCCACGGCTCGATGTTCGTGTGGGCGCGCATTCCGGGCGAGCATGCCGATTCGAAGGCCTTCGCGCTCGAGCTCATGGAGCGAAGCGGCGTTATCGTAACGCCCGGTGCGAGCTTCGGTCCTTCCGGGGAAGGCTACGTGCGTATAGCGCTCGTGCTTCCGCCCGATGGCCTGCGCGAAGCCGTAGCCGCAATCGGCGCAGCGGGCATCGTGTAGCAGTCCTCCTGCAGCGTTTTTCAACTTGTAGACGATTTCTGGTTGTAGATCGCAGCGAGAGCATTGTTTTCTGCATAATATGCGGCGTGGGTGGGGTGGTTGGGGGTGGGGTGGGGGGGGGACTCGCGGGCT
>JAUNCA010000005.1:0-26801 GCA_030526775.1 Coriobacteriia bacterium | reverse complement strand
TTTAATAATTGGGTGTTTTATACATCTTTACTCCGATTTCAAAATAAAAAATGCTAAAACATTTTAAAACACGCCGCATCTACTTGGGTTGAGGCCCGCAAATGCAGGCCGATACTCGCAAGAATCGTTTACAAGTTGAAAAACGCTGCACAACCGTTTGCACGACCTCGCAGCGAGCATGGCACGCCCATTTTGAGGCTATTCCCAGGGATGCGAGGTGAGGTGCCAGCCGTTGCAGTATTGGCAGCGATAAATGGATAGTCCCCGTGTGCCGCGAGCCTCGCACCAGGCCAGATTCTCCTCGGCTTCCGCGCGGCTTGCGTAGCGGTTCTTCGACTCGCAGGCTTTTTCGCGCAGCGCAGCCTCGTGACGTGCGGTCATATCTTCACGTCGTTCTTGTTCACGGGCGAATAGGTAGTCCATGCCGTAAGGGTCGAGCCCCGCCTTGAACTCCGCGGCCTGCTTGGCCCAAGCTGAACGTTTTTTGCTGCCCATCGGCGATGCCTCCTTCTTAGCAACGCCAGTAGTATGATGTGATGCCGAAAGAAGGGAAGGGTACTTATGACGAAAAACGCCGAATATACGGAAGAATATCTCCAGATTATCCGCGACCTCGATGGCGACCAGCAGGGGCGCCGCGCCGCGCGTAGCTTCGTGCAGAACTCGAATGCGGTGCTGTTCGACAAGGTGGTTACCTCCACGTACGTGCCGCGTTTCTACGACCAGCAAACCTATGAGGCTTTCAAATATACTGCCGAGACCACGCATGGCATCCTGTGCAAGGTCATCCAGCATTACCTGGACGATCCGGAGTACCGGAAGATCTTCGACTACGACCCGCGCATCGCGGAGCTCATCCTGCTCGACCGCGGGTACCCGGATTACATTCCCATCATGCGCATGGACGTGTTCACGAACGAGGATACGCTCGAATGCGGGTTCATCGAGTTCAACTCCGATGGAACTTCGGGTATGACCGAAGACCGCACGATGAACGGGAGCTTCGCAGGAAGCCGGGCCATGGCGGAGTTCAAGCGCCGCCACGAGGTGCGTTCGAGCGACTTGTTCGACCGCCTGGTCGAGGAGCTGATCTCCATCTACTCGCGCTACGAGCGCAAGGTGGAGAATCCCCATTGGGCGATGGTGGATTACCTGGAAATGGCCACGATGGGCGAATTCCACGAGTATTGCCGCTGCTTCGCGGAGCATGGCGTGGACTGCAGCATCTATGACGCGCGCGATTTGGTGTACGACGGGCGCGAGCTGCGCGGTCCCGACGGCGTGCGCATCGATGCCATTTGGCGCCGCACCGTGAGCAACGATTTGCTGAACCACTGGGACGAATCGACGGCCTACCTCGATGCCGTACGCGACGGCAACGTGGCGCTCATCGGGAGCTTTGCCGGGCACATCGTGCACGACAAGCAAATCTTCGAGGCGCTGCACAACCCCAAGACGCACGCGTTCCTCACCCCCGAGGAAGTGGCGTTCGTGGAAGCCCGCGTGCCGAAGACCTGTTTCCTCGACAGCGAGTTCATCGACATCGAGGAAGTGCGCACAAACAAAGATCAGTGGATTATCAAGCCCACCGACCATTACGGGAGCTCCGATGTGTTCGCCGGCCTCATGCATTCGCAAGAGGAGTGGAACGAGATTGTCGACCGTTATGCGAACAGCGCGGCTGGTGAGCCCTTCCTCGTGCAGACCTACTTGTACCCGCATCGCACACAGCAGCTCGTGCCGTGCCGCGACATCCTGCGCTACGAAGATGGCGAAGCTCCGTTCGAGATTAAACCGTACGGCAATCTGAACGGGTTATACCTGTTCAACGGCAAGTTCTCCGGTGTGTTCAGCCGCATGGGACCGAATCCTGTTATCAGCGAGCTCCGCGGCGACCCGGTGGCCGCCACCATGTGGGTGGATGTTCCGGCGTTCTAAACCCGGCGAGTAGATGAGCCAGCGGTGCCCGCGCCCGCTGGCTTTTCATTTGCGGGGCTGAGCGATACCAGCAGGATGGTTGCCACCATTAGGATGAGGCCTGCCCAGTCGGCCCAGGTGAAGAGCGTGCCCAGCCAGAGGGTCGAGAACAGGGTGGCGGAAACGGGTTCGGCCGCCCCCAGCAGGCCGCCGTTCATGCTACCAACAATCGATACGCCGTGGATGTACAGGGCAAATGCGCCGAAGGTGCCCACGAGGACGAGCAGGGCGAGCACGAGCCATCCGATTGCGTCGAGCGCGGGAACTGTTGCGAGCGCCTGTGCTTGCGGGCCGAGCGCCGGTGCCGCTGCCCCGAAAACCAGCCAGATGGCAAGCATCGTGAAGCCGCCGAACAGCATGCCGAGGCCGGTGACGGGCAAACTGCCCCATTTCTCGAAGAGCTTGCGCGGCTGAATGAGGTAATACGCGACGGAGAGCGCATTCACGATGCCCCAGATGAGTCCGGGGAGGGGAAGGTTCAGCGTGCCGAGGTCGCCTTTCGTGGCAATGAGCAGCGATGCGGTGAAGGCGCATACGAGTGCGATGAATTCTCCTGCGCGCGGCAGCCGGCGCAACGTGAAACAAGTGAACAGCATGACGAACACGATGGCGAGGCTTTGCAGCACCGTGGCCGTGCCCGCGTTCGTATACGAGACCGATATCACGTAGGTGAGCTGCGAGAGCAGCAAGCCCACGCTACCGAACAGGAAGAGCGCCCTCAGCGAACTCCGATCGCGGAATATCGCGCGCAGCTTATCGCGCTGCGCAATCGCGAGCACCGCCAGGAAGATTGCCCCTGCGCCGAGCATGCGAACGGTCGTGAGGAACAGCGGCGAGATGGAATACCCCGCGAACAGGAATTGCGCGCAGGCGCCCGAGAAGCCCCAAAGTGAGGCTCCCACCAGAGCGCATACGATGCCGGTTGCGAAGTTGCTCACGACCATCCTTTCCTGTCCGGTCGCCCATTGTAGCGGGTTTGGGCTGGTAGTGCCTAGGGAGTCTTGGCCGGCATCGGCGTGGGCAAACGTTTCCGATTCGTTTCAAATGCGCTTCGGCGGGGGCGAATCGGGCTTTTCGTTTGCATTTGCGCTTGCGTATGGTAAAGTACCGCCCATGAGTATCTTCGGAGGAAAGATTGCGTTGATGTGCGACGGGCAACGCCCCGCGCCTTCCGGAGTTTTCTCCTACTATTACTTCTATCGGTAGCACACGGGTTTGGGCCTGCTAAGCAGCAACGCCCCGAAGTCGTGTGCGCCTCCACCTAACGCCTGCGGGCGTTTTCGTTTGTGCTTTACCTCTTATCAGGCAAGACTTATTCGGAAAGGGAAATCGAGGAACTCTCATGCTTGCAAAAGTTGGAATGATCGTCCTATTCGCCGCCATCGTTGTGGGCATCGGCGTGTATGCACGCCGCCATGCCAACAGCGTTGACGGCTTCATCTTAGGTGGCCGCAACGTCGGCCCGTGGCTTTCGGCCTTCGCGTTCGGCACGAGCTACTTCTCCGCCGTTATCTTCATCGGTTACGCAGGCCAGTTCGGCTGGAAATACGGCATGTCCGCAACCTGGATCGGCCTGGGCAACGCCCTGGTGGGCAGCTTGCTTGCCTGGTGGGTCCTCGGCCCCCGCACGCGTGAGCTCACGCAGCGTCTGAAGGCATCCACAATGCCGCAGTTCTTCGGCGCGCGCTACAACTCCACGGGGCTTCGCATCGCCGCCGCCATCATCATCTTCGTCTTCCTCATTCCCTACACGGCGGGCGTATACAACGGCCTGTCCCGTCTGTTCGACATGGCGTTCGGGTGGCCGTATGAGGCGTGCATCATCGGCATGGCCATCGTGACTTGCATCTACGTCGTGCTTGGCGGCTACATGGCCACCGTTATGAACGACTTCGTCCAGGGCATCATCATGCTTATCGGCATCGTCGCCGTCATCGTTGGCGTCATAGCAAGCCAGGGCGGCATGTCGCAGGCGGTCATCAGCCTTTCGCAAATCCAGCTGCCGAGCACGGAGATGAGCGGCCCTCTCACATCATTCTTAGGGCCTGACTTCTTCAACCTCATGGGTGTCGTGATCCTCACGTCGCTGGGTACTTGGGGCCTTCCGCAGATGGTCACGAAGTTCTACGCCATCAAAGACGGCCCGGCCATCAAGCAGGGCGCCATCATCTCCACGATTTTCGCCTTCATCGTGGCAGGTGGCAGCTACTTCCTCGGCGGCTTCGGCCAGCTCTTCGCCGACCAGGTGGCATTCGGTCCCGATGGCGTGACGCCGGTATACGACTCCATCGTGCCCACGATGCTCTCGGTGCTTCCCGAGCTGCTCATCGGCCTGGTTGTGGTTCTCGTGCTGTCCGCGTCGATGTCCACGCTGTCCTCGCTCGTGCTCACTTCGTCCTCCACGCTCACGCTCGACCTTATCAAGCGCCATGTCGTGAAGGACATGGACGAGCGCAAGCAGCTCATCTGGATGCGCGGCTTGCTCGTCGTGTTCGTAGCGATCTCCGCGTTCATCGCGCTCATCCAGTACAACTCGTCGATTACTTTCATAGCCCAGCTCATGGGCATTTCCTGGGGCGCCATCGCCGGCGCGTTCCTCGGGCCGTTCCTATATGGCCTGTACTGGAAGCGCGTCTCGAAGGCCGCTGTGTGGACGAGCTTCATCGTGGGCGTAGGCCTTACCACGGGCAACATGATTGCCGGTATGCTGGGTACCCCCTGGATTGCCTCGCCCATCAACGCTGGCGCACTCGCGATGATCCTCTCGCTCGTGCTCACCCCGCTCGTTTCGCTCATCACGCCTGCAGTGCCGTTCGAGATCAACCGCGTGCACCAGTCCGCGGCTATCGACCGCGAATACCGTGCGCAGCTGGCTGCTTCGGGCGAAACCGTGGATGCCATCGGCCCCTCCTCCGCTCTTGAGGAAGGCATCGGCCGTGCTCCCGGCAGGCTGCTGCATCGTTCGAGCGACAGCAAGAAGGAATAACCGCAGCGCCTTTCCCTTTCAGTCGAGCCAACGAAGCCCGGAGGTTTCGCCTCCGGGCTTCTTGTTTCATCTGGCCGTATATCGCCGATAACCTGGGCGGATTCGACGTGGTGTTCGGGCTGGCCATCGTGATGATCGGCGTAGCCTTCACCGCGGTTCTCGTGGCGATGCGCTTGGGGCCGGGAGCCGCGAAATCCGTTATCGCCAAATAACTCCGTTCAAATGTGCAGCTTGAGTGAACGTGAAAATCGATAATTGACACTTATCGGGCTTCGCCGCATAATACCTTTCGCTGCACTTGGTGCGCCCTTACCTCAGCTGGATAGAGGGACTGACTACGAATCAGTACGTCGCAGGTTCGAATCCTGCAGGGCGCGCCAAGTGCAGCTCTTTTTTGCGGCGGCCTACGGCTGCCGCTTTTAGTTGCACCGCCTAAAACCTCCCAGGCACCCCATATTCCCGCTCCAAAGTTTGCTCACGTACAAAGTACGCTACGTACCACAGGCGACCGGAAAGGGTGGGTGGTGCACCATTCCGGGAACGGTGCACCACCTGGCACTGTGACTCATTCGTGGGAGCTTGCGATGGCTTGGCGGATTGCTTCGATGGCTTTGGCTAGTTTGGGTTGGAAGCCGTTGGTTGAGGTGATGATGATGCGGTTGGGGTGGTCTTGCCAGGCTTCGCGGGTGCGGTGCTCTTGGATGATCGCTTCCTCGAGGGTTTCGTGGCGGGCGTCGTTGTTGTCGATGGTGTAGGCGTCGGGTGCTTCGAGGGCTGCGGATGTAAGGTGCACGACCAGATCGTAGCGTTTGGCGAGCAGCGCCCTGTTCTTCCCGAAGCTATCTGCGATGGCGTCAAACACCTCGAGCGTGCAGTAACCAGCTCCGTCGAGCGTGCCCCGGTCGCAGATGATGACGACCGGTCCTTTCTCGTCAGCGGCCTTGTGCAACGCTTCCTGTTCCAGTTGAAGTTGCAGACGCAGGGTTTCCGTTTGAAACTCGCGCACGTTTTCGCCGATAACCATGCCCCGTGCTACCAGCATGGTTGCCGCTTCGGGCACGAACATCACCTTGCAACCGGAGATGTCGCCCATGCGCTCGAGTTTCGAGAGCAACGTTGTTTTCCCGGCGCACGGGCCGCCGGTCAAGGCAATCATATAAGGGCGGTTTCGCGTCATCGGCACTCCTTCGCATGCGAGAATAGGGTACCACGCACGGCCTGCGGCCCACGTGCTGGCCGGAAGCTCTTCCGCTATGCTATGCGCAGGACGTCCGGCAAGAGGAGAACACGATGAACGCGCTATCCGAGAACACCATTGCTGATATTCGCGAAAGGCTCGAGCGCGGCCTTCAGCATGAACGGGAACAGCGCCGCGGTGGTGCGGCGATTTTCATTCCCTTGCTGCAGGACGAGGACGGCATCGAAGTGCTGTTCCAAGTGCGCGCCTTGGATTTGGTCCGGCAGCCGGGGGAGGTGTGCGTTCCGGGCGGTCACATCGAACCGGGTGAGGCGCCTCGCGATGCCGCTATCCGCGAGACCTGCGAGGAGCTGCTGGTCGACGCAAAGGACGTGCGCATTATCGCGGACCTCGGCAACGTCGTCGGGCCCGGCGGCATGCCGCTCTGGGTGTATGCGGGGACCTTGGATAACTACGCGAACACCTTCGACGCCAAGGAAGTCGACCGCGTGTTCACCGTGCCCTTGGCTTGGCTGCAGGCGCATGAACCCCGGGTGTATCGCGGCGAGCAAGCCCCGGTGATGCCGGATGATTTCCCCTGGGATGCCATTCCTCAGGGACGTGCGTATCCTTGGCGCCGCCATTCCCACGAGGTGACATTCTATTTCGGCACGGAGCCGTTGCTCTGGGGCTTCACTGCACGCATGGTGCACCGTTTGGTGAAGCTGCTTGGATAGTTCCATGTAAAAGCAGATGCATCCTCTTTGCTTTTGATAACCGTTCCCGGACAAACTGGGCGGCTTTGCGGTACAGACGCGCGAATGTGTTGCGCAAACCAATACAATTATCCCAATGTGTCCAATGGAAAGGATAGTGGGATGAGCTCGCTTGAAGTGCAGCAGGTCGTTGCAGGGACGCCGCTTGCCGAGCAGGTGGATGCGCTATACACCTACGCATTCCCGCGCGACGATAAGTTCGCGTTCGATGCCATGTGCCGCTTTGCCGAAGGTGGTGGTGCCGAGTTCGCGGCATACCTCGACGAGGGGCAGTTTTGCGGATTCTCCTTTACGCTTGTCGCCGATAACTACCTCTACATCCTGTATCTCGCTATCGACGAGACGCTGCGTTCGAAGGGCTATGGCACGCAGATTCTCCAGCGCCTGGCGCAAGAACACCCGGGCAAGGATATGGTCTTGGCTATCGAGCTTCCGTCCGAGGATGCATGGAACGCCGAGCAGCGTTACCGCCGTCGGGCGTTCTACGAGCGCAATGGCTTCTGGTGCACGGGCGACGTGTTCGGTGTGGATGACGACCTGAGTCTCATCATGACCACGGGGAAGAGCTGGGATTGCGACGATTTCCTCGCCAGCGCCCATAAAGCCCACGGTTTCTTGGTCGACTTCTACTTCGGCGACATCTACCACTTCGAAGACGAGGTCCGCAAGCCCAAGTAGGCTTACTGGCCTTCGAAACCGCGTACGACCTCGCCGTCATGCACGAGGCGGTGTACAGCAACCACGAGCAACAGGCATACCGCAGCGCCGATGAGCGCCGGTACCAGCACGACCAGCGACGGGGCGAACGACGTTGCGAAATCTGCCTCGTACCAGCCCACGATGAATGACCCGGCGACGAGCACGACCATGCCCAGGACGACGCCGATAATCTCCCAGAACATGGTGCGGCGGTTGCAGCATGCGGCGCACAGCACGGTGGCGAGCAGCCAGCTTCCCAGGACGATCCACACGATGGGATCGGTGATGAGCGCGAGCGCGCTCTGCTGGATGTCCTTGCCGACGATGGTGCCGATGGGGAGCGTCCAGCCCATGAGGCTTTGGGATCCGCAGCAAGCCAGCGCGAACGCGAGCACCGATGCGAACAGGATGCTGCCAGCCGCTTTGCCCGGGCTCATGAGGTAGCCGCACAGCAGCGGCACGATCTGGTTGAGGCCCGCCGCGCCGAACAGGCCGCCAGACAGGCCGCCGATGGAGCATGAGTTCTCGAGGCGACCAATGCCAATCCACCAGGCGAGACCCGTGCAGGCGACGATGCCGCCCATGACGAAGGCATGCCCGTAGAATAACGCGGCTGAGATGGCGGCGATGCCGAGCACGCTGGCCCAACGTGGCAGGATGGCTGCGAGAATGGCGGCGATGGCCGTTCCGCCCCAACAGATGGGGTTGGTCCATCCGCCGAGCGTGGTGATGGAAGTGAGGCCGGCAAAGGTGAGCACGCCGACATTCGCCGCGCTGAGCGTGCGTACGATGGCGCCAACCGCACGGCCGCCCATGCGGATTTTCGCACGCCGGCGCTTGTTCGTCTCTGCGGCTTGCGTCGAACCGTCGTCGAGTGCCGTGCGCACGCAGGCGGCAAGCTGTTTACGGCCCGCAGGCGCGCTGCCCAAGAAGCGGTCCATCTCGTCGGCGAAGTCCTCGACGGATGCGTAGCGCTTGAAGCGGTCGGGGTCGAGCGCGTAGAACATCACGTCGTCAATGCCGGTGGGCAGTCCCTCGAGGCACAGGGAAGGCAACACGAGCTCTGCGCCCTCGATGCGATCGATGGCGGCGCTGAGGTCGTTGGCGAGGAAAGGATTCTTGCCCGAGATCATCTCGTAGGTAAGGCTCGCGAGCGCCCATTCGTCGCAGCGGGCGTCGAGCTTCTCGCGCATGATCTGTTCGGGCGGCATGTACCCGATGGTTCCACCAGCAGCGGACTGGAACCCCTGCGCGCTCGAGAGGCGGGCGAGGCCGAAGTCCATCACCTTCACTTGGCCTTGGTGGTCGATCATCACGTTGTCGGGCTTGATGTCCAGGTGAAGCACCTGGTTCTCGTGGGCGAACTGCAGAGCCGAGGCGACGCCGTCGAAGATGGCGGTAACCATGTCGACCGTGATGTTGTCGCCCACCACCCGCAGCAGCTCGGTGAGCGTCATGCCATCGACGTATTCCATGATGAGGTACGCGAAATTGTCCTGCACCTCGAAATCGTGCACGGTCACGATGTTGGCGTAGTTGAGCATTGCCGCCGTGCGCGCTTCCTCGAGCCCGGTGAGGGCATCGGGGGGTAGGTCATTCACGTCATCGAGCGTGTACCCTTGCTGTTCCGCTACGGCGGATAGGTCGATGACCTTTACCGCCACGCGGCGCTGCATGCGCGTGTCCCATGCCAGCTGCACGGTGCCGAATCCGCCGGACCCCGCTTCTGCGAGCACGCGATAGCGCCCGAGGATGAGCTGCTCTTCGGTTTCTTCAAAAGCCGGTAGTTGCGGTGCTTGCGATGCCACGGCATTCCCCTTTCCATCAGGTCTCCTAATGGTACCGCAATACAGGTGCTATGTGAGACAGGGCGTTTAGCCTAGTAACGCGGCAATCTTGCCGAGCAGGGGCTCGAAGCTTACGCCACGTGCCTGGAATTCGGGCTGGTGGGAGGTTACCTTCATGGCTTCGGGGACGAAATCGCTGGCGAAGCGCGTGGCCTCGGCCAGATCGCGTCCGGCCATCACGGCGGCCAGCAGCGTGCTCGTGAACAGGTCGCCCGTGCCATGCAGCATATACGGGAGCTTCTCGTTCGCGGTCTCGGTGAACTCGACCGATTCGCCCTCGATGTAGTTGCGGATAAGCCCATCGCCGCGTTCGATGCCCTTCAGCACCACGTTCTTCGCGCCCTTCGCGCGCAGGCCGTCGATCATCTCGTGGACCTTCGCCTCGTCGATGTTCGCGCCCGGCCAGTCGATGCCCAAAATGATGCTTGCCTCGGTGAGGTTGGGCGTGAGGATGTCGGCACCGTTGGCTAGCTCGGCCATGGCCTGGCAAAGCTCGGGCGTGTAGGTGGGGTAGACCTTGCCGTGGTCGGCCATCACCGGATCCACCACGCGCAGCGCGTTCGGGTAGGTCTCGTACAGGTCGCGGATGCGCACGACCTGCTCCGGGTCGCCCAGAAAGCCCGAGTACACGGCATCGATTTCCACCCCGATGCCCTTCCAGGCATCCGTGTAGTCCTTCAGGATGGAGGTGGTGTCGTGCATGTACCAGCCGGGGAAGGCGGTATGGCTGCTGAACAATCCCGTGGGAACCGGGCACACGTCGCAACCGGCTGCCGACAGTACGGGAATAGCCACGCCAAGCGAGCATTTCCCATACCCGCATAGGTCGTGAACAGCTGCGATGCGCGGAATGTAGCTTCCTTCACGAGTGTAGAGCTTTTCAGCCATATCGTTCTCCTCCATTGTGAAACTGAATCGCGCACTACTATACCGCTGCGCTTAAAAGGGGCAATACCCCCGAAACCAGTAATTAACGATAACGGGCAAGCGCTAAAGGCGAATGGCCCCACATGGGGATAGCCCCAATGGTTATTCGTCGTCGATCTCTTCAAACAGGTCGAAGTCGTCCTCGCTCTTCGGACGGTCGACGAAGCGTTTGCGGGTGCGCTTTTCCATGATGAAGGCCAAGACGATGCAAACGAGGATGCATACCAGGATAGAGATGCCGATGCCTTCGTATGTTTCGAAGATAAAGTGGTAAAGCGCGTCGAAATCCATGGTAGTCCTTTGTGGTTATCGGGGCATAAGCTGTTGGTAGAGTATACTGTACGCTTCCGAGGAGCGCCCGTGGCGGACGCGCCCCGTTTTCAGAATTAATACCATTTCAGGAGGAATGCCACCATGCTGGATCAGCGATATGTTCGCGAGAATCTCGAAGCCGTTGCCGAGGCGATGAAGAACCGCAATGCGAAATTCGATGCCGACCGTTTCCGCGAACTCGACGAGGCTCGCCGTGCGGGCATCACCGAAGAGGAGAACCTGCAGGCTCAGCGCAACAAGACCTCCAAGGAAATCGGCGCATTGATGAAGCAGGGCAAGCGCGACGAGGCCGAGGCTGCCAAGGAGCAGGTGCGCCTGATTAACGAACAACTCGTGGCCGCGAGCGCCAAGCGCGCCGAGGCGGACAAGGCTCTGCGGCAGCTGCTGATGTCCACGCCGAACATGCCCGATGCCACGACGCCTGTCGGCGCCGACGAGAACGACAACCCCGAGGTGCGCCGCTGGGGCACTCCGCGCGAGTTCGACTTCGAGTTCAAGCCGCACTGGGATTTGGGCACCGACCTGGGTATTATCGACTTCGAGCGCGCCGTGAAGCTGGCGGGCACCCGCTTCGTGCTGCTGGGTGGCGCCGGCGCCCGCCTGGAGCGCGCCCTGATCAACTTCATGGCCAACACGCATGCCAGCCGCGGCTACAAGGAATGGTGGCCCCCGGCGATGGCGAACGCCACCACGCTTACCGGTACCGGCCAGCTTCCCAAGTTTGAGGAGGACCTGTTCAAGACTCGCGAGGGCATGTACCTCATCCCCACGGCCGAAGTCCAGCTCACCAACATCCACGCCGACGAGGTGCTCGACGCGAGCCAGTTACCGCTGAAGTATTGCGCCTATACCCCGTGCTTCCGCGAGGAGGCGGGTTCCGCCGGGCGCGACACCCGCGGCCTCATCCGCGTGCACCAGTTCGACAAGGTCGAGATGGTGAAGTACGCAAAGCCCGAAGAGAGCTTCGACGACCTCGAGGCCATGGTGGCCGATGCCGAGAACATCCTGCAGCTGCTGGGCTTGCCGTATCGCGTGATTAGCCTGTGCACGGGCGACATCGGGTTCTCGTCCGCAAAGACCTACGACCTGGAGGTGTGGCTGCCCAGCTACGGTGCCTACAAGGAGATTTCGAGCTGCAGCGACTGCACCGACTTCCAGGCACGTCGCGCGAACATCAAGTACCGTGACCCGGACAACTTCAAGGGCACGCGCTACGTGCACACGCTGAACGGTTCCGGCTTGGCGGTCGGCCGCACGATGGCTGCCGTGCTGGAGAACTACCAGCAGGCCGATGGCAGCGTGAAGGTTCCCGACGTGTTGGTTCCCTACATGGGTGGCGTCGAGGTAATTACGCGCGAGGCTTA
Source organism: Coriobacteriia bacterium (assembly GCA_030526775.1). Taxonomy (GTDB): domain Bacteria; phylum Actinomycetota; class Coriobacteriia; order Coriobacteriales; family Eggerthellaceae; genus UMGS1519. Next base: position 14,715 of record JAUNCA010000005.1, on the reverse strand, counting down.
GTCGAGACAATCCGCACCCGGCGGGCTGCAGCGAAAAACGAACCACAAACGGAGCAACCATGCCAGATACGCACGACAAACATCTCGAAGAAGCGGCTGTCGAGGCCGTGCTGGTGGATGATGTTCCCGAAATGGTGGACGCGGAGGCGGTTGCGGCGGATGCCGCGGTAGACGCCGATGTCGTGATGGATGCGGAGCCGGTCGAGGAAAGCGGCCGTCCCTCTGTTTCGGAAAAAGACAAGCAGCGCGCGCACGCGCGCGCGAAGAAGGATGAATCCGATTCGGAGGGGGAGTCCAAGGAGCTCGCAAAGCGCAAGAAACCCAAGAAGCCCAAGAAGGAACGTAAGCCGGCGAATCCGCGCACGGTTCGTCGGGTGGTGTTCGCCGTCATCTCGCTCGTGATGATTCTTGCGCTCGTGGCCGTGGGCCTGTTCTGCTGGCAGAAATGGATGCGCTATGACGATGCAGCCGATATCCAAGGCGTTTGGAAGGTGAAGTCGACGGGCGACACCATTGTCTTCGATGCGCATAAACTGAAGCTCACGAAGGGCATCGCGTACGACTATCGGCTGGATACCGACCAGAAAACCATTGCGTATAGCTTTGGGGACCTTGCAGGAGGCGGGCACTACTATTTCGACACGGAGCGGAACGTGCTCGTGATCATCGATGGCGACGAAACCTTCAACCTGCTCGCTGAAGTGGGATTCCTTCCGGGCGAGGTGGTCGAGAACGACGATCCGGCCGATGCGATTACCGTGCTGTCGAAAGTTTCCGACGACACGAATGCCGAACCCTCGGGAACCGCGACGGGCGTTTCGACGGGCGGCGCCACCGGCGAACGCGAGTATGTCGTGAAGCCCGACCCTTCAACCTCATCTAGCTCGGAGGAGAAAAAGAAGTCAAAGAGCTCTCGAAGCGATGATGAGGACGATGAAGAGGCCGAACACCGCGGCTTTGTCGACGAGGATGGCGACGGATTCGACGATTACACCGACCTCGAATATGAAGACTTTATGGAGCAGATGGGCGACGAGAACGTCGAGGACGAGGGCTCGGAAGAGGACGCCGAGGACGAGGAATACTCCGACGAGGAATCGGATGACCAGGGTGAATACGCCGACGGCGCCGACGCATCTGACGATGAGGAATGGGATGAATAACCCCGGCGGCATGCAACGGGATGCACTGCCCCATGCCGCGGATGCTGAAAGCCCTGCTCCCCGGCTGATATTGGAGTCGCTTCGCGTGCGCCGTGACCGTGTAATCGCGACGGTGCGCGTCGGCAATCCGGAGTTTGCCACGACAACGCCCCAGCTCGCACGGCAACTCGTACGTATTCGCCCCGATTTGCCCATCCATTCGTGCGTGAACGGGCGCGGCCCCACCTTCGGTGCGGTTATCGCGAACACGCCCATTCCCCACGTGCTGGAGCATGTGGTCATCGACCTGCAAACCGCTGTTTGCACGAATCCAGACCGCGTGTTCACGGGTGTCACTCGCTGGATCGACCGGCGGGCTGGTAGGGCGCAGGTGGAGGTGTCGTATGCCGATGACCTCGTCTGCCTACGTGCATTCCGCGATGCGGTGGAGCTTTTGAACTCCCTCTAACAGGGCTTGTTTAGCTCGCCGCGTATACCTTTGGGAGGGTTCTCGCCCGGGGAAATAACAAAACTGTGAGCGCGGCGGTAGTTTTCTGTAAGCGCGTTATAATAGGTATCCCGAATAACCTCGCGGCCGTGCGGCCGCACGATAAGGAGGCCATGCATGAAGAAGATGAGCGCATTTGTCGTCGGCGGCATTGTCGGTGCGGCTGCAGCACTGCTGGCGGCTCCCCGTCCGGGCGACGAGACCCGCGCGATTGTTACCGATTGGGCAACCAACGCCATGGGCGGCAAGGGTGTTGACATCACCGAGCGCGTGCAGGTTCGCCGCGACCAGATTACCCATGACGCTGGCGTTATCGCCAACCAGGCTGGCGTAATCGCCGCTGATGTGGCCACGAAGGCCAAGGAGACCGCTGGTTCCGTGGTGTCCCAGGTCCAGTCCCAGGCTCCGTCGTTTGGCGGCAAGCAGGCCGAGCCCGACACCGACGCCGAGCTGCGCGCCCGCATCGAGCAGGCCCGCGCCCGCATCGCCAATCAGGTGGCCGAGAACGCTGCCAACGCCCGCAAGGCCGTCGGTGGCACCATGCCCTCCGTGCAGGAAGCCGCGAAGGACGTCGCTGAGCGCGTTCAGGATGCGGTCGAGGCCGTGAAGGGCGCTCCCGAGGAGAAGGCCGAGTAGGAAGTTTCCTTCCGAATCGAGGTTTCATGTCCGAGGAAGCCCTGCTGAGTATCGGCGAGCTCCTGAACAAGAAGGTGTTCGTCGCTCATAAGAAAAAAGAGGACACGTACCGGCGCATCGGAAAGGTGCGCCGATTCGTATTCCATCCCACTGAAAAGCGCGTGATCGGCTTCATCATGAAGCGTCCCGACATGGCGATGATGTTCCATCGCCCCGACCAGTTCGTGGCCATCGATCGCATCGAGGTCGTGGAGGGCGGCATTATCGTCGAGGACGCTCCCGACAGCTTCGACCAAAAAGCGTGCAAGCGCTTCGGTGTGGAATGGGCGAAATGCCTGCTTTGGTTGGGCATGGAAATCGTCACCGAGAGCGGCGAGACGCTTGGCCGCGTGGGTGACGTCACCTTCGAGCCGAATACCGGACGCGTGGTTTGCCTGCGCAGGGACGAAGGCGCCACCGCGCGCTGGATCCTCGGTGTCGAGGAGGTGCCGGCCAGCATGATTCGCGGGTTCCGCTTTGGCGTGGGCTCGCAGATGGCCGATTACGAAAACGATGAGGCCGAAGCCGAGGAAACCGACACGCCCGAAGAGGAGGTCGAGAATTTCGGCGCCATCGTCGTTTTGGATTCGGTGCGCGATTTGGATTCGCATGGAGGCCTTGCCGAGAAGGCCGGCGCCGCAAGCGTGCGCGCCGCAAATAAGGGCAAGGAGGCCTTGAACCGCGCTAAGGAGCAAGGCGCCGAAATGGCGGAGAAGGCCAAGGAAGCCGCCCGCGAAAAGACCGGGGTGACGGTGGAGAACCTCGGCGAGAAGGCCGGGGATGCCCTGAACAAGGGCGCATATGCCACCGGGCGCCAAATCGGACGCGCCAAGGGCATGTTCGCCGGCTTCATGGACGAGTACCGCAAAGCCCGCAACGGGGAAGACGAATAGCCCGGGGCACGAGGTTACAGCGTGGCAAGAGACGAGAGACAACGGCTGGACCAGCCGGGGGAATACGATGAGGCGGCTGCAGGGCAAACCTCGCGCATCATGCGAAAGATGAAGCACACGGGCACAGACGAGCAGCCGAAACACTACAACTACGATGCCGTTGGCATATCGGCAGGCCGATACGATGTTGGCGAGAACCAGCGCCGCACGGTCAGCGAGCATTTGGCGTCTTCGGGCGAGCACGACTTCGATCCCGTGAGCAACAAGGCCATGCGCGATGAGGGCCACGCCCAAGACCATGGCGAGAAGGTTTTCAAGATCGGCAAGCGCGAATTTGCCGCGTCTGATCTCATCAAGCTCATCGGATTGGTCGCGTTTTTCGGGGTTGTGATCCTCATCGTGGTGCTGGCGTGGCCGACGATCCACGATATCTTCGAAGAGGGCGGCCTCGATCTGCTCATCCAGCGCATGCATGAAGCGGGTCCGCTCGGGGTCCTCATCCTGCTGGGCTTGCAGTTATTGCAGGTAATCGTTGCATTTATCCCCGGCGAAGTGGTTCAGGTGGCTGCCGGCATGCTCTATGGGCCCATCGGGGGCACCTTGGTTATCCTCCTGGGCGTTGTTATTGCGAGTTCGCTGGTGTTCCAACTGGTGCACGTGCTGGGAGCCCCGTTCGTGCGCTCGATGGTGTCCGATGCGTCCCTCGAGAAATTCCGTTCGTTCGAGAAATCGGGCAAGCTCAACGTCGTCGTGTTCATCCTGTTCCTCATTCCGGGCCTGCCCAAGGATGTCTTCACCTATATTGTTGGGCTCACCGATATGAAGCTCGGCACCTTCTTGCTGCTTTCGACGCTCGGCCGCACACCCGGTGTGTTCGTGTCGTCATACGCCGCGTCCAGCATCATGGAAGGCGATTTCACCACCAGCGCGATTATGTTTGGCGTTCTTGCCGTGCTGGCTGCACTGGGCGTTATCTTCCGCGACAAGATAATGGACCGATTCGCGAAATAGCGCGGTCGTCCCATATGCTTTTTAACCCCCATATTGGGGGAAATATGCATATGACCTGGTTAAACGCTAACAATTCCCGCATGGGTGCGCAAAGCCCCGCCCATCGGGAAAAGGAGTAGAATACGTAGCCGAACGTTTTAAGCACCACACTAAGGAGGAAACAACATGCCTACTCTCAAGCGCAATCAGGTGAAGGTTCCTGCCGACGTCATGCCGGAATCCCGCGACGAGTATATCGAAAATTACCTCAAGGCCACCCAGGGCACGGGTCGCCTGATGCTCTTCGCGTGCGACCAGAAGATGGAGCACCTGAACGGCGACTTTTATGGTGAGGGCATCGATCCGTCCGACAACGATCCCGAGCATCTGTTCCAGATTGGCGCCCAGGGCGTGTGCGGCGTGCTCGCCGGCCAGCGCGGCCTCATCGCCCGCTATGCCCCGGATTATCCGGAAATCAACTATCTGGTGAAGATGAATTCCAAGACGAACCTCATCAAGACCTCCCAGGACGATCCGTATTCGCCGCTGCTGCACGAGCTGGACTACGTGCTGGCCATGCGCGAGGCTGGCGTGAACATCGTGGGCCTTGGCTACACCATCTACCTGGGCAGCGAGTATGAGTCCACGATGCTCGCCGAGGCTGGGCAGCTCATCGCAGAGGCCCACGCCAACGGCCTCATCGTCGTGCTGTGGATTTACCCGCGCGGCAAGGCTGTCGCCGACGAGAAGGACCCGGCCCTCATCGCCGGTGCTGCGGGCGCTGCGCTGTGCCTGGGCGCCGACTTCGTGAAGGTCAACCCGCCCAAGGCCACCGAGGGCAAGACGAGCGCCGAGAACCTTGCCATCGCGAGCCAGGCTGCCGGTCGCACCGGCCTCGTGTGCGCCGGTGGTTCCAAGGCTTCCGCCGAGGACTTCCTGTCCAACCTGTACGATCAGATTCACGTGGGCGGTGCCTGCGGTAACGCCACGGGCCGAAACATCCACATGCGTTCGCTGGACGAGGCTGTCCGCCTGACCAAGGCCATCTCCGCCATCACGCTGGCCGACTACGAGGTGGCCGATGCCCTGGCTGTCTTCAACGGCGAGAAGGATTTCACGCTGTAACAGTGGCATTGCGGTGATTATTCGGAGCGCTCCGGTTGACCGGAGCGCTTCGTGTATAATGACCTTCACTTGCCCGAGTGGCGGAATGGCAGACGCGGTGGTCTCAAAAACCTCTGTCGAAAGACGTGCGAGTTCGAATCTCGCCTCGGGCACCAGTAACAATGCGAGCTCGTCGGATAGCCCGACGGGCTTTTTTCATAGGAAGCGGGCATGGCAGGCGAACGGAAACTCACAGTGCGGCATGCGCTGGTTGTATTCACGGGCATGTTCATTTCGTTTGCGCCAGCGGCCATTGTTTTCAACGTGTGGGGCATTTTCATTGTGCCCGTTACCGGCGAGCTCCAGGTGGCTACCAACCAGTTCACCTTCTATGTGGCCATCCTGTTCCTTGCGGCAGCGGTGATGTCGCCGTTCATGGGACGCCTGCTCGAGCGATTGGATTTACGCCTGGTGGGCACGGTATCGGTGGGCGTGTGCGCGCTCGGCGTGTTCCTCGGGTCGTTCTATACCGAGGTGTGGCAATTCTATTTCTCGGGCCTTATCGAGGGCATCGGCATCATCGCGTTGAACTTCCTGCTCATTCCCACGCTCATCAATCGGTGGTTTACGGCGAATAATGGCTTGCTGCTGGGCATTTGCATGTCCATGACCGGCGTGGGCGGTGCGGTATGGAATTACGTCGGCGGTTTGATAATCGGCGGGATGGGGTGGCGTGCGGCCTATCTGATTTTGGGCGTAATTGCGGCAACGGCCATACTGGCAACGCTGTTCTGCATCCGCAGCTACCCCGCAGACGCGGGCTTGCAGCCGTATGGTCGCGCGAAACAGGCTGATGCGAACGGCGCCGAAATGCTCCGGCGGGGCGTGCCGCAGAAGGTCGCCTTCGGTTCTGCGACCTTTGTGTTCCTGCTGCTCGCGGCTGCGTTGTTCAATCTTTCGTGCCAGGCGGGCCAATACTTTCCGGCGTATGTATACGACCTGGATGCACAGGGCGTGTTGAATGCGGGGACGATGGGCGTGGTCATGGCTGCATCGACGGCATCGGTGTGCCTGCAGGCATCTGCGGCCGTCTGCAAGGTGGTCATGGGCTTCGTGGCGGACAAGAGCCTCGCGCTTTCCGCGATTATCTGTTGCGGTGGCGGGTTTGTTGGACTTGCGTTGGTGTGGCTGGTAGGGCCTTCGTCCGTGATGGCCGTTTATGTTGGCGCCTCTCTGTATGGCCTGGTCTTTGCAGCAATTGATGTGCTTTCACCCACTATCGGCCGCTACCTATTCGGTCCGCGCGAATACACGCGCATCTACTCGCGGGTCACCATCGCGGTCAATCTCGCCGGGGCGGTGGGCGTGACGTTGCTGGCCACGCTTTCCGACTTCGGCTGGTCGATTACCTTCGGGTCGACCTTGGCGCTTATCGCCATCGCTCTCGCGCTCGTGCTGGCTGCCATTCACACCGGCAAACGCTTGGTGTTCACGGTCGAATAACGCACGCAGATGATAATCCACCGCGGGTATTTTTTGTCATTATCGCCCAATGATGAAAAACACCCGCGGTGGATCATCAAATGACGAATCACCGCGGGGATAAATCATCATGGAGCGTCCGATGACGAATAATACCCGCGGTAAATTATCATGCTGGTTTACCATTACAGGAGACTGGGTGAATGATCGGAGTATTGCTATGTCGTTGTTGGAGGAAGCGAAAGCCTACGCAAATGCCGAATGGCCGATGATACTGCATGATCTTGAGGCGCTGGTGGGCATCGATAGCTCCCAGGACCTGTCGGGTGCGTGTGCGGGGGCTCCGTTTGGACCGGGTCCGCGGGCGGCCTTGGACAAGGCAACCGAACTCATGGCAGGGTACGGTTTTGCGCTGAACGACTGTGAAGGCTACTGCGGCTACTTTGATATTCCTGGCGATTCGGACAAGCAGCTGGGCATTATCGGCCACCTGGATGTGGTGCCGGCGGCTGACGGGTGGACGCGCGAGCCCTTTGCCCTCACACGCCAGGACGGCATCCTGTTCGGGCGAGGCGTCACCGACGATAAGGGCCCGTTCCTCATGGGTATTCATGCGCTGCGGTTTTGGCACGAACGGTTTGCGCGCGAAGGCCGCGAATTTCCGGTGAACGTGCGCGTGATTTTCGGCTGTGCGGAGGAAACGGGCATGGCCGACGCCGATTACTACCTGGCGCATTATCCAGCTCCGGACTTCCTGTTCACGCCCGATGCCGACTTCCCGCTGTGCTATGGCGAGAAAGGTCAGTTCCAGGTGCGAGTTACCAGCAAGCCGCTGTCGGGTGGGCTTATTGCCGATTTCCGGGGTGGGACGGCGCCGAACGGTGTGCCCAGTATGGCCGAGGCGATTGTGCGTTGCCCGGCATCGAGTCTGCCTGCGGCCGAGCGTATTACCGCCGATGAAGAATGGGATTCTGCGCTGATAGGCGGCGATTTGTGCAGCAACTACGGTGGGTTGGCGCGCGTGCGCGCCCAAGGCATAGCGGGCCATGCGGCCATGCCGGCCGGCTCGGTGAATGCCATCGACGTGCTGGCGGCATATTTGCTGGAAAACGACTTATGCGATGCCGATGAGCGCGAATGGCTCGAGTTCGTGCGGCGTATCACGAGCGTCAACGATGGCACAGGTTTGGGTTTGGCCTGCGAAGATGCCGATTTTGGCCCCGCGACCTGCGTGGGCGGCATGGCGACGACCGAAGGCGACCGGTTCACGCAGACGATTGACGTGCGATTCCCCACGACGACGAGCCTGCCGGAGCTGCGTGCAAAGGTTGACGCCGCCGCGGCGGAAATCGGTGCGAGCGTTGCCTCCATCAACGAGGTAGAGCCACTGCTCGTGAACCCGGATTCCCCCGAGGTTGCCGCCCTGCGTTCTGCGTACGAGCAGGTCACGGGATGTGAAGCCAAGCTGTTCACCATGGGTGGCGGAACGTATGCGCATCATTTCCCCGTCGGCGTGAGTTTCGGCGCCATGGACGAGGGCCGGTTCCCCCCGATGCCCGGCGTGGGCGGCATGCATGCGGCAGATGAAGGCGTTCAGGAAGATTGCCTGCGCGATGCCCTGGTGGTGTATATCGTGGCCTTGGGCAACCTGTTCGCCCTTGAATGGCAATAACCATTTAGGGGACAGCCCTCAAATGGTTGCTAGAATAGAGAAGATTTGTGAGCGAATACACGATGGGAGCATCGATGAACGAGAGAATGTATGAATTAGGCGCCGCACCTTCGGCAATCCGCGAGCTGTTCGCGTATGGCTTGGCGCGCAAGGCTGAAATCGGGGCGGATAAGGTGTATGACTTCAGCCTCGGCAACCCGTCGGTGCCGGCACCCGATGCCATTGCCCAGGCGATGGCGAAAGCGCTCGAGCTGCCGCCGATGCAGCTGCACAGCTACTCGCCCGCGCAAGGTGCGCCCGCATGCCGTCAGGCCATTGCCGACAACCTGAACAAGCGGTTTGGCACGGCGTACTCGTCCGACGACTTGTACCTCACAATGGGTGCTGCCGCCGCGCTTGATGCGTGCATCACTGCCATCACGAACCCGGGCGACGAGGTTATCGCGAACGCCCCGTATTTCCCGGAATACCGCATCTGGATCGAGAACGCCGGTTGCACCTGCGTCGAAGTTCCCACGCGGTCGTCCGATTTCCAGCTGGATGTTCCCGCGCTCGCCGCGGCCATCACGCCGAAGACGCGCGCGATCATCGTGAACTCGCCGAACAACCCGGTGGGGACCGTATACACACGCGAGAACCTCGAAGAGCTAGCTGCCATGCTGCGCGCGAAGGAAGAGGAGCTGGGCCAGCCAATTTACCTTATCTCCGACGAGCCGTACCGCGAGCTTGCTTATGGTGGCGCGCAGGTGAGCTGGGTTCCTGATATCTATGCGGACACGCTCGTGTGCTATTCCTGGTCGAAGTCGTTCAGCCTGCCGGGCGAGCGCATCGGCTACGTGCTGGTGCCGCCTGCTGCTGCCGATGCCCGTCGCGTGTACCTGGCTGTATGCGGTGCTGGCCGCGTTCTGGGCTACGTGTGTGCGCCGACGCTCCTGCAGAAGGTCATTGCCGACTGCATTGACACGCCGGTGAACGTCGAGCCGTATGTGCGCAATCGCAAGCTTCTCACCGATATGCTCGACGACCTGGGCTACGAATACATCGAGCCTGCTGGAGCGTTCTACCTGTGGATGAAGGCGCTTGAGCCCGACGCGCAGGCGTTTTCCGATAAGGCAAAAGGCCATGAGCTGCTCATCGTTGCATCCGACAGTTTCGGCGTGGGCGGCTGGGTCCGCGTGAGCTATTGCGTGTCCGAGGAAACCATCGTGAATTCCCGTGATGCGTTCGCCGCGCTGAAGGCGGATTACGAATAGTGCTGTGAGACACCTCCCCTCCGAGGGCGGGTGTCTCATTTGAGACGCCTCCCCTCTGAGGGCGGGTGTCTCATCCGAGAGAGGAAAGCGCATGGGGGTTGAGAATCTGCCGCGGACCTTGGAGTTTAGCCGTCGTACTGACGGTGAGGGCATCAATCGGCTGTGGATGAGCATCGTCGACCAGCGCCTGCTTCCCGATGAATGCCGGATTGTGGGCTTGAGCACTTACGAGATGGTGGTGGATGCCATCAAGTCGCTTGCAGTGCGCGGCGCGCCCGCCATCGGCGTGGCGGGTGCGGGAGCGATCGCCTTATGGGCGGTTAACCAGGCGAATTGCGTGACTCTCGATGCATATCGGCACGAGCTGGCCGTTGTTGCAGAGGCCGTGTCCACCGCCCGCCCGACTGCTGTGAACCTTACCTGGGGCGTGAACCGGGTGCTGCGGGAAATCGAGCGCGTGCTCACCGACGGGGGAGCGGCCGCCGCTGCAGTTGCGGCGGAAGCATGCGTGCGCGAGATGGCGGCGGAAGATGAAGCGCGCAACCGTGCCATCGGGGCATACGGTGCACGCTTGTTGGGTGCGGAATCGCGTGTGCTCACCCATTGCAATGCCGGTTCGCTGGCCACCGTGTTCTACGGTACGGCTCTCGGCGTTATCTACGCAGCTCACGAGCAGGGTTGCATATCGCACGTGTACTGCAACGAGACCCGTCCGGTGGGGCAGGGCGTTCGCCTTACCGCCTGGGAGCTTTCGCGGGCGGGCATTCCCTGCACGGTGCAGTGCGATAGTATGGCGGCGATGCTGATGAAGCAGGGGCTCATCGATGCGGTAATCGTGGGCGCCGACCGCATTTGCGCGAACGGCGATACCGCGAACAAGATTGGAACGTACCAGTTGGCCATCGCGGCGGATTACCACCGGATTCCCTTCTATGTGGCCGCCCCCACCTCGACCATCGACACGTCGCTTCCTGCGGGAAATCGCATTCCCATCGAATTCCGCGATGCGCGCGAAGTCACGCGCTTCGAGCACTTCAAGCCGCATGTGTACAACCCGGCGTTCGACGTCACGCCGGCGTCGCTCATCAACGGCATCATCACGGAAAAGGGAATCATCCGCCCCATCTGGCGCGAAAACGGCAGCTTCTTCAACCTCCGGGACCTCTCCCGCATTTCGCCCATCTAATCAGTGACGTTGCATCGCGCGCGATGAGTCAATTACCCCTGGGGTAATTGACTCATCGGCAGGCTAGTCGAACGCTGTGATCGTGTTGATGAACCAGGTTGCGACGCTGATGAGGATGCTGGCGACGAACGCCGACCCGAAATCGGTGATAGCTGCCCCCACGCCGAAGAACGAGGTGGCGCACCAAGCTGCCAGGTATAGCATCGCCGTATTCAATACCAGCGCGAACAAGCCCAATGTAAGTATGGTCACCGGGAGACTCAGGGCTTTGAGCACGGGTTTTATCGTGACGTTAATGAGTGCGAGGAACATCGAGATAATGAAGATGTTCGCCATGAGGGAATTGTCGGAGTTGAAAGTGATGCACGGGATAAGCGTTATGGCGAAGCTCACGGCGATGGCGGTGATAATCCATCGGACGAGGAATTTCGTGGGGGTTTCGGATTTCTTAGCCATATGTGAACCCTTTCCGAGGGTTTAACCTTGAGCTTTTTGGAAACTATACCATCGCCGCAGCCCAGTGGCGGGTACTCAATAGCGGCAACACAAGTTGACCGCCGATAGCCATCTCCTAACGATAGGCTGGCTTGCAAGGGATGGGGGATTCCCTAAAATGGATACCCGACAAGACGGTTATGCAAGGGAGCTTCGATGATTGACGTGATGAAGCGCGTGAAGGATACGATACGTGAGCGGAACCTGGTTGCGCCCGGCGCTCCGGTGGTGATTATGGTTTCCGGTGGGTCCGATTCCACGGCGCTGGCCTACATTGCGCATGAGCTGTCCGCGGCTGGCGTTATCGGCCCGGTAGCCATGCTGCATGTGAACCACCACCTCCGCGGCGCGGAAGCCGATGGCGATGCCGCATTCGTCGCCCAGCTCGCCCAGGCGCTCTCCATCCCGCTGTATGCTATCGATGCGGATGTGGCCGGCGAGGCGGCGCGAACGGGAGAGAACATCGAGGCGGTTGGCCGCCGCATTCGCTATAGTGCAGCCCAAGATGCCCTGCACAACATGTGCCTGCAGCTGGCGCAGCCGCTCTCGGAAGGACGCATCTTCACCGCGCATACGCAAGACGACCGCGTCGAGAACTTCTACATGCGCTCCATCGTGGGAACGGGCCCCGGTGGATTCCGAAGCATGCTGTATCGAAACGGCCCGGTGGTTCGGCCCTTGCTGGATGTGAGCCGCGAGGCGTTGCGGGCGGGCATCGAGAACCGTGCCGCCGACACCCCCGAGCTGCCGATCGTGCGTGACGAGGCGGGGGCGCTCTGGCGCGAGGATGCCACGAACGCGCACACCGACCACTTCCGCGCATGGGTTCGCCACGAGGTAATTCCCCTGATGAAGCAGAAGAACCCACAGCTTCTGGATACGCTGTGCCGGAGCATGAACCTCGTAGGCGATGAAGACGACATGCTTGACGCCCATACCAACCGGATTATCGGCGAGCTGGTGGCGTGGGAGGACGTCGACGGCGACACCGTGCTGGACTACGAGGCCGGTTGCGTGATATTACCGCAGTTCGGAGCCCTGCCGCTGCCGATTCAGCGGCGCGTTGCCTTCCAGGTGCTGCAGTATATCCTCGGGCCCGATGCCCGCGTGGAGACCGCGACCATCACGGCGATCACCGACGCGTTCGGGCAAGACGCGCCCAAGAGCGGGTACACGAACAACATCCAGGGCAACCTGGCCATTAGCGCAAACAAGCAGGGCCTTCGCATCGAGCCGATGGAGGCCTATCGCATCCGCAGGAAACGGAGCTAGCATGATAAAAGACGTAATCCTGGCATCGGGAAGCCCGCGCCGCCGCGAGCTGCTTGCGAAAGCGGGCGTGAAGTTCCAGGTTTTCCAGGTGAAAGCCGACGAGACGCTGAGCGAAGAGGAGACTGCCGACGTCGGGCGTGCTTCCGAGATTCTGGCCGAACGCAAGGCTGCTGCCGCCGTGCAGGCAATTCTCGCCCAGCCCTATGTGGGGCAGGCCACCATCATCGGGGCCGATACCATGGTGGCGCTCGATGGCAAGATTTACGGCAAGCCGCGCAGCGCCGAGGCCGCGCAAGCCACGTTGCGGGCGCTTTCCGGGCAGACGCATCAGGTGGTTACCGGGGTCTCGGTATGGCGCCTGCTGTACGCCGCACCCGATGACGTGAAGATGGGCCGCCGCAACTTCCACGTGGTGAGCAACGTGACCTTCAAGGACCTGAGCGACGAGGAAATCGCCGCATACGTGCGCACGGGTGAGAGCCGCGACAAGGCCGGCGCCTACGGCATCCAGGGTGAAGGCGCGAAGCTCGTAGCCAGCTACGAGGGCGACTACGACAATATCGTCGGCCTACCCGTAACGGCCCTGCTCGAGCTGTTCCCCGACCTGCTCGAAGACTAAAGCCCGCGCCATTAGGCGCAATCCCGATAGCACGGCCCGTTCGTTCGAAAAGGCGTATCGTTCCTCCATGTTTAAATCGTGGCAGGAGCTACCTGCTTACTGTAGGGGTGCGCAGTTTTGCTATATTGAATCCTTGTACGACTATGAGGAAAGGCAAGACCGTGGAGACGCTGCATCCCAACATCGAACGGGTTCTCATCAGCGAGGAACAGCTGCGCAGCTGTGTTTCGAAGATGGGGAAAGACATTACACGCGATTATGCGGATAAGCCCGGCATCGTCGTGGTGTCCGTGCTGCGCGGCGCAGCGATTTTCATGGCAGACCTCGTGCGCGAAATCAATTTGCCGCTCGAGATGGATTACATGGCCATTTCCAGCTATGGCGCGGGCACGACGAGCTCGGGCGTCATCAACGTGCAGAAGGACATCACCACCGATATCCGCGGCAAGCACGTCATCATCGCCGAGGACATCATCGATTCTGGCCTCACGCTGCAATACACCATCGAGCACCTCAAGGAGTTCGGTGCGGCATCGGTCGAGGTGGCAGCGCTGCTGCGCAAGGAGCGCGAGAACCAGGCTGCCGTCGACGCCCGATACGTGGGCTTTACCATCCCCGACGAATTTGTCGTGGGGTACGGCCTGGACTACGCGGAGCGCTATCGCAACCTGCGCTACCTGGGCGTGCTGAAGCCCCGGGTCTATGGCGGCGAGGACTAGAAACAACGCACACGCATACCTGAAAGAGAAACGCATACATGCCCGACGAGAACAACGATAAAAACGAAAACCAACCGAAGAAGCCGAATCTGCGCAAGCAGCCGACGCAATCGACCGTCATCTCCATCATCAGCACGGCCGTTATCGTCATGTTGCTGTTCACGATGCTGTTTACCCGGGGCGGTATGGAGCCTCAGAAAACCGATCAGCTCCTGACCTCGGATTTCACGGCAGCCGTACAGCAGAATCGCGTTTCCGAGGTGAACTACACGCCTTCCGAATACTCCGTGACCGGTAAGTATTACCCGGCGGTGACCGTGGGTTCCCTCGCGGTTGAGGGCATCAACGATGCGTTCCAGGCTATGAACACCTCACTCGCCCGCTCGAAGGGCGGCAGCTTGGATGGGGTGAAGACCACCGATATCGAGCCGATCCGCGTCGGCGGTGAGCGCAAGTTCGTCGCCACCTATGGAAGCCAGGGTTCGCTCGACGCCCTGATGGCCGCGCATCCCAACATCAAGTACACGGTTTCCACGCCGAATAACATTCTGGGCACCTTGCTATCGTTGCTGCCCATGCTGTTGCTCGTCGGCCTGATGGTGTTCTTCTTCTACCAGATGAGCAAGGCGAACAACCAGCAGATGGGGTTCGGCCGTGCCAAGGCGAAGAAGATGACAGAAGAACGCCCCGACGTGCATTTCAGCG
>JAUNCA010000058.1:5542-12686 GCA_030526775.1 Coriobacteriia bacterium | reverse complement strand
ATAGAGGGCGGCGTCATCATGAACAATGGCAACAAGGTGGAAGCGGCGCTCGGTTATGCGACGCTCTATGGCGATGCCGTCGGCGCTATCGCTCCTATCGGCGATATCACGAAGGTTCGCCTGTTCCGCATCGCGCGCCTCGTCAATAAGCGGCTTGGCAAGGTTGTTGTACCCGAAAACCTCATCCCGATTGAGACGGAAGAAGGTTATCTCTGGGAGACAATGCCTTCCGCAGAGCTCAAAGACGCGCAGAAGGATCCGATGAAGTGGTTCTACCACGACTGGCTTGTCGAAAACCTGCTCGACAGCCCCGAGTTCGGCGTCGAGGACCTGATGCAGGCATACCTTGATGATAAGCTGCAATCAACCCCGGTGGCCAAATGGGTCAAGTTCTATGGCCTTGACGACCCAGACGTTTTCATAGAGGACTTGGAGTGGGTGCTCAAACAGATCGGCAATTCGGTGTTCAAGCGCATCCAAATGCCTCCTACAATCATGCTCGTTCGCGATACCTATGGGTTTGATTTCCGCGAGAACCAGGTGATTTGGGAACGCACACGACGCTATGAGGACCTCAAGGAGCAGATTCTCGCAAAGTAGAGCCGAATTACGCCAACTGGTGCATAAGCGCTGTTTATGCGCCGAGGAATACGAGGACCATTGAGAGCGCAAGGCAAATCGTCGAGGTATTGAGTACCTGACGATAGGTAGCCTTGCCGGTATCGATGCCCTTGAGGGTTCCGTCGCGTAGCTGCCACCAGAATGGATGATTCACAATCGATGACTTCGCTTGACGCAGGATGCCGCCAACAGCATCGACGCTCGTGCGACCGGGGGTATATTCGCTCTCGACGACGTCGGCGAATGTGTAATCTTGTTTCCGGGCAAGTCGTTCCGATTTGCGCTGTGACGGGCAAGCAGGTACCTGCGCGCGCTGCTGGCGTAGCGCGAGGCGCTGACGGGCCTCGTAGCTGCGGCGAGCGATATCGTAGTCGATGACATTGCGGGAGCTTCCCCGCTCGTAACGGCATGCGAGCGCTTCGGTTCCGCGGACTTCGTATCTGTGATTCCCGTTCATTTCAAATCCTCACTTGCATAGAACCTTTGTTCGTGTTAATAATAAATCGAACAAAGGTTCCCCGTCAATAGGTTTTTAGTACATATGTTCGGAGGATGAGATGGCAGACCTTACCAAGAAGCAACGTATCGTGCTCGAGGCCATTGCGAAGGCAATCGACGAGAAGGGTTATGTGCCCGCTGTTCGCGAGATTTGCTCTTCCATTGGACTCTCTTCCCCATCGACGGTCCAGGTCCATCTGAACAGCCTTGAGGAACGGGGCTACATCCATCGCGACGCGCAGAAATCACGCTCCATTACCCTCACGGCTAAAGGCCGCGAGGAACTCGGCCTCTCTGACGCACCCGCTCCGGTCACCGAATCGGTCGACTACAACGTCGTCACCTTGCCGCTTGTCGGCAATGTGGCCGCCGGCGTGCCCATTCTTGCCGAAGAGAACATCGAGGATACCATCACGCTTCCCGTTGATATCGTTGGCGACTCGGCATCATTTCTACTCTCGGTTCACGGCGAGTCGATGATCGAGGCAGGCATCAACGATGGAGACTATCTCGTGGTACGCGAGCAACGCGTGGCAAACAACGGCGACATCGTCGTCGCGCTCATTGATGATGGCGCTACCGTGAAGCGCTTTTACCGTGAAGCCGACCATATTCGCCTCCAGCCAGAAAACTCCTCCATGGAACCCATCATCACGCGCGACTGTGCGATTGTCGGCAAGGTTGTCGCCCTATTCCGGCGCGTTTACTAGGCGTTTTCAGGCCGCTACATCTATTCCGAACTCTCAAGGTGCATCTTTATAATAGGGTGCACCTTCACCTTACATGTCCCATATAACGGATATCACAAAGTCGTGCGCGATGAGTCGGAGAACGTATCTTCGACTCATTTTCTTGTATCATGCGCAGGTTTACCTGGATTAACGAAAAATGAGTCGAAGATACGTTCTCCGACTCATCCACAATCCGTTTCGAATATAAAAAACGACCTGCGAAGGCAGGTCGTGTTGTTTCTGGCTCCTCGAGTAGGACTCGAACCTACGACCCAGCGGTTAACAGCCGCTTGCTCTACCAACTGAGCTATCGAGGAATATGTACGCTTTCAAACGCGCAAGTAGGTATTATAGACAAACCAATTGAATGCGCAAGGGGGATTTTTCTTTTTCTCAATTATAGCGAAATCCGTGATGCGACCGCCTTGATGAAGTCTTCCGTATCGAGCTTGCGTGCATTGGGGTTCGAAGTAATCGCCACCAGATCCCCCGTCATTTCGCCAGCCTCGATGGTTTCCACCGTAGCCTGCTCGAGTTTATCGGCGAAAGCCACGAGCTCATCCAAGCCGTCGAGTTCGCCACGCTTGCGCAACGCGCCACTCCACGCAAAGATCGTCGCAACGGAATTCGTCGAGGTTTTCTGGCCTTCTAGATGCTTGTAATAATGCCTCTGCACAGTGCCATGCGCGGCCTCATATTCCCAATAGCCATGAGGCGAGACAAGTACAGAAGTCATCATCGCAAGCGAGCCGAAGGCAGACGAAACCATATCGCTCATCACATCGCCATCGTAGTTCTTGCAGGCCCAGATGAACCCGCCTTCGCTACGCATAACGCGTGCAACCGCATCGTCAATGAGCGTGTAGAAGTACTCGATACCTGCTTCTTCGAATTGCGCACGGAATTCACTCTCGTACACTTCCTCGAAGATGTCCTTGAACCGATGGTCGTAGGTCTTGGAGATGGTGTCCTTGCAGGCAAACCAGATATCCTGTTTCGTGTCGAGCGCATACGAAAGGCTTGCCCGCGCGAAACCCTCGATTGAGGCATCAAGGTTGTGCATGCCTTGTGCGACTCCGGCATCCTGGTATTCGTGCACGAGAACCCGCTGCTCTTCCCCACCGTCAGCCGGCGTGTATACGAGTTCAACCGTACCGGCACCCGGAATGCGCATCTCGGCATTCTTGTACACATCGCCGTACGCATGACGTGCAAGCGTAATGGGTTTCGTCCAGGTGCGCACGTAGGGATCGATGCCCTTCACGACAATCGGCGCACGGAACACCGTGCCGTCGAGAATGGCGCGGATCGTGCCGTTCGGGCTCTTCCACATCTGCTTGAGGCCGTACTCTTCCACGCGGGCGGCATTCGGGGTAATAGTCGCGCATTTCACAGCCACACCGAGCCGTTTAGTCGCCTCAGCAGCCTCAACCGTAACCTGGTCGTCCGTTGCATCGCGATTCTCAAGACCCAGGTCGTAATACTCCGCCTTCAAGTCGACGAATGGGCAGATGAGCTCGTCTTTGATCAGGCGCCAGATGATACGGGTCATCTCGTCGCCATCCATCTCGACTAGCGGTGTCTTCATTTCAATACGCGTCATGGTATACCTCTCCGGGCACACGTGCCCGCACGTGGAAAAGGGCGGCTTGCGCCGCCCTCTCCGTTAATCTTCCAGGTAGTCTTTCAGCTTGCCGGAACGCGACGGGTGCCGCAGTTTGGCGAGCGTCTTGCTCTCGATCTGGCGGATGCGCTCACGGGTAACCCCGAATTCGCGTCCAACCTCCTCGAGCGTACGCGGATGGCCATCCTCGAGGCCAAAGCGCAGCGTTATGACCTTGCGCTCGCGCTCGGCAAGGCCGTCGAGCACCTTCTTCAGCTGCTCTTGAAGCATGCTGAAGCTTGCAGCGTCGGGCGGCACAATCGCCGAATCGTCCTCGATGAAGTCGCCGAGCTGGGAGTCCTCCTCCTCGCCGATGGGCGTCTCGAGGGACACCGGCTCCTGAGAGATCTTCTGGATCTCGCGGATGCGCTCGGGCGGAAGCCCCATCTCCTCGCCGATCTCCTCGGGAGTTGGCTCGCGGCCCTTCTCCTGGAGCAGCTGGCGCTGGATGCGCACGAGCTTGTTGATGGTCTCGACCATGTGCACCGGGATGCGGATGGTGCGGGCCTGGTCGGCGATGGCGCGCGTGATGGCCTGGCGGATCCACCAGGTGGCGTAGGTGGAGAACTTGAAGCCCTTCGTGTAGTCGAACTTCTCGACCGCGCGGATGAGGCCCAGGTTGCCCTCCTGGATGAGGTCCAAGAACAGCATGCCGCGGCCCACGTAGCGCTTGGCGATGGAGACCACCAGGCGCAGGTTCGCCTCGATGAGCTGCTGCTTGGCGTCGAGCCCCACCTGCTCGATGCGCGACAGGCGCCGCCTCTCGCGGCGGTCGAGCTCGAGCTCGCCGGAATCGGCCGCCTCGAGCTGCTCGGAGGCCTTCACGCCGGCCTCGATCTTGATGGCCAGGTCGATCTCCTCGGTGGCCGTCAGCAGCGGCACCTTGCCGATCTCCTTGAGGTACATGCGCACCGGGTCGCCCGTGAGCATCGCGATGGACGAGTCGCCGCCGCGCTTGCGCACGTTCGCGCGCGTTTTGCCCGACTTGCGGGGGCTCACGCGCGGGACGTGGATCTCGGTGGACGCGGCCAGCTCGGCCTCCGGGATGCCCTCGATGAGCTTATCGTCGGACTCGTCGCCCGTGGGCTCGTCGGCCTCGTCGCCGGCGATGTCGTCGACGGACACGTCATCTATCGCCTCGTCGCCCTTGGCAAGCGCCTCATTTGCGGCTTCGGCATCCCTATTGTCATCTGGTTCGTCGGAGAATTCGTCATCCAGCAATGCATCAGCAGCCTCGGACAGCTGTTCAGGCGTCTGCTCTTCAACTTTGCTTTTCTTGGATTTCTTCGCGGGCTTTTCCTCGGTGACCTTCATCTCGGCTGTCTTCGACGCGGTCTTCTTCCTTGCCCTCTTTGGCTTCTCCGTCGTCATTTCGGCAGCTTGTTCCGATGCGGTGTCGAGCCCCGCGGCGACCGTCTCCTCTTCGATCGCCTCTTTCGCTTTGGTTGTTGCGTCTTCTTTCTTCGCAGAAGCTTTTGCCACGCTAACTCCCTCTCGTACGTTTTCGGGCATAGTACCCGAATAATGCGAAGTATCTATATAGCACAGATTCGCAATAAAGCCAAGGGTTTCACAGCATGCTTATAGGATCGATATCCACTGCGGCTCGAACTTCCGTTGCTGTGCGGCGTTCGCGGAAATACGGCTCGACCACGCTCGCGATGTCGGCATCGACCGGGGCCTTCATCACGATATGCCAGCGATATGTGTTTCTGAGCTTCGAAAGCGCGCAGGGGGTTGCAGGCAGGACCATCCAATCGTCGATGCATGCGGTCTCGAGCACGCCGATCACGCCTCTATAGAGCTCTTCTGCCTCGCGCTTTACCTTCCCAGCATCCTTGCCCCATATAAGGATGTTCGCCATGCGCACGTATGGCGGGTATCTCAGCGCCTTGCGTTTCGGAAGCTCCTCGCGCAGGAAGATACGGCGATCGTGGGCGCAAACAGCCTGTATTGCGCTTGAACCAGCCCAGTAGGTCTGCACGACGACCCTGCCGTCGAGCGCCGCGCGCCCGGCTCTGCCCGCCACCTGCTCAAGCAGGTCGTACGTGGCTTCACCGCTGCGGAAATCGGGAACTTTCAACATCGTGTCCGCGTTTATGACGCCTACAAGCGTCACGTCGTCGAAATCCAGTCCCTTTGCAATCATCTGCGTTCCAAGCAAAACCGCCGCGCCCGGCGCCATGAATTCCTCGAGCAGCGTTTGATGAGAGCCCTTCTTGCGTGTAGTGTCGGCATCCATGCGCACGACGCGAACTTCCGGCAGTCCGAAGCTTGTGATGAGGGCACGCAACTCAGCCTCGACGCGCTGCGTGCCCGCACCGAACAGGCGCATATACGGGCTTGCGCATTTCGGGCAGCGGGCGGGCATGCGCTCGGCGTGACCGCAATGATGGCAGAGCAAGAGCCCCTCGGATTCGTGATACGTCAACGATGTCGCGCAATGCGGGCACTCTGGCACGAACCCGCAGTCACGGCAGAGCACGAATTTCGCGAATCCGCGTTGATTCAGCAGGAGAATTGCCTTTTGACCGGCCATAAGGGCATCGCGCAACAAATTCGTCAGGCGATGCGAGAACATGGCACGCGACCCATCGCGAAACTCGGCTGCCATGTCTATGACTTCCACCGGAGGAAGCGGACGCCCATTCACGCGGTCGGGTAGAACGACCCGCGTCCAACTCTCTTGGGTGGCGCATTGGTAGAGGGATTCAATCGAGGGCGTCGCGGAGCCTAGCACGAGCGTCGCGCCGTGGCGCTTCGCCATCCACAGAGCTACATCTCGCGCATGGTAGCGCGGTGCGCTGTCTTGCTTGTAGGAGGTCTCATGCTCTTCATCGATGATGATCATGCCGATATCCGCCAGCGGGGTGAACAGGGCGCTGCGCGCTCCAACCACCACCTTCGCAGCACCGGAGCGAATGAAATCCCACTGATCGTAGCGCTCGCCCTGACCCATGCGCGAGTGCATGACGGCCACGCGGTCGCCGAAGCGCCCACGGAACCGGGCGACGGTCTGAGGGGTAAGCGAGATTTCGGGTACGAGCACAAGCACGCGTTTTCCAGCGGCTAGCACCGGCTCGATGGCCCTCAGGTATACCTCGGTCTTTCCGGAACCGGTTACGCCATCGACGAGCACCGCGCTGCCATCTGCGCGCGCCGTGGCATCCTGTATGGCCAATAGCGCCTGCCGTTGCCCTTCGGTAAGCTCCGGAACTTGGAGCGCTACTTGGCCATACGCCCATCGCGGCTCTTCGCCGGCCGCAGGTACGCCACGGTTTCGGCGCCGATGCTCGATGCGCACGATTCCCCGCTTCTCGAGAGCAGAAAGAACACTCGATACGGCTCCGAATTCCATTCTGAGCTCTGCTACACGGAGTTCACCATTCTTCAGAGCATCGATAATTGCCTGTTGACGCGTCGCGCCCTTGCGAGGCTCGAACGAACGCCCCTCATCGGTGAGCATCACATAGCGGTCGTCAGCTTCGCCCACTTCGGGTTCTACGATACTCCACCCGTTTGCATCCTTGGCCACCTTCGGGGTGCCGCCCGGAGGCGTGAAGAGGCGGATGCAGGTTGAAAGCGGTGCGACGCACGATTGCGCGAGATGCAGGGCGCAGGCCGCGCCATG
>JAUNCA010000058.1:4037-5532 GCA_030526775.1 Coriobacteriia bacterium | reverse complement strand
ATACGGCTTGCTCGCAACGTGCTCGATTGCTTTGAGCTTCTGAGCATCCAAGCCATGCTGCGCCAGGTCTTCGGCATCCATGACCGAAAGCTCCACGATGTAGCCGATAGCCGGTCTGTTTCCGAACGGCACGACCACCGCGCATCCCACTGCGGCATCATCCATGCCGGCGGGCACGACATACCAAAACACCCGGTCGAGCGACTGGGTCGGGATATCGAGTATCACCGAAGCGATGTTCATGCGCGCCATCTTTCTACGCGCGAGCCTCCACAGCCGCCTTCAGCTGCTCCACGCGGTCGGTGCGCTCCCAGGTGAACTCGGGAAGCTCCCGCCCGAAATGTCCATATGCAGCCGTTTTGCGATATATGGGGCGACGCAAGTCGAGCTTATCAATTATGGCCGCAGGACGAAGGTCGAACACCTCGGCCACGGCGGCCTCGATCTTCTCCTCGGGCACTTTCGCAGTCCCGAACGTATCGACCATGATGGAGACAGGATGCGCAACGCCGATGGCATAGGCAATCTGAATCTCGCAGCGATCTGCCAAATCGGCTGCCACGACGTTCTTCGCAACCCAGCGCGCAGCATATGCGGCCGAACGGTCCACCTTCGTGCAGTCTTTACCGCTGAAGGCTCCGCCGCCGTGGCGTCCCATGCCGCCGTAGGTATCCACGATAATCTTGCGGCCAGTGAGGCCGACATCGCCCTGCGGTCCGCCCACGACGAAACGACCGGTGGGGTTCACGAAAATCTCGGCATGCGGCCCCAGCGCGATGCCCTCGCGTTCGAGCACGGGCATGACCACCGACTCGATTATTGCGGTGGAGAGCGTCTCGTGCGATACGTTCTCGGAGTGCTGCGTCGACACGACCACCGTCTCGACGGAAACCGGGCGGCCATCTTCATAGCGCACAGTGACCTGCGTCTTGCCGTCGGGGCGCAGATACGGCAACGTACCGTCCTTGCGGACCTTCGCAAGCTCCTCGCTCATGCGATGCGCCAAGTAAATCGGCATCGGCATCAGCGTCGAAGTCTCGTTGCACGCGTAACCGAAGACCATGCCCTGGTCGCCCGCTCCCGTCTTCGCGTACTCGTCGGTGGCAAGCCCATGCTGCGCTTCCCAGCTCATGTCAACGCCAGCCGCAATGTCGACGCTCTGCTCTTTGATGGCATTCAGGATGCCGCAGGTGTCGCAGTCGAATCCGTATTTCGCGCGGTCGTATCCGATGTCGCGAATCACATCGCGCGCGATGGTGGGCACGTCAACCCATGCCTGCGTGCGAATCTCGCCTGAAATGATAACCATGCCCGTAGTGGCCATGGTCTCGCACGCACAACGCAACGCCTCTGGGTCAGCCGGCTTGCCACCGGGCGCAACATATCCTTCGGCTGCGAGCTTCGTCTCCTTCTCGATAATCGCATCGAGAATCGCGTCGGAAATCTGGTCGCAGACTTTATCGGGATGTCCCTCGGTTACCGATTCCGAAGTGAA
>JAUNCA010000058.1:0-4027 GCA_030526775.1 Coriobacteriia bacterium | reverse complement strand
TATGGCCACGCGCGCCGTCCTATTTTCGGTACCTAACACAACTGGTACATCATTGGGGAACGTCGTATGCGTTTTCATCGCCCTACCAAGCCCAATGATGAACCGTCCGCTTCAATCATGGGCTACAATAAGGCGAATACCAGGAGGTTGATGATGAAGGTCTTCAGCGCTATCGTATCGGTCGTCGGAATCGTCGCCCTATCCTTCGTTTTGTTCACGGCGGGTTATTTTGCGTGCTCGCTTCCACTTACCACCGAAATATTCTCGCAGAGCACGAGCAACTATGAAAGCTCGCCTTACGCACTTGACGACCTCAATGCCCTGGCCGTTGCATCTCGCAACTACACGGTAGACCCGCGCGGCGATCTTTCCGTGAAGGAAGCACGAGCCGAATTCAACAAGGTCCTGATGAACGCAGCCACGCATTCTGCGAACCGGTATCTTAACATCAAGAACGACGATCCGAGCGATCTCAACCTGCAGAAGAAGGAAGCATGGACCGAGCTCATGAAGGCCCTTAAAGAAACGCGTCCCAACGATGCATTCGGCAAGGAGAATGTGAGCAAAGTCGCCTCGAAGATGGCCAAGGCGGGCGATCGATACGCATTGAATAAAGAAGCCTTCGAGCATCTTGACGACTGCAACCGCCTCATTAACGGCATCGTTCCGTTCGTCGGCATTGCGGGGATTATCGCGCTCGTGTGCGCCCTCATTCTATTGGTTCTGCGTCAATGGCGTTGGCTCGGTCGGATGCTCTCCATCGCCCCGCTCATCCTGCTGCTCGCCTTCGCCTGCATGGGAACCTGGGCTTTCATCGACTTCTATGGATTCTTCACGGCCTTCCACGGCGTGTTCTTCCCGCAGGGGAACTGGACGTTCTCGTCCGAAAGCCTGTTGATTTGTATGTATCCCACTGCATTTTGGATGGCGATGGGCTTCCTCTGGTTGGCTACGACGGCAATCGCGAGTATCATCGTCCTGGTCATCGGGCGCATGTTCGCCGGAATCGCAGACCGCAAGGAAGCATACTAGACAGCCAATTGGGGACAATCCCCATTTGGTGGTAAGCCATAAGAGATTGGAACTGCATGTCTACAAACGATAACGTACGGGTGAGGTTCGCTCCCTCCCCCACGGGAAAGCTGCACATCGGCGGCGCCCGCACGGCCATCTTCAACTGGGCGTTTGCCCGTGCGATGGGCGGGACTTTCATCCTGCGCATCGAGGATACCGACCCGGAGCGCTCGACCGAGGAGAACACTCAGATCATCCTGCGCACCATGCGCTGGCTCGGCCTCGATTGGGATGAAGGCCCGGGCATCGGCGGCGCATTCGGCCCGTACACCCAGATGGAACGCATGGATACGTATCAAGCAGCCCTCGAGGAGCTGAAGGCAAGCGGCAACGCCTACCCCTGCTTCTGCACGAAGGAAGAACTTGACGCCAAGCGTGAGGCGGCAGCCGCATCCGGAGCCGCCTATTCCGGCTACGACCGCACGTGCCGTCATCTTTCGCATGAAGAGGCCCAGGCGCGCATCGATGCCGGCGAACCGCATGTATGGCGCCTCGCGGTGCCCGAAAATCACGGCCCAATCGCCTTCGACGACGCCGTATACGGCCACACCGAGTTCCCGGCCGACGTTATGGACGACATGATCCTCGTGCGCACGGACGGCAGCCCCACCTACAACTTCGCCGTTGTTTGCGACGACACGAATATGCAGGTCACACATGTTATCCGCGGCGATGATCACCTGTCTAACACGCCCCGCCAGATTCTGGTGTACGAGGCGCTCGGCAAGCCCGTGCCCACGTTCGCGCACCTCTCGATGATCCTCGGCGGCGACGGAAAGAAACTCTCGAAACGCCATGGCGCCACAAGCGTCGAGGAATACGCCGAGCGCGGCTATTTGCCCGAAGTCATCGTGAACTTCCTCGCGCTGCTCGGCTGGTCGCTTGACGGCGAGAGCACGATCATCCCGCGCGAGGTGCTCTGCCGCGAGTTCAGCCTGAACCGCATCACCAAGAAAGACGCCATCTTCGATGAGCAGAAGCTCAACTGGATGAACGCCCAGTACATCAAGGCCATGGATCCTGCGTCCTGGGTGCAGGCAAGCGCCCCGTGGCTCACACGCGCTTACGCCGCCGGACATGCGGGTCTCGTTTCCCAAATCGTCCCTGCTGCCACGCCCGAGAACGATGAGAGCGCTCCTGTTGAGTACCCCGCGGATGCACTCGCCGAAGGCTCCGCTGACATCGCCGCCCGTCCCGCCTTCTACCAGGCTCTCTACCCGCTTATCGCCGAGCGCGAGCAGCGGCTCACCGAGTGCGAGGATAAGCTTGAGTACATGTTCTGGGGACCCGAGGTGCTTCTCGACGAGAAGAGCGTCCAGAAGGTTCTGCTCAAGGAAGACAAGAAGCCCCGCGAGGTGCTCGAGGCAACCCGCGCCATCCTCGCCGATGAATCCATCCCGTGGCAGTGCGACCCGCTGCAGGACCGCGTGCGCAAGCTCACTGAGGAGCTCGACCTCAAGGCCAAGTTCGTCTTCCAACCTATCCGCGTGGCCATCTGCGGCAACATGGTGAGTCCCCCGCTGTTCGAAAGCGTTGAGCTCCTGCCACGCGAAGACGTGCTTTCGCGCATCGACAAGACCCTCGAGCTCGTTTACGGCGCCTAACGCATGGACGAACAACTAGATACCGCTGCTGAGATCACCGAGGATGCGCCCGTCATCGAGCGCATCCTCTTCTTCCCCGAGCCCTGCACGCGCTTGGAAGGTGAAGAATGCACGCGCTGCGCAGCTGTATGCCCGCAGCACGCCATCAGCTTCGCTGAGTCAGGTATGCCCACAATCGATGCGGGAGCTTGCTCCTGCTGCGGTATCTGCATAGGCGTGTGCGATAGTTTCTCGTCGAGCCGCATAACCACTGTCGATCATGCAAACCGCATGCAACGCCATGCGCAGGATGGAAAGCTCTACCTCTGCTGCAAGGAAGACCTGTTCGAAGGGCTGGAACCCGCCAAGAATGTCATAGCCTTGAATTGCCTCTCCTCGCTTTCCCCCGAGTTCATCGCGTACCTGTTTTCCACAGGAATAGAGCTCGTGCTTTGCCACGATCTGTCGTATTGTGAAGGATGCCCAGTTGGCGGCGCCTTCGGAGGCGCACTGTGGCAACGGGCGTTCAAGTTAGCGCAGGAGTGGACTGGGAAACAACTCGAGTCGTCCGAAGTCATCCCCGAAGTCGAGCACTTCACGGAGAAGATGTCCGCACCCGATCGCCGCACGCTCTTCACTGGTGCCATCGGCGCGGTTGGCGAGGTGGCAAGCGGCGAGTATCGCGCACGTAAATCGAGCGTCGTCGAGCAGTTTCTCGCGCGCCGAGAGCAGATGCGCGCCCAGACGCAAGCCATCGCCGGCGAATCCCTCTATCTGGACGAGGATTCCCGTAAACAATCGCAGGAGAGCCGCTTCTCCCGCAAGATCCTACTGGAAAAGGCACTCGAGAACGACCCCCTGATCGCCGAACGTATGAAAGGATAGCCTGATGATCGACGAGAACCTGTCCCTTGACGACGTGCGCGCCATTTTCGCCAACGACCAGTTCGCCTATGCTGCCGGGTGCTCGATCGTCGAGGCTTCGAAGCATCACGCCGTATGTGAGATGCCCCTCATGAAGCTGCATCAGAACGCTAACGGCGGAATCATGGGCGGTGCCATCTTCACGCTCGCCGACTTCGCGCTGGCCGTGGCCATGAACGTCGGCCAACCCGACTCCGTGGCCGTCGACAACAACATCCGCTATCTTAACGCACCGAAGGGCGACAAGCTCATCGCCACCGCCCGCATGGACAAAGCCGGCCGCACGCTCGCCTTCGTCACGGTAACCATCGTCGACAACACCGGCCGCAACGTGGCCATCATGACCGCCACTGGCTTCCGCAAAGCGTAACGCTTTTACCCGAGCTCTCCGATATAATGAATCGTGTGCGATTATTGTGCACCACGAGCATTCGAGGGAGGGAGCA
>JAUNCA010000190.1 GCA_030526775.1 Coriobacteriia bacterium | reverse complement strand
CACGCTCACTATACACACGCAAGCGAGGTGACGAGTTGGCGTCTGCCCATCATGTCCGCAAGAACTTGCGGTGCTACAAACGAGACTCTGGTGAGTGTTGGGGATTCCCCCGGTGCGAGCCGCATCCAGAGCCAAGCGAATGCCGGATTGGTTCCGAATGCAGGGCGTGTCGTCTACACAAGCTGCATCCCGAGCCACTCCCGCATCCGCCTGGTTCCAAATGCAGGGCGTGTAGTCTACAAGGGCTGCATCCCGAGCCAGGCGAGGGTTGGGCTGGTTCCAAATGCAGGGTGTGCCGTCTACACAGGCTGCATTCCATCCACCAGGTGGCGGGATTGGTTCCATATGCAGGGTTTGCTTCTAGCGCTACCTTTTGAATCACAAAGAGCTTCGAATACCTGAGGCTTCGCTTTCTACAGGGCGGTCTCCTGCACGCGGCGTTTCAGGCCGGCATGGGCGGAGGCCAAATGGTGCACCTCAGGCACTATGCAGTCGTTGCGGCGTTTCTAGGGTGCACCATTGCCGGGCAGCGGTGCACCACCGTTACAGAGCGGCTTCCTGGGCGCAGCGTTTTACGCCGGCGCGGGCGCTTGCGAGGGCTTTCTCGTACCACGTCTCGCCGGCATCGACAGCGGCCTCGAGGCCAGCCGCGGCTTGCTGATACCACCCAAGGGCACGGCCAAAGTCTTGCTTGCAGCCGAAACCCTCCTCATAGCACTCCCCCAGGCGCAGCGCGATGCTTCCCAGGATCACCGGGCGCTCGCTAGCGGAAAGCTCGGAGGCGCGCACGTACCAGCGAAACGCCGCGGCAAGATCGGGATCGCAACCCGTGCCGTGCTTGTACATGTCGCCCAGCTTATAGCAGGCCTCGGGAATGTCCGCCGCAGCGGCAACGGACAGGTACCCAAACGCACGCTCCTCGCGCGGGTATGGCTGGCTGCGCTTCCATTCCGAAAGCGCCGTGGAATCCCAGTAGCGACCCTCGCAGCGGTCGTAGCTGTACACGTAGCCCAGACACAGGTTCGCCATGGCGTTCCCCCGCCCGGCAGAATGGCGATACAGCAGCTCAGCAGCCTGGAAGCAGGCGATGCGCGCCTCGTGGTCGCCCGGGTCGGTGTAGCCCATGCCCTCCTCGTAGTAGCAGCCACCGTAGTACAGCGCATCGTCGCCGTCCCAATCCTTGGCGAAGTAGGGATACCAGGTAACCGAAGACCGCCCGCCGTGCCCGCTCCCGGGTTCCGCAGGCTGGGTTATCCGGATGCTCGGCAGCGTATCGCCATTGGGATACGTTTGCGTAAGGTCGACGTTCACCTCGTAAATGGGCGCACTCGATTGCTTGGCCTGCTTGCCGCCCAGACCGCCATCGCCCAGCGTGATCCTCGTCATCGTATCCCCTTCCCACACGACTCGCGCCAATCGCAAACATCATTACCCGGCTATTCGGGCAAAACGCCTAATCGTCCAGGCTCACTTCCATGTGCAGCTTGTGCCAGTTTCCGAGCTTTTCCTTGCCCGTCAGCTTGGCGGACAGCACCTTGCCGCCGTCCATCAGCCGTGCGAGCACCTCATTGCAATCCGCAGGCACATAGCCGATTCGATCGTTTCCGGCAAACACCCGGATCGCCCAGGCGTCTACCAGGTTCGCGGGCTCGCGCTCGAGCCGCAGCTCCGCGCCCACCGTCAGCTTATGCACGATGGCGTCAATCCCCTGAATATGCGTCGTGCCCGCCACCCGCGTATCCTCCAGCAGCACGATTTTGTTCTGGAACGGCATGGGGACGGACAGCGGCATGCCCGCCGCGTCCGCCGCGGCGATAATGCCGCCCGCACCGATGGTCGCGAGCGTACCGCCAGCCCCGACCTTAGTATCCATCTCCATCCCTCTCCATCAGCGCACGGAAGCGCTCGTCGTACGCACGCGCCACCGCCTTCTGCTCTTCAATCTGGGCTTTCAGTTCCGTCGTGCGCTGCACCACCCACACGCCATCCTCGAGCTTCTCCATCAGCGCATAGGGGTTCGACTGCTTCAGCGCCGAAAGCCGCTGCTCGATGACGCGTTCATGCGCCAGCACGATCTCCAGCTCGGCCGCAGCCTCGTCTTCCGACAGCACGGAATCGTCTGGCTCGCCGCCCAT
Source organism: Coriobacteriia bacterium (assembly GCA_030526775.1). Lineage (GTDB taxonomy): Bacteria > Actinomycetota > Coriobacteriia > Coriobacteriales > Eggerthellaceae > UMGS1519. The sequence goes on along the minus strand of JAUNCA010000190.1, from coordinate 1,205 downwards.
GCCCTCGGTCGCCACGGCAATCGTGCACAGCATCGACAGGTCTCCCCGCTCGTACGCAGCCTGCGCGATCTTGAAGAAGCGCTCCTCGTCATCGGATTGGCCGGGATGCAGGTCGGGGTGCAGCCGCTTGATGAGCTCGCGGTGAACCCGCTTCAGCTCGCGCGTCTCGGAAGGCGAAAGCGGCTTGCGTCCCACCAGATGCTCAGCCGCCTGCAGGAACGCCTGCATGCTCTTGGCCAGATAGGCCTCCCAGTCGGCCAGCTCTGCATCGAGCTGCTCCTCGAACTCGTCTTCCGCGAAACCCTGCCCGGCATTCGCCCGCGCTTGCGCAAGCGTGAACCTACGCCGCGCGCGCCGGGCGGCAATCTGCCATTTCAGCAGGTCATTCTCCAGGTAACCGATCTTGGTCGCATATTCCGCCTCGATGTGCGGGTTCACCTGCAGCACGATGTCGTCGATCTCGAGCAGAAGCCCCTCGATGCGCTCCCGCGCCTCGGCAATCTGCGTCGCGATGCTTGTCCGAACTTCCTCCATTGCGCCCTCCTCTCCCCCGATGATGCAGATTATTCCGCATCTCGACAAGCGAAGAGTTCCTTATTCGGGACAGAAAGAACGGCGCAGGCGCAAGCCGCTACCGCGCAGCGCGGTCCAGCGCAGCGGCGAAGCGCGCAAGGAACCGGTCACGCACCGCAGCGTCAATCCGATCAAGCGACAAATACGGGTTCAGATCTTCCAGCTCCACCAGCAGGAGGTCGCCCCCCTTCGTCCGGCACGCATCAACCCGCTGAATGCCACGCTTCATGGGGTTCCACTCCACAAACTCGCGCGCGAACGCCTGGTCGGCGCCGGTCGCGTCGTAGGACACCAGCTTCCAACGCGCCTTCGTGTCGGGCGCATACAACGCGTACTCGTATTCGCCGTCCAGGAAGAAGAACGACACCTCGTACACGAAATCCACCGCAGGTTGGATAAGCATGTCGCGCCTCGAGAAATCCCGCAGCTCAAGCTCATCGCGTGAGAGGAATTCCAGCCCAATCGAGTCGGCCCCGCCCTTCGGCTTCACGACATACCTGTCTACCTCGAGCAGTTTTCCCAGGTCACGCATGTCGTCAATCGTGGGAATCACACGCATGCCCGCATTCGTCATGTCCAGCAGATACTGCTTGCCGGCCATATCGGCCTTCCCGGTAAACTCGTTATACGTG
>JAUNCA010000057.1 GCA_030526775.1 Coriobacteriia bacterium | reverse complement strand
TCCCGACGTGCTGTCCATCGAGCAAGTTGATGCCCTGATGGGAGAAGTCGACACCTTGTGGCAGGGAGCCATTGCCATCCGTAATCGCGCGATGCTCGAGGTGCTCTACGGTTGCGGCCTGCGCGTGAGCGAGCTCACCGGGCTGGACCTGTCCGACGTGCGCTTCGATGACGGGTTCCTGTCGGTGGTGGGTAAAGGCGACAAGCAGCGCATCGTTCCCATTTCGGGAATGGCGCAACGTTGGCTAGAGAAGTACCTGGCAGAAGCGCGCCCGCAGTTGCAGAAGCCATATGCGAAGCCGACCGCGGCCGTGTTCCTGAACGCCCGCGGCGGGCGCCTGACGCGCCAGAGCGTGCATGTGATGGTCTCGCGTGCGGGCATGGCCATTCACGTGGAGAACCTGCATCCGCACACGCTGCGCCATTCCTTTGCGACGCACCTGCTGGAAGGCGGGGCCGATCTGCGTGCTATCCAGGAGATGCTCGGACATGCGGATATCTCCACGACCCAGATATACACGCACGTGCAGCGCACCCACCTAGTGGAGGAATACCTGCGCGCCCATCCCCGCGCCGGGCTGTCGTAGCGCATGTTTCCCCGCGCGAATTATTATGGTTCGGAGTGGCTTTCCATGCTTCATAATGGAACGTAGAACGATAGCGTTATAGCACGGCGTTTCTTGTGAGGGAAAGGAAGCCGCCATGGGACTTTTCGACAAGATCGGAAGCGCTTTCGAGAAGAAGAGCTGCAGCATTTGCGGAAACGAGATTCGGTTGCTCGGCAACAAGAAGCTCGAGGATGGCAACATGTGCAAGGAATGCGCGGAGAAGCTCTCGCCATTCTTCAGCGAGCGTCGGCATAGCACGGTTGCGGAAATCGAGGAGCAGCTGGCGTATCGCGAGGCGAACAAAGAGGCTGTGGCGGCATTCAACCTCACGCGGACCCTCGGCAACGGGCGCAAGGTGCTGCTCGACGAGAACGCGCGGAGGTTCATCGTGTCGAGCTCTTCCAAGTGGCGCGAGCAGAACCCCGACGTGATGGACTACTCACAGGTCACTGGCTGCACTATCGACGTGAAGGAACAGCGCGAGGAGATTCGGTACAAGGGCGAAGACGGCTTGCCGAAGAGCTATGAGCCGAAGCGCTGGGACATCGACTACAACATCATCGTCACCATCCACGTGAACAGCCCGTATTTCGATGAAATTGATTTGCGGGTGAACGAGAGCAAGATCGAGACCGATTACTCGCCCGAGTTCCGGCGGTACATGGACCAAGCGGAGGAGATCCGCGACATCCTGATGGGCGCACGGGCTCAGGCTGCGGCGGAATACGCCCCCAAGGTTGCGAAGAATTGCCCGCATTGCGGAGCCACGTGCGTTCCCGATGCGAATGGCTGCTGCGAATACTGCGGCGGCGCGATGGCATAACTATCTGAAAGGAGCAGGCAATGGGTCTTCTGAGAGCGGGCATCGGTGCGGCAACCGGTGTTTTGGCCGATAGCTGGCGCGATTTCTTCTACTGCGATTCCCTTGATGCGAACACGCTCGTGGTGAAAGGCCGTAAGCGGGTAACCAATCGCAGCTCGAACGTCTCGGGCGAGCCGAACATCATCTCGAACGGGTCGATCATCGCGGTGAACGAGGGCCAGTGCATGATGATCGTCGAGAACGGCGCGGTCGTGGAAGTGTGCGCCGAGCCGGGCGAATTCCTCTACGACGAGGGCACCGAGCCGAGCCTGTTCTACGGCGAATTGAAGGAAGGCATCATGGCGTCGCTCGAGCAAATCGGGCAGCGCTTCACTTTCGGCGGCGCTCCGGGTAAAGACCAGCGCATCTACTACTTCAACACGAAGGAGATCATCGGCAACAAGTACGGCACGCAGCAGCCGGTGCCCTTCCGCGTGGTGGACCGCAACATCGGCCTGGATGCCGATATCGGTCTGCGTTGCAACGGCGAGTACTCGTACAAGATCGTGAACCCGCTGCTGTTCTACCGCGAGCTCTCGGGGAACATCGGCGACCGTTTCACGCGCGATAAGATTGACTCGCAGCTGAAAAGCGAGCTGCTCACCGCGTTGCAGCCGGCATTTGCGCGCATCTCCGAGCTGGGCGTGCGCTATTCGGCCATTCCCGGCCACACGAAGGAGATGGCCGACGCACTGAACGCCGAGCTCACCGAGACCTGGGCTCGGCGCGGCATCGCGGTGGCATCGTTCGGCATGAACAGCATCTCCGCGCGCCCCGAAGACGAGAAGATGATTAAGAACCTGCAGCAGGCAGCGGTGCTCTCGCGGCCGGAAATGGCTGGCGGGTACACGGCGGCTGCGGCGGGCGATGCGATGCGCGCAGCGGCGGAGAACAACGCCGGTGCAGCTGTGGGCTTCATGGGGATGGGCATGGCGCAGTCCATGGGCGGCGGCGCTGCAGCGAGCATGTTCGCGCAGGCGCAGCAGGCCCCGGCGGCAGCTTCTGCAGCAGCTGGCTGGACCTGCGCATGCGGGACGGTGAACACGGGCAAGTTCTGCTCGGAGTGCGGCAAGCCCCAACCGGCGGCCGAGACGTGGACCTGCGAGTGCGGTTCCGTGAACAAGGGCAAGTTCTGCCCCGAATGCGGCAAGCCGCGTCCGGTGGCCGATGGCCCCTGGACCTGCAGCTGCGGCGCCCAGAGCTCCGGCAAGTTCTGCTCGGAGTGCGGAAGCCCGCGCCCGTAGGAAAGCGAGCGAACTGCCGTCAAGGAGGACGATATGGATCCAAAAGAAATCAATGTGAGCTTTTTCACCCTGATATCTACGCTGGCATCTGCCTGTTGGCAACAGCTGGGAAAGGCTCCGAGCCCAGAGGACGGATTGATTCGCATGGATCTGGCCAGCGCGCAATCGACCATCGACATTCTGCTGATGCTGCAAGATAAGACGAGGGGCAATCTGAGCGGCACCGAGGAAAAACTGTTGGAAGATGTTATCGCGAGCTTGCAGGAGAACTACGCGGAGGCGGCGGCGAACGGCGATACACTGTAAACGGGACTACGTGAGGGGCCTGCCAAAGGGATATTCCCTTTGGCAGGTTTTTATAGAGGGGAAGCAAGTAATGGTCGACTTTGGAGAGCTCTGGCGACATGAGCATTGGGCGCGTCGAGCGCCGGATGATGCGTCCGAATGGGACAAGCGGGCGCAGGAATTCACCTCAAAGTACCGGCCGAGCGGGTATTCGCTCGAGTTCCTTCGTTTGGCCGATCTAAAGCCGGGAGAATCCGTGTTCGATATGGGGTGCGGTGCCGGCGCGCTTGCGATTCCCTGCGTCGAGCGCGGGCACAAGGTGCTGGCTGCCGATTTCAGCTCCGCGATGCTCGAGCGCTGCAAGGCCGATGTTCCTGCTTCGGCGGCGCATTTACTGGAGACCAAGCTCTTGGCTTGGGACGACAATTGGGACCTTGCGGGGTTGCAAGTGCGTTCCTCCGATGTCGCATTTGCCTCGCGCTCCATTGCCACCGCCGACATGAAGTCTGCCATTCGCAAGCTCTCGCGAGTCGCCCGGCGTAAGGTGTGCGCCACCTTGGTGGCTGGCAGCTCGCCGAGAGTGTCCGATGCGTTTCTTGCCGACCTAGGCCTTGCCTGCACTGGGCATCCGGATGCGGCGTTCGCCTTCGCCATCGCGATCCAGCTCGGGTATGAGCCCGAAGTACGCTTCATCCACTCTTCCCGTGCCGACCGCTATGCCACGCGGGAGGAAGCGCAGGAAGCGTACGTGAAGATGCTGCATTTTGCCGACGGGGACCTGGAAGGGGAGCATCTTGCCAGCAAGCAGGCAGAGGCTCGCGCATGGGTTGATGCGCACCTGCTACCGTCCTCGGAGGTTTCGTTCGAAGAGGCCGACCCGGTACGTGAAGTCGAACGCGACTTGCCGTTCTGCATCGACATCCCCCGCACCTTCAGCTGGGCATTTATTTCTTGGGATGTATAAGCTGCGCCCGGGAGACGGCAAAGGCGACTGCCGCAAAGGAGAAGCACGATGAGAATCGCTTTGACGAAGATTTGCTCGGCAGCGATGGCCGTGGCTTTGGCTTGCGCGCTTGCGGGTTGTGGACAGGGGGAATCGGCATCGTCCGCGTCGGCGGGCGACGAGGTGAACCGCGAGGTCATCACGCAGGTGTCTTTGCTTCAAGGCTTGCTGCAAGGCGACTACTACGGCAGCATCAGCATCGGCGAGCTGAAGCAGCACGGCGATACCGGCATCGGAACCTTCGATGGCCTGAACGGCGAACTCATCATGGTGGATGGCGTGGTGTATCAGGCAAAGGGCGATGGCGCCGTCGACGTTCCCGACTATACGATGACCATCCCGTTCTCGAACGTGACGTTCTTCGATTCCGACGAGGTGCAGGCGGCCGAGGGCATCGCGAGCTTCAAGGACCTTGAAGCCCAGTTGGATGCACGCGTGACGGAGCTCGGTGCCAATCGCTTCTACCTGGTGAAGATCGATGGTACGTTTGCCAAGGTCAACGCCCGTAGCGAGTACGCTCAGAGCGAGCCCTATAAGCCGCTGGTAGAGGTCCTCGAGACGGATCAGACCTTCTTCGATTTCGAGGACGTCGAGGGCACGGTGGTCGCGCTGTACTGCCCCGAGTACATGAAAGAGCTCAATAACGCGGGGTGGCATCTGCACTTCATCTCGAAGGATGGGACGAAGGGCGGTCACGTGCTCGACCTGGCCATCGACAAGGCGGATATCGCCTGGGACTACACCGAAGGCTTCGACATGATGCTTCCCGACGGGGAGTTCTTCGACACCATCGACTTCACCAAGGACCGCAGCGAAGAAGTCCGCAAAGCCGAGACAAACGAATAACGCAAGGTCGGGCGTTAGGCGCGCGAATTGTCGATGCCGTCGAACGCGAGGAGTTGCTGGTAGCGTTCGTTCGTTGCAGCGAGCTCGGTGGGGGATCCGTCGATCTCAATACGCCCGTTCTCCAGGAACATCACGCGGTCGAAGGTCTCGATGCCCTGCAGGTGGTGCGTGATGAGGATGAGCGTCTTTTCCTGTGTGGTGGCGAAGAGCGTATCGAGGATTCCCTGCTCGGTTTCGGGGTCGAGCCCGACCGTTGGCTCGTCGAGCAGGACGATGGGCGTGTCGGCGAGCAACACCCGCGCCAAGGCGATGCGATGGCGCTCGCCGCCCGAGAACCGCATGCCCGCCTCGTCCATCATGGTCGCGAGCCCGCGCGGCAAGGAGTGCACGAGATCGGCCAGCTGCACTTGCTCGAGCACGCGCCAGATGTCGTCGTCGGTGGCATCGGGCTTGGCGAGTTGGAGGTTGTCGCGTATCGTGCGATTGAACAGGTAGGGATCCTGCTGCACGATGCCGATGAAGCCTGCCATGGCATCGCTGAACTGCGTGGTGGGAACACCCCCAAGCTCGACTGTCCCGGAAGTCGGTGGAAGCTCGCCGCGCACCAGCGCCGCGAACGTACTCTTGCCCGAGCCGCTCGGCCCCAGCATGGCGATTCGCTGACCAGCGGGAATGCGCAGGGAGATGCCATCAAGCACGCAACTCTGGCCACCCGGGTAGCCGTAGGTGAGCTGCGACACATCGATATCATGCGAAGATGCGGCTGGCGCGGGCGTTTCGGGAATGTCGATGCTGTCGTCGACGTCGGGGAACTCGTTGAGGTCCTCGATGGCGAACCGATGCTCGTTCGCCCGAATGGCCGCGGTGGGGAGCAGCGAGAAGCTTTCCATCAGTGGGAACAAGCCGAGGATGAATGCGGCAATCCAGTTCGCGTCGCCACCCGGGGCGCCGCCGAACTGCATTGCAGCCCACCAGAGGGCGAGGCAGTTGAACAGCGCGAGGAAACTCGATGCCGCGAGGATGCTCGTCCGCTCGATGTGCGAAACCTTGTCCTGCGCTGTGTGGCTTTGCGCTGCTTGAGCCTGGTTGCGCGCGCGGCATTCGCGCCCACGCCCGGCGAACACCCAGTCGGCGGAACCGAGCATGTCGTCGGTGAGAGTTTCGTACAGTCCGTCTTTCAGGTGCTTGCACGTGCGGATATCGTTTTGCGTTGTCCGTGCGAGCACGGTGGGGAATACGATGGCCGCCAGCCCGAGGCAGACGAGCGCCACTCCGGCAAACACCCAGTCGAATACGGCAAATGCAACCACGGCGAGCACGAGGGTAATCCATGCGATGATGAGCGGGAACATGCTCCGGAGATAGAGGTTTTGGATATGCCCGATGTCCTCCGCGATTGTGCTGAGGGTTTTTCCCGAGCTTTCATTCTGATGCATCCCGCGGCTTTCCAGCGACTTGAACAAGCGCACGCGCAAGCTGCTGGTCATGCGGAACACCCAGTCGTGCGACCGCAGCCGCTCGAAGTACCGCAGCACCGGTTTCGTCAGGCCGAAGAGCTGCACAAAGGCAATAGGCAGGTAATAGAACAAGATGCTTCCCCGAGCCTCAGCCGTCCCGGAGATGAGGTATCCGGCGGTAAACATGAGCAACGCCGCAAACGCAGCCGCCCCCACGCCAAACACCAACGCCTGCCCCATCTGCCCCCGATACTTCCCAAAATAAGGCCTAACCCAAACATCCCGTCCCAGGTCGGAAGCAGTCTCAGCACCGTCATCCCCACCCTCACGAGTGTTCTTCGCCACCGGGAAAGTGGAGGCTGCAACCTCGGTTTTCTCTTGTAGAGGGGCGGTTGAAGCATGGTCAACGCTCCCAGGGCTGCCGGAGGGGGTCGGCAGGGGCCTCTGAGCACCATCTTCGCAATTTTCGCTGTACGCGAAAATTGCACGTCTTTGGCGCTCAGCGAGCGGAGCGCATGAGCGAAAACGTCCAGTGAACGTTTTCGCGAACAGTGGAGCGTGCCCCTGACGACCCCCTCCGGAAGCCCCAGTGGCGGTTTCAAGAACGACTTCAACTAGTTCGCCATCTTCCAGCGAATACACCCGATCCATGTCCTGCAACCAATGCCGCCGATGCGTGGCGAAGAACACGAGCCTTCCTTCCATGAGGGGAAGCATCCGCTCCTTCAATTCCAGCTCGGTCTCGATATCCAGATGCGCGGTTGGCTCGTCGAAGATGAGGATGCGGCGATTCGGGTCCAGCAGGGCGCGTGCAAGCGCGATACGGTGGGCCTGCCCGCCGGAAAGCCCGCGCCCACCTTCGCCGATTACCGTGTCGAGGCCCTCTGGAAGCTCCTTGACCAGGCGGTCGAGCCCCATGACATCGATGGCACGCGCCACGTCTCCATCGGAGGCATCGGGCGTGTAGAACGTGATGTTCTGCCGGAGCGTGGCATGGAAGATGTACGGGTTCTGCGGGATGTAGAGCACTTGCGAGCGCCACGAATCGTGCTGCAGCGCGTCGAGGGAAAGCGGCGCACCGTCGATGGAAATGCACCCGCTCTGAGGTGTGTGGAACCCGCCGATAAGGCTGGCGAGCGTGCTCTTCCCAGAACCGCTTGCACCGATGAGCCCGATGCGTTCGAACCCGTGCGCCTGCAAATTCACACGGTCGAGGGTGGGGGAGGCGTCTTCGCCGGTGCTTGATGGGTAGGCGAATGAAACGTCAGTCAATTCGAGCGTCGAGTTTTCATCCCACGATGAAATCTCGCTTGCGGGTGAAACTGGTTCGCCCGTTTGCGCGGTGAGCGCGAGGATGTCGGCGAGCGCGTTCTTGCCGTCGAGCGAGGCGTGGAAGTCGCCTGCGAACTGCCGCAGCGGCGCGAAGTACTCGGGTGCCAACATAAGCGCCGCCAGCCCGGTGAAGAGGTCGAGCGTCCCGTCGACCAGCCGGAAGCCGAGCATCATGGCCACCGCGGCCACGCCGAGGGTTGCCAGCAGGTCCAGGACCGCTCCGGAGAGCGTCGCGACGTAGAGGGTCTTCGCCGTGGCGCGGCGGAAGCTTTCGCTCACCTTGAAGATACGAGCGAGCTGCCGTTTGCCCGCGCCCAGCGCCTTCAGCGTGCCCAGGCCGCGCAAGGTATCGATGAAGTGGTTGGACATCACCTGGTAGGTGGCATACTGGCGCGTCGCGCGGTCTTGCGCCATGCGCCCGAGCAGGATCATGTAGAAGATGATGACGGGCACGACGATGACGAGAATGATGGCCGACACCCAATCGAGGACCACGGTGGCGATTAGGGTCGCCGGCACGACGACGCTTGCATCGACGAGTTTCGGCAAGACGACGTGCAGGTAGTTTTCCACCTGGTCGATGCCATCGAGGGCGGCGGTGGTGACGCTTGCGGTGCCATGGGCTCGTACCCACCCGACCGACCCGGTGAACGCTTGGTCGAGCAGATTGTCGCGTAGCCGTGCTCCCTGTTCGGCAGCATATCGTGCCAAAAGCGCGTCCTGGGCGTATACCACCACCTGACGCGCGAGGAAGCAGCCGAGGAACACGCCGACGAACAACGCCTGGTTGTTAAATGCCGCACCGGCCCACAAGTTCGCGATGGCGGTGGAAAGCGCCCATATCGAGCCGATGATGGCGGCGGCTTTCAGGATGGCGAGCAGTCCGAGCAGTCCGAGAATCCGCTTGATACCCGGCAATGACAACAATGCCTTATCGAACATGGCTCACCTCCTTACACTTCACAGGATTATACCCAGATGTGCCGTAACTCCGATACAGACGAAGTTGACGGTTCGGCCTAAGAGCGCATCCCGTGACGTAGATGTGAAACAAAAAGACCTGGTCTCTCTGTCCCACTTCTGCGCCGAGGCAAAGCGAAAGCCCGCCGAAGCGGGCTTTCGATGCGTTCGATGTCGAGTTGGGGTTACGCGGCCTTCTGCAGCGCCTCGTGAGCCTTGGCAGCGGCTTGCGCCTCGGCAGCGGTGCGGGTGGCGCCGGTGACCTCAGTGCCGAATGCTGCAGCCTCAATCTGGTTGCGCTGCTCGACGGTGAGCCAGCCGGCCGGAACCGGAGCGTCGTCGTGGCAGTCGGTGCACATGTTCACGGACTGGCTATGGCCCTTATGGCAGTCGGTGCACTGGTTCACGCCATAGTGCTGGGTGAAGTTGTGCGGGTTGCGATCCGGGTTGGCGCCCAGGTCGGCGGCCAGGCCTTTCGTGACTTCCGTGAGCTGCTCGCGGGTGAGCACCTCGTTACCGGCGGTGTCGGTATGGCAACCGGGGGCCAGGCAGAACTCGTCTGCCTTGACGCTGCGGTACTTCACCAGCTGGTCGCCGGTCGCGTCATGCAGGTAGGTGTACCCGAGCGAATTCGTGCCAGCTTTCTCGTACCCGTTGGTAATCCAGAGCATGCCCTCGGTGAGCTGCTCCTCCATGGCGGCGACATGGCACTGCAGGCAACGCTGGTCGTTGACCTCTTTGTGCATGTAGGCCATCATCGCGTTGCTCTCCTCGGCAGACTTCATCTCGTTGCCGTAGGCGTCATACTGGCCGTCGGTGTAGTTCACGAGGTACATGTCCATCGGGTCGTGGCAGATGGCGCCGCAGAACTCGGGGGTCTCGTGCCACGCATTGAAACCGAGGCCGCCGACGACAAGCACGGCGAGTACCACGCCAATCGTCACCTTTGCCTTCTTCGACATGCGCTTGAAGAAGCCCTTCGATTCGTTGGCTTTCTTCTCGGGAGCGTCTTGGGTGTTCTCGCTCATGATGTCTCCCTGTCTCTCACTCTCGAGGCGTCTCTCCTCGCCCCGTTAATCCCCCAAAGTATTGCGAAAACGCAATCTTCTCCAACAAAACAGTATGCTACAGTTCCAGCTTTTTAGGTAGGGACAATCCCATGTTCAAAGCATTGGACGGACACGTATCGATGCATTTGCCGCACACCATGCAATCGCCCGAATCCACACGGTCGGTTTCGCCGGCAATGGCCGCGTCGAGTACGGTCGGATCCACCAAGCAAACCGTTTTGCACTTGTTGCACTTGATACACGTATCGTTGTCAATCTTCACGCGCACGAGGCCGACGGTGCCGACCACCTGGTAGAAGCCGCCAAGCGGGCACAGCGAACGGCACCAGATGCGATGCCCCCAGAAGAGCTCGGCGACGATAACGGCTACCAGCGTCCAGATGCCCAGAAGCGACCCGAACAGCAAACCGCGTGTGAAAGCGCCGATGGGGCTGATGCTCTCGAACACCGGGATGCTCGTGATGGCGGAAAGCAGCAAGATCGCGAGTGCGATGATGGGCTTTGCGATGCGCGGAATCGGCATCTCGGAAACCTCGAGCTTCAGCTTCTTGCGTAGCCAGTCGACGATCTCGCCGAGCAGATTCACCGGGCATACCCAGCCGCAATATGCGCGCCCGCGCACCAGCGCGAAACCGATGAGGATGGGCAAGCACCACACCATGGTGCCCACGACGGTCTTACCGGCGGCGATGACCTGTGCGGTGGCGAAGGGGTCAAGTAAGTCGATTCCCAGGATCTGCGACGAGGATAAGCTGCCCCAGAACGCCACATCGGCGGGAATGTAATCCAGGGCGTATTCGCCGCCGGTGCCGATGTACGCGCCGGCAATCCCCCAACCGGTGAGCAGCAGGGGAATGGCGAACAGCACGAGCATGATAACCTGCACGATGCGTCGGGCGATGGTCCATGTCCCAACGCCAGAGCCCTTCTTCGCCTTTTCGGCCATGGTGCTATCCCTCTTTTGCGTCTTCCAATTCGTCTTCCACGCTCACGAACACGAGGTTCACGTTAAAGACATGCGGTATCTCGATGAAACCGCTCGCAATCTTGTGGCTCACATCGATATTGGGAGCCTCGATTGTGACAACGATACGTCCCGTGGTGGTGTCGGTGCCCTGCACCTCGACGCCATCGATGGCGTCGAGGGCGGCGGTAACCTCGTCGAGGCTATCGGGCAGGGCATCGACTACTAGGCTTGAAATTGCCATGTCGCAAGGCCTTATTCGCCGTCGAGCTTATCCTGGCCGGTTTCGACTTCGGCGGCCTCGAGCTTCGCGGCATCCATCTGCTTGTTGGAGTCAACCACGTGGCACTGGCGGCAGTTGTTGCGGCTCGGGTCGAGTTCCATGCTCGAGCGGTCCTCGTTCACATAGTGGCCGTTCGGAATCTTCACCGCGCCGCTTGCGGACGGGTCGCCCTTTTCGGATGCGCCGTGGCACTTGTAGCACTGATAAGCCGTGCGGTCGACGTACTTCTGGTGCAAGGCCGGCATCATCTTCGGCGTGGTTTCGGTGCCCATGACGGCCGTGGCATCGTTGCTCTGGCAGCCTGCGGCCAGGCCGCAGGTGGCAGCCAGGGCGGCGGCCACGAGGATGGCGGCGAGTTTCTTCTTGAGATTCGTCATCGCGATCACCTTATGCCTTTTCGATCTTGACGGTTGTCTTCTTGAAATCGACTTCCTTGGAGAGCGGGCAATATACATCCATGACAGCGCGGTTAACCAACGTTTCCTCGGCGAAGAACGGGACGAACACCATGCCATTCGGCGGATCGTAGCGGCCACTCGTGTTGACGGTGGCCTCGAAACTGCCGTACTTCGAGGTGATCTTCACCTGATCGCCGTCCTGCACCTTCAGGTTGCCGGCATCCTCTTTGTTCATGTAGCAGTAAGCTTCGGGCACGGCGCGGTTCAGCTCGGGGACCTGGCGGGTCATCGAGCCGGTGTGCCAATGCTCCAGCAGACGCCCGGTGCTCAGCCAGAACGGGTACTCCTTGTCCGGCTGGTAAGGCGGCTCCTCGTAGGGGCGGAACACGACGCTTGCCTTCTGGCCGGCCGACTTGTAGAAGCTCACGCCACCGGCGAGGTCCTTGTTGCCATACTGCTTGATGCCCTCGACGTCCCAGCCATCTTCCTGCTTGCCGTTGCCCCAAGCGAAGCGCCACTTGGTGGCCATCCACTTGCCATCCACCTCGCGCACCGGCCAGGTGATGCCATGCTGCTTCAGGTACTCGTCGTATGGGGCGAGCTGCTTTGCCTCCATATGCAGGTTCGCGTCGTGGTTGATCTTCTCGGCCTTCTCGTTCATGCTCGGGTTGCTGAAGATGCGGTACTCTTCCCAGATGTCACGGTTGATGTCGCGCTGGGTCTCCTGCACGAAATCGCCCTTCTCGGTATCCCAGACGAATCCGAACAGGCGCTTCATGGCATCTTCGCCGTCGATCTTCTCGTCCTTCAGCACGCGTTGCGCGACCTGCATGAGTACCCAGACGTCCCACTTCGCATCGCCAGGTGCGTCGATGGCCTTCTCGAACACGCTCGTGCGGCGCTCGCCGTTGCCGAACTGGCCTTCCTTCTCGGCCCATGCGGCTACCGGGAACACCACGTCGGCATACTTGGTGGTGAGGGTCGGGTAGATCTCGTTCACGGCGATGAAGGTCTTGAAGATGCCCTGGTATTCGGGGTTGCCGCCCAGGCCGAGGAAGCGCTCGGCGTTCGGCAGCGACTGCGCCCAGTTGTTATGCGCGCTCCAGAGGAAGTCCAAGCCGCCCTTGGACATGGTGCGGAACATCTTGATGGTGTGCATGCCGGGCTTCTCGATGGCATCCAGGTAGCCTTCCGGCAGGTTCCAGATAGCTTCGGTATAGCGGCGATGATCCGGGTTCTTCACTACGAGGTCGGCCGGCAGGCGGTGGCTGAAGGTGCCGACTTCGCGGGCGGTGCCGCACGCGGAGGGCTGACCGGTGAGGCTGAAGCCGCCGTCGCCTTCCTTGCCGAAGTGGCCGGAGATGAGGTGGATGTTATGCAGGTTGTGGTTCACCCACGTGCCGCGGTAGTGCTGGTTCACGCCCATCGTCCAGAAGCT
>JAUNCA010000056.1 GCA_030526775.1 Coriobacteriia bacterium | reverse complement strand
AACCTCCGAATTGTGGCTTTTCGGACTCAAAAACTCGGAAAAGTTGAAAAACGCTGCACTGCCCCGAGTATTCAACGGCGAAATGCACAGAATCGGATGTAGTTGTCGGCAAACCCGCGACGTCGCGCGCACAGCGACCCCTACTCCCCGCCGTCGAAAGCCGAGAGAATCGTGCGGAGCTTCATATCTACTTCCGCGTATTCATCTGCGGCGACACTGGCCTCCACCACACCGCAGCCCGCATACACATAGCCCATCTCGCCGTCGAACACGCCGCTGCGAATAGCCACGGAAAACGCCCCGTCGCCGTCGCCGTCCACGTACCCCACGGCACCGCCGAAGAATCCACGGTTGTAGGTTTCGATGCGCCGCAAGGCCATAAGCGCCTCGCCCACAGGAGAACCCGCTAACGCAGGCGTGGGATGCAGCTGGTTTGCAAGATCGGAAATCGTGCAGCCATCGAGCACCTTCGCCGACACGGGCGTATGCAGATGTTGTACGTGCCGCAGCGCCCGGATGCCCGGTTCCGCGGGGATTTCCACGTCGTAGCAGTTGCGCGACATCACCTGGCGCAGGAACTCGACCACGTATTCGTGCTCGATGCGGTTCTTCGGGTCGTTCATCAGCGTTTCCGCCAACATCGCGCGCTCTTCCTCGGAATTGCCCGCGCTTATGGTCCCCGCCAGGCACATGCTCTCGACCAGATTGCCGCGTTTGCGCACGAGCAGTTCGGGCGTGCACCCGCAGAAGAACACATCACCGTAACGGTACATGAACACCGTGCCCACCGCATCGCCATCGATAAGGTTTACCAACAGGTCCTTCGACGAGAACGGATGCGCTGCCTGCACGCGGCGTTGCTGCGAGAGCACCACCTTGCGAATACGACCGGTTGCGAAAGCCGCGTGCGCCTGCGCCACCTGGCCTTCCCAAGCAACCGGGTCGCCCTCTTCCACGGTATAGGGAATGCTCACGCGCGAGCGCGCAGGAGCCTCCATGGCATGGCGGATGAATCGCTCGACGCGGCCTGCATACACCGGACCCAAGCTGTTCACCTGCAAGAACCGCCCACGGGCATCCTCGATGATAACCAGCTCGGGCAGCATGAATCGCAGGCGCGGGAACGTTGAGAACAGGCTGTCGGCAGGCGCAGGGTTCTCCGCATCGAACCGGTTGAACGAAAACAGGATGGGCGCAACACGCTCGCCACCCTCGTTTACGTACTCGAACTCGCTCAACGAGGGAAACGCGATGCAGCGGCCCAGGCCCAGGTAATGGCACCCGGTTTCCTTGTCGTAGTAGACGAATTGATCGGTAAACCCCTTCTGCAGCACGCAAAAGGCATCAAGCGCATCGGCATCCAGCCGATGCGTGTGCGTGAATACCCGCGGCATGGGTTAAATCTTGTACATCGACAGGAACAGGTCCTCGCGCTGCAGCTTCACCTGCACGCCCAGATCTTTGCCCGCCTCGGCAAGACGTTCCTGCACCTCGTTAAACGTCGCCTGCGCCTCGTCAAGGTCGACGATCATCGTCATGCTGAAAATGCCATCGAGCAGCGTCTGAGAGATGTCAACGATGTTCGCACCCGAGTCTGCCAGGGTGGTGGCAACACGGGCCACGATGCCCGACGTATCTTTGCCCAAAACCGAAAGCACGCAACGCATAAGGTGTTTCCTTTCAATCAAACGGTCTGCTTCATGGTACCGCAACTGAACCGTAACCATCTGGGAACTGCTCCCAATGGTTACGCCGAGCTCGGAATGTTAGTCGTTGAAGATAAGCGAGAGGGCTTCGCTGCGGGTGGCGTGGTTGGCCTCGAAGATGCCGCGGACAGCTGACGTCACGGTCTTGCTGCCGGGCTTCTTCACGCCGCGCATGCTCATACACAGGTGCTCGGCCTGGATGACCACGATAACGCCTTGCGGATTGAGCTCCCTCACCAGGCAATCGGCCACTTGCATGGTCAAGCGCTCCTGGACCTGGGGGCGCTTGGCATAGGCATCGACCAGGCGCGCAAGCTTCGAAATGCCGCAGATGCGCCCATCCTTCGCGGGAATATAGCCCACGTGCGCCTTCCCGAAGAACGGAACCAGGTGATGCTCGCAGATGGAATAGAACGGGATATCCTTCACGAGCACCATGTCTTCTTGGCCCTCGTCGAACATCGTCTCGAAGAATTCGGAAGGGTCGGCGGAAAGGCCCGAGCAAATCTCCTCATACATGCGCGCAACGCGGGCAGGCGTCTTCAACAACCCTTCGCGATCCGGGTTCTCCCCCATACCTTCGAGAATCAGGCGTACGCCCTGTTCAATCTTCTGCTGGTCCACGTGTACCCCTTTGGTTCTATGTGCGTTCGCACCATTGTACTATTGGCGCCGTGCAACCTACAGGCTTATCTCCAGCGCTACGGGGCAATGGTCGGAACCCATGACCTCGGAATAGATGCTCGCCGATTGCACCTTGTCGGCAATGGCGTCGCTCACCAGGAAGTAGTCGATGCGCCATCCCGTGTTGTTCTCGCGCGCACGGCCCCGGTAGCTCCACCAGGTATACGCCCCCGGAAGGTCGGGGTGCATCAGGCGGAAGGTATCGGTGAAGCCCGCCTCGACGAGCTTCGTGAACTTTTCGCGCTCCTCGTCGGAGAAACCGGCATTCCCCCGGTTCGGACCCGGGTTCTTCAGGTCGATCTCGTTGTGCGCCACATTGAAGTCGCCGCACATCACCACCGGCTTCGGATCGGCCGCATTCGGGCCCGCCGGCGTCGTCCCCTCCTGCAATCCCACGCAGAACTCGCGGAAGGCATCATCCCACTCCATGCGGTGGTCGATGCGGGCAAGACCGGGCTGTGCATTCGGCGTGTACACGTCCACGAACCAGAACTTCGGGAATTCCAGGGCGCAGATACGGCCCTCGGTGTCCAATTGCGGGATACCGAGCTCGGTTATAACCTGCAGCGGCTCCATCCGCGTGAACACCGCCGTGCCCGAGTAGCCCTTCTTCACCGCATAGCTCCAATAGCTTTGATAGCCGGGGAAGGCCAAGTCGATCTGCCCCTCCTGGAGCTTTGTCTCTTGTATCGCGAAGATATCGGCGTTCAGCTCGGCAAACGACTCCTCGAAGCCCTTCTGCACAGCCGCTCGCAACCCATTGGTGTTCCAGGATACGAATCGCATGGTTCCTCCGCCCTCACGCAAAGGGGCGGCCGTTTGGCCGCCCCGTGCAACTTACTTCTTGTTCTTCGCCTGACCCGCAGCCTTGTATTGCTCCTTGCGGGCTTCCTCGGCGGCACGGGCAGCCTTGCGACGCTCGTCACGCTCTTGCGTGCGCTTCTCTTTCTCTTCCACGCGCGCATAGACCTTCTGCTCTTGCATGTTGTAATCGCGGCGCTGCTTCTCGCGCTTCGCCTTCACGTCGGCACGCTCTTCCTCTTTAGCGTCACGGCCATAGCGGATACCCAGCACGCGGCCGATGGGACGCTGCTTCGCGTACGAGATGTAGATGCCCACGCCAATGGCGATGAACGGCAGGGCCCACAGGACTGCACTGATCGTCTGGGTCGTCTCGTTGGGCTCCAGTACCGTGAACGGATACGACAGGGCCAGGAACATCAGGATGAACGAGATGATGACGCAACGGCGGCGCCACACGTCCCAGCGGTTGTACTCGCTGCGAAGCTTCTTCTCGCGGGCGCGCGGGCCCAGCGTTTTCATCTCTTCTTCTTCGGTAGCCTTCCGCTCTTCTTTGCTCGCCCGATTGAACAGAGACGGCTTTTTCTTCGAGCTATCGGTACCAGCGGTGCTCTCGCCCGCCTTCGTCTTCGGTTTCGCGTTCGAAACGGACTTGCGGGATACGCCCTGCTTGTCTTTCTCCATCAAGTAACGGTCGTTCAGAGGGTTACGTCGCGACATTCGGTTCCTACTTTCAATAATTTCGCCAGCGAACAGGGGATTTTACCACTTCTTGCCGGTAATCATCTCGTAAGCCGTAATGTATTTCTGCGTAGTTTGTGCGATGACCTCTTCGGGCATGTGCGGCGGATTGCCAGTACGATCCCAATTTGCGTTCAGCCAATTGCGCACATACTGCTTGTCGAAACTCGGCTGCTCCTTGCCCACCTCGTAGGTGTCGGCCGGCCAGAAACGCGAGGAATCCGGCGTCAGAACTTCGTCGGCCAGGATGATGCGACCATCCACCGTGCCGAACTCGAGCTTGGTATCGGCGATGATGATGCCATGCGCCGCGGCGTGGTCGGCGGCTTTCGTGTAGATCTTCAGCGTGAGGTCGCGCAGATCCTGGGCGGCCTCGTCGCCCACGAGCTCGACCATCTGTTCGAACGAGATGTTCTCGTCATGCTCCCCCAGCTCGGCCTTGGTCGAGGGGGTGAAGATGGTCTCGGGAATCTTCGAAGAGTTCACCAGGCCGGCGGGCAACGGGATGCCGCAAACCTCGCCCGTCTTCTGGTAGGACTTCAGGCCCGAACCGGTGAGGTAACCGCGGACGATGCATTCCACGGGGAACATGTTCGCACGGCGCACCAGCATGAAGCGGCCGTCCAGCCACTCCTCCCAGGGCTTGAACTGCTCGGGCAGATCGGCAACGTCGGTGCTGATGAGGTGGTTTTCAATCGTGTCGGCCAGTAGGTCGAACCAGAACACGGAAAGCTGGTTCAGCACGCGGCCCTTCTCGGGAATCTCGTCGGGCAGCACATAATCGAATGCAGAAATACGGTCGGTAGCCACCACCAGCAGGCGGTCGCCCAAATCGTACATATCGCGGACCTTGCCGCGGCTCGTCGCTTCAATGGTAATGGGGTTCGGCATGCTAATCGCGTTCCTTCCTATTGTTCTTTCCACGCTCACGTGCATTTGCACGGTTTTCGTCATAAAGCGGGATAAAGATGGTGAATGTGGCGCCCACGCCCTTCTCACCTTCGACACGCACCCAGCCATTATGACGGTCAACGATTTCTTTCACAACCGACAATCCGATGCCCAGACCGCCCTGCGCGCGGTTGCGACCAGCGTCGCCACGCCAGAACCGGCTGAACACCATCTTGCATTCCTCGGGCGTAAGTCCGATGCCGGTATCGGCCACCGAGATGCTCGCCATGGTTTCGCCGCGCGCCACGCGCACCGTGATGCTGCCCTCGGGGGTATAGCGTACGGCGTTCGAGATGAGGTTCGCGGTAGCTTGGCGCAACATGTCGGCATCGCCGAAGACCTCGACACCTTCTTCCGCCTCGAATATCAAATCGAGCCCCGACTCGCGCACGTAGGCTTCGTGCGTGCCGATGATGTCTGTTAGCAGCTCGCCCAAATCCAGGCGTGTCTTGTTCATGGGAATCTTGCGGTTCTCGAGACGCGAGAGCTTCAGCAGCGCATCAACCAGGCGCGACAAGCGCTGGACCTCGGAATCTATCGTGCCGAGGCGCTCCTCGTCCGGCTCGAACACGCCGTCTACGATAGCCTCGATGGTCGCCTGAATGGCCATGAGCGGGGTGCGCAGCTCATGCGCGACGTCGGTGGTAAGACGCCGCTCCATCATGCGGTCTTTCTCGATGGCATCGGCCATGGCGTCGAACGTCTCGCCCAAGCGCGATACCTCGTCCTCGCCGGTAAGGCCCGTGCGGGCGGACAGGTCGCCTTCCTTGATGGCTTTCGCCGTGCGCGTCATGCGGTTCACAGGGTCGACGAGTCCACGCGCGAATAGGATGCCGAGGCCGATGGATATCAGAATCGCCAGCGCCATCGCCACAAGCATCGCCCGGTACGATCCATCCCGATACTCGCGGTCGGCCTGCGTGAGCATGGTGTCGCTCCCGTACACCCACACATTCACCGACCCGATTTCCTCATCATTCACGATGATGGGGGCAGATACCATGCGGCTCTTGTTCGTGGGGGCAAGCGACGAGCGCTTGTCGCGATCGGGGTAATTGTCGTAGCGGACCGTGCCATTTGCATCGACCACCTGGATGCCGACGTTGCGGTTTATTCCCGCCGCCGTCGTCGCCGGCGACAGCACATCGGGCGACCAGCGCTTCGCCTCATCGTACTTCTCCGCGATGGCAGCTGCGGTCGATTCGGCCGTACGCTCCATGTTGTCGCGCGTGTATTCCTGGAAGTGCTGGCCCCACACATACGACAGCACGCCGAATGCGACGAGAGTTGTCATAACTGAGATCAGCGCGAAGGAAATGGTAACGCGCGTCGTGTAGCTTAACTGCAACCACGGCCAAGCCGCTCTTACTCGCCGCTTCGGTCGGTCGTATTTCTTATCGCGTTCGACCTGTTCCGGTTCTTTATCCGCCACGTTCCCTCCTCCCGGTGATTACAAACGCCCCCTTCGCGTTCGAAGGGGGCGCTTTCGTTCTGCATTACCCCGATGCCCGCAATGCTGCGGGCACGCTCACGCCTACTGCTGCGGGTTCTTCGAGGGATCCTCGAAGCGATAGCCCACGCCGTGGACGGTGTGCAGCCACTTGGGGTTGCGCGGGTTGTCGCCGATCTTGGCGCGCAGGTTCTTCACGTGGCTGTCGATGGTGCGCTCGTAGCCCTCAAAGTCGTAACCGAGCACCTTCTCGACGAGCTCCATGCGCGAATACACGCGGCCCGGGTACCGGGAAAGCGTGGTGAGCAACTTGAACTCGCTTGCGGTGAGGTCGACTTCCTTGCCCGAGACCATAACCTTATGGCCGGACACGTCGATGGTGAGCTCGCCGAACTCGAGCACCTCGCGCTGCGGCTCGCTGTCGGCGTGGACGCGGCGCAGCAGGGCGCGCACGCGGGCAACCAGCTCGCGCGGGCTGAAGGGCTTCACCAGGTAGTCGTCGGCACCGAGCTCGAGGCCGATGATGCGGTCTTCCACCTCGCCCTTGGCGGTGAGCATGATGATCGGCACATCCGAGTTGTCACGGATGGCGCGGCAGACGCGCTCGCCGGGAACGTGGGGAAGCATGAGGTCGAGGATGACCAGGTCAAAATGATGCTTGCTGAACTCCTCGAGGGCCTCCTGGCCGTCGCCGACGGCGCTCACCCAGTAGTTCTCACGCTCGAGGTATGCGGCCACGGCATCGCGAATGGCCTTTTCGTCTTCAACCAGAAGGATGCGGCGGGTATCGTTTGGCATGGCTTCAACTCCTTAATCTCCCATATGCAACGGGGTAGTATCTTTCCAGTTCAGGCTACCCCCAGCATCTATCTTCCAGGAGCTGGAAGCCGCCTTTCGATGTTTGGGATTATTATAGCAATTGGATGGAAGCGCCCGGTCCTGCTGGGCGAATGGCACAATAATCGTGCAAATGTGAACCCCTCTATGTAAGCGCCGATGGCAGTTCTATGAACGGCTAGAGGCCGAGGAAGAAGCTCCGCCGTGCCCGAGAAGAAAAACGATCAACCGAAACGCAACTACCGGCGTACGCCCTCGGGGTTGAGCACCCCGAGCAACGTGGGCAAACGCACGGAAAAAGGCATCGGCACCATCGGTGGCAGCTACGTGAAAGACGACCGCCGCTTCGGGTTCGACGATGCGGGCATGCATATTCCCACGGGCAATAGCGAGATCCTGCTCACGCGCCGTCAGCTGCTGTATGGCGCAGCGGGCATCGCCGGCGTCGCCGCCATCGGCGGTGTGGCGGTTGCGGTCACCAATGCGAACGAAACCCGCAACGAGGTCGAATCGCTGAGCGTGGCTGAAGGCGAGGTCTTCACGCTCGACGACTGCGCCGAGGTCCCCACCGATGACGTGATGACGCTCATCGGCCAATACAAGCTCCCGTACGGGTCGCTCGTGTGGGCCGGTAACGACAGCATCGCGGCATGCCTGTTGCCCACGTCAAAGGCAACGCCCCTGGTTACCGCTGCCTTGTTAGACCTGAGCAACGGGAATGTGTCGACCGTGCTCGAGGCGGCCGAAAGCGCTTCCGACGGCTTCGAGATCTACGACATGCGCGCGAGTTATGAAGGCGCCGTTTGGACGGAAGCCAATATCCTCAGCGGCAACTGGCGCGTGTATGTGGCGCAGCGCTCGAACCTGGATTTGCTCGAGCATCACCTGGTCGACGAGGGCGATGCCAGCACCGAGATGCCCACGCTCGCGGCGATTGAAGGCAACGCATATTGGCAGGTGATGCCCGTCGTTCCTCCGGAAGATGCGGAAGATCCCGACGAAGGCGAAACCCAGGTGAAGGTAGTCGCGTTCACCAAGCCCAAGAAGGTGAAGACCATCTACACTGCGCCCGGCCGTTGCGCGACCGCGATAATGCCCGCAACCACCGAGCAGGGCATCGTCGTCACGCCGCGTCATCCCGATGCGCGTTCGCACCGGCAGATGCTCCTGGTGGGCCCGGATGGCAACGTGCTCGATTCCCTCACCTTCCCCTCGCGCATGGTGCCCATGGAGGCCTGCTACGGCTCGTCGGGCTTCGCGTTCTCGTTCGAGCGCATCTATAACTACGGCGGAGGCATCGCGAACCTCGGCACCTACACGCCTCAGGCCAAGCCGGAAGGAACGCAGTACTCGAACCGCAGCTGGTTCCGCTTCGGGCGCACACCTTCGATGCCGCCGGCCTGGTGCGATGGGTGGTTCCTCGTGAAGTCGACCTCGGCTGTGGTGGCCATCGACCTGCAAAGCAAGCGCTACACGATCTTCCCCACCGACAACAATGCGGAGATTTACGGCGACTGCCTGGCCTCCACGGGCGAAAGCGGTTCGCTCGTCATCTTCACCAACGTCGACCGCACGGCTGCCGTGCAAGACAACGAAAAGGTATCTGAAGACGACAAACTCTGCTACGTGCGCGTGTACACGACCAAGGAAAATGCCGACAAGTACACCGCCTCCGACGATTACTCCGAAGAAGGCGAATGGGAGGATTGGGAAGAAACCTACTAGGAGCCGGCGTAAACCAAGAGCTCTGAACCATAAAAAGCGAAGCGCCCCAAAGAGCCACACGTTAGGGCGCGTGCAAAGTCGGTTAGTCGGCTAGAACAACACGCTCTCGAGCCCCTTTTAAAACGCCACCATTAGCGTCAGGAACGCCCAGGGGTCGAAGATCGCATCGAGCTCGGCTTCCGTGAGCGTGCATTCGGGGTCGGCTTCCAGGCGCTCGCGATACGTGGGGCCGGGCTTGGCCTGCTGCACGTCGTGCCAGGTGGCCATCGCGTTGCGCTGCACGATAACGTACGCATCCTCGCGCGTGATGCCCGTCTGCACCAGGGCCAACAGCACCTTGGAGCTGAAGATGAGCCCGCGGGTCTTGTTCAGGTTGGCGACCATGGCTTCGGGGTAGGTCTGCAGGCCATCCAGGATCCAGGTCATCTTGCTGAAGATGTAGTCCAGCGCGATGAAGCTGTCGGCAAGTGCGACGCGCTCGGCGCCGGAATGGCTGATGTCGCGCTCGAACCAAAGCGCCACGTCATCGTAGCCCACCTGGGCATTCGCCTTGATGGTGCGCGCCAGGCCGCAGACGCGCTCGGCAGTGATGGGGTTGCGCTTGTGCGGCATGGCCGACGAGCCCTTCTGCCCCTTCTTGAACGGCTCTTCCGCTTCGATGACGTCGCTTTCCTGCATCAAGCGCACCTGCAGGGCAATCTGCTCGAGCGTGCTTGCGGCCACGGCCATCGCGCTGAACACCTGCGCGTGGCGATCGCGGTTGATGACCTGCGTGGACAGGGGGTCGGGCGTAAGGCCGAGCTTCTCGCAGACGTATTCCTCGACATACGGGTCGATGCTCGAATACGTGCCGACCGCGCCCGAAATGGCTCCGACGGCGATGGCTTCACGCGCCTGCTGCAGGCGAATCTGGCTGCGCTTGAGCGCATGCGCCCACATGCCGAACTTCATGCCGAAGGTCATGGGCTCGGCGTGGATACCATGCGTGCGGCCCACGCACAGCGTCTCCTGGAATTCGAAAGCGCGGCGTTTGCAGATCTCGCCAAGCTCCTTCACGTCGGCGAGGATGATATCGATGGCCTGCGTAATCTGGTAGCACAGCGCCGTATCGCCCAGGTCGGAGGAGGTCATGCCGTAGTGCACCCAGCGGCTCGGCTTCTCGGCCCCCTCGGGCAGGTCGGCATCGATGTACTCGGCCATGCAGGTGAGGAACGCGATGACGTCGTGGTTGGTAACAGCCTCGATCTCGTCGATGCGCGCCACCGTGAAGTCGGCATGCGCGCGAATCCAGGCAGCGTCTTCCTTCGTGATGCCCGCCTGACCGAGCTCGGCCTGCGCCTCGCATGCCAGGATCTCGATTTCCTTCCAGATGGCGAACTTGTTCTCGTTGGACCAGATATGCCCCATCTCGGGGCGGGTATAGCGTGGAATCATCGCAGCCCTTTCATCGCGTTGCCGGTTCACCCATTATGGCACAACCGAACGCGGCGAACATGAAACGGCGGCTTGGTCGGCTATACGAAGCGGAAGGCGGTACGGACGTCGGGGATAATTTCAGTCGGGGTGGCGACGATGACGGTATCGCCGGGGAACACGCGCGTCTCCTCGTCCACGAGCTGCGGCGCGCCATCGTGCACCACGGCAATCGGGAGCGCCTCATCGGGATAATCGACCTCATCGTAGAGCAGCGCGCCCTTGATGGGGCTCAGGCCCGGCGTGCGGAACTCGCGAATCCTCACTTCCAGCAAGCCGATGTTGCCTTGCGCAAGCGTCGAGACCGCATTCAGGTTGCCCAGCGTTGCTTCTTCTTCGATCAGGCGGCCGATAAGCGTTGTCGAGGACACGCATTCGATGCCGAGCTTGCGGAAAATGCGGAGGTTCTTCGGGTTGTTCACGCGTGCGATACAGCGCTTCACGTTATAGACGCGTGACGCGATCTCGCATGCCACGAGATTGTTGTCGTCGCGTCCTGTCGTCGCCACGAACACGTCGGCATGCTGGATATCGGCATCCTCCATCACGCGCGAGTTGCAACCGTCGCCGTAGATAACCAGAACGCGGCCCGACAACGCCGTGGCCATCTCCACCGCGCGGTTGTGGTCCGATTCGATGACCACGACATCGTTGCCACTCTCGAGGGTCGTGCGGGCCAGATATTCGCCGACTTTACCGGCGCCCACGATGATGATGTGCATGGAGCCCTACCTTTCCCTCATGAAACGCTGGAACGCCGGCAGAAACTCGCTGCGGATGCACACGACAAGCTTGTCGCCGTCGTAGAGGATACTGTCGGAATCGGGAATCGACGTCGCCGACCCATCGGCGCGCTCAAACGCGACGATGCGCGCGCCATGCGGCCGTTCGAGCTCGAAAGCGCGGATGGTCTGGCGCATATGGTCGCGCAGGTTCAGCGTGAACTGGATTATCTCCACGTCGCCAAACGATTTCACGTGCTTGCCATGCCCCGCCTGCAGCTTCGAGTAAATCTCCTCGGCCACCAGCGTCGTACCGCAGGAATAGTCGATGCCCAGCAATGAATACGCACGCTCGTGGGAGGGGTCGTGCAAACGCGCCACCACATGCGGCACACCGTGCAGCTTCTCGCACACCTCGGCAATCATAAGATTGGTATTGTCGAGCTGCGTCACAGCCGCCACGGCATCGCAGGTTTTCACGCCCGCTTCTGTGAGGACGTCCTCGTCAAAACCCACGCCCTGGATCGTGGCGCCGTTGAAATCGGGCCCGAGGTTGGCGAACGCAGCCACATCGCGGTCGATAACCGTCACGTTGTTGTCGCTGTGCGAAAGCTGCGTGGCCAGCTGGCTGCCCACACGCCCACAACCGACGACGATGATGTCACTCATAAAAGAATCCTCCCATGCCTGCTCATCCGCACCTGCGAATGGTCCGGGGGTTTACGTGTGCTGCGTATCGCCTTCGCTAGCGCCCAACAAATCGCCTAACAAAGACGCATCACCCTGGATGATGCCGCGCACATTCATCGGATCGCCCGCAATCTCTTCAAATCCATTGGGCAGCACCTTATACGAACTCAGGTCGTATGCATAGATGTACCAGGTAATCTTCGAGGCGCGCGGATTATCGGCGTAATAGTACGAGGTGTAATCGACCGTCTCGTCGTTCCCGAGCATATTGGTTATCGTCACCTTGCCGCTTACCTGGCTCAACACGTATCCATTCTTGAGTTCTGGCGTAGCGACCGTTTCCTTGGTCAAGTTGCTCACCGTAACCTTATCGGTATCGCTCAGACCCAACTTCCTCGTAATGTCGCTGTTGATAACCGCCTGCAGGTCGTCGGAGAGCTCGTCGACCTCGATTTCCATGCTCGCAGGCACATCTTGGTCAGTGTAGCCACCGTTACCGGGTTGCGAATCGCCACCGTTTTGCGAATCGCCCTCGTTACCGCCGTTGTCGCCTCCGTTGATGTGGTCGTTTATCCATTCATCAAAGTTTTCCGCTTGCTGTGCGGGGTGGTTGACGGCGTTCATCACCATGCTGCAGCTGATGGCGCTGCAGAGCAAAGACACCACTAGCGCGGCGATTACCGCAATGAGAATCATCAGCTCAGGGCGCTTTTTCATGTGCTTCAACTCCTTTAAATCGATGCGCACATTTTAGTACGCAGGGCAAACGCACGCACCCCTTACACGAAAACACCCCCTTCGCGTACTGCAAAGGGGGTGCTTATCGGGTGTTTCAACGCTTAGCGCTACGCGCTTAGTACTCCAGGTCGCTCTCGCGCACCTTGCCGCGGAAGATGCGGTACACCAGGAAGTGGTACACCAGCACGAGCGGCACGCCGATGCCGGCGATGACGGTCATGTAGAAGAGCGAGGTGTCGGTTGCGCACGCGTTCATGAGCGTGAGCGTCGGACCGACGCTGTCGGGACTCGCAATCACGAGGTTCGGGA
>JAUNCA010000055.1 GCA_030526775.1 Coriobacteriia bacterium | reverse complement strand
CGCACGCGCAGGCACAAGCACACGAACTTGCACAGGCGCACGAGCCTCGGGAACCCGAACCGCGGCTGTGACTCGAACTGTGGCTCGAGCCGTGGCTGTGCGACGTCACGATGATGGGCGTCACGTGCACGCGCAGGAAGGTGTTCGGCTCGGATGAGTAGGCGTACACACCGTCCGTCTTCCTGTTCTTCAGGGCCTTCTCCTCGGGCGGAATCTCCTCTTCGGTGATGACTTCCTCGCTCTTTATCAGGCTGCGCCCGCAATACTCGCACGCATCCTTTCCCTCGGCGCGGGGAGCGCCACAACCCTGGCAGGAGGGGTAGTAAACCACTTTCGTGCGGGTAATCTTCTTGCCGGCCCGCTGGTTCGCCACGAAGCCCGAACCTGCTTCGAATAGCTCGTTGACCCCACGGGCGAGCCCGCGGAAAAACGCGACGATAACCCCGACGAACACGGCCATCATGGCTAAGCCGATGAAGAAGTAGATGACGTCTTCCATGGGGTCCGGCTCCACGATCTCGCGCTGGACTCCGCGCACGATGGTCTTATTCACATCGAAGGCGAAGGCATCGTCGGGATAGCCGACTGTCACCTTGTAGCGCTCGCCCTTCCCCAGCGGCGTTGACCAGGTGTAATAGCCCTTGTCCAGCGGCGCGGCAGGGGCGATGCGCTGGACCTTGTCGGCGTTCCATTTCACGGTAAGGTTGTCGACCACGATGCCGTCGAACCAGCCCGGGATGAATTCGTAGACCGCTTCGCCTTGGTTGTCGCGTCCGACTTCGTACATGTAATCCTGCACGAACGAGAAGTCGAAGCTCGCCACTTCTCCGGCGTGGTACGCGCGGTCCAGGTCGATGCGCGCATAGCTTCCGCCTGCCGTGCTGTACGAGATGTCTTTAACGGTATCGCTGAGACCCACAAACGAGCGGCAGTGGTTGTTGGGAATGCCGATTTGCACCCAGGTGAGCGGGCCCTCCGAAGTGGAGTCGAGCACCTTCCACTCGATGTGATACTCCATGTTCAGCGTGGCGTCGTCGTTCACGTCGACCGTGATGGCGTAATCGACGATCTCGTCCAAATCGCCCGGCGCGGCCCAGGCGGTGGAAACCGGCAGGGCCAGGGCGAATGCGAGGGCGAAGAGTGCGGCTAATAGCTTCTTCATGCGATCGCCCCCTCTCCTACCGTTGCGCCAGGTAGCTTGCGCAGCGGGCAGCTCCCATCCATCTCCGCGGAATGCGCGCGAATCTGCGCGCAACGTGCGCCGTTCCAGATGGATTCCCAGTCGTCGGCACGCATGTTGCCCAGCACGCTGTCGCTGAGCCAGCTTTGGCAGGGAACGACGTTGCCACCGGGCGTGATGGCCATGTTGCTGAGGCACGCGCCGCACGAGGGTTCGTTCAAGCCCAGCTCATAGCAGAATCCGGGCTCCACCCAGCCGGGCGAGGTGAAGCTGAGCTCCATGCCGTTCGCATGGCAAAACGCCGTGGCCTCGCGCAACACCTGCTTGAGCTCGTCGACGGAGAGCTGCAGGCTCTCCGATGCGGCGGTGGTCGCGTTGCCCGTGGTGATGAGCCCCGAGCACGTCACGTAGATGACGCCCTTCGCATGGAGGAACTCGAGCGTTTTCACGTAGTCTCGGTTTGCCGTGCACAGCGGCGTGTTCACGCTCATGTTCAGCCCTGTTGCCAGCGCGTTTTCCATGCCAGCGACGGTTTCCGCGTAGCGATGCGCGCCGACGAGCGCATCGTGTACGGCTGCGTCGTGCGAGTAGAAGGTAACCTGCACGCTGTCAAGCGATGCGCGGCGCAGCTGCTGGCAATACTCGCTCGTCAGGCGGATGCCGTTCGTGTTCAGGCGCGTGACGAACCAGCGCGCGTATTCGATGAGCTCGAACAGGTCGTCGCGCTGCGTGGGCTCGCCGCCCGTGAACGTGACCTGCGTCACACCGGCGTTCCGGCACTTGTCGATGATGCCTTTCCAGTCCTCGGTCGAAAGCTCGGGCTCTTCCGAATGCTCCTGGCCTGCCGCATAGCAGTGCACGCATTTCTGGTTGCAGTTCCAATGCCCGTTCGCCACCATGGAGCTCACCATGAGGTCCATCCGGTGCGGTGCGCGCATGAAGGGCGCATACTCGCCGAGCGGAATGTAGTCGATGGGCTCCTCCACGGCTTGGCCTCGCGCCACCTGGGTAAACGTCTTCATGATGGTGTACACGTCGTTGCGCAGGCGCTTCTTGTCGATAAGGGGATACACTTTGCGCACGGCCTTGCATGTCGCCACCTGGATGTCCTCGACATCCTGGTCGGACACGGCCTTCCCGTCGTAGCGGTTAACCGCGCGGATGAACTCGATGAGCAGGATGCTCCACGCCGTGTTCACGGGGATGACGTCCTGCCCGTTGATGATGGCAACACTCGACCCCACCCCGGCGGCATCTTCGGACTCGATGGGAAGATCCACGAGAGGTGGAACCAAGTGTATGCGCACCACACCCGGCCCATCGGGATTCAGGGTGCAGTGGTACACCTCGTTGAAGTTCTTGCGAGCATATTCCCGCACGCGCTTTTCAAAAACCATTTTCAACCACCCATATGCTTGGCGAACGCGGCTGCAACCATTGTAAGTCTTGCCCGCAAGAATCGTCCCCACTTAGAAAGCCCCTTGAACATTTGGGGAGACGCTCTTTTGCGTCGGGTTTCTGTGTCGCTGCCGGCATTCTTTGCCTTGTGTGCAAATTTTTTTGGAAAAAGGCTTGCTCGTGACGTAACGCGATGGCGTTACATGCTCCGTGAAAGGAGGTGGATTCCATGCTGGAAGACAGCAACGGGGAGAAAACATACACCACCGGCGAGCTTGCCGAAGCCTGCGGGGTATCTGTGCGCACGGTGCAGTACTACGACGAGAAAGGCCTCCTGCCGCCCGCGTTCACATCGGAAGGCGGAAGGCGCATGTACACCGAGGCCGATGCCGCGAAGCTGCGCAAGATTCTCCTGCTGAAGTCGCTCGGTCTGCAGCTCGGCGCCATCCGGGGCGTGCTCGGCAGCGATACTTCCGCCCAGGTACTTCAGGATATCCTGGAGCAGCAGGACCGCAAGCTCGAACGCGAGATTACCCAGCGCCAGCAGGCTCGCAAGAGGCTCGAGCGCATGAGGCAAGGGCTTGCGGAAGAAGGCGCACTCCCCCGCGGAAACGATAGCCGGCATGGAGGACATCATGCAAAACGAGAAGTCGCAAGAACAGCAACTACAAAACATGTTGAACATCATGACGGGCATCGCCTTGCCCGTCGGAGCAATCGAAATGGCCGCACTTGTCCACTGGATCCGCAAGGGAGACTGGAAGCCCTTCGTCGGCGTAGAATTGCTCGCCATCCCCGTTGCGTTCGCCCTGGTGCGTTTCTACCGTGACCGCGTCGTGTACCTGTGCCCGCACTGCCACACGTCGTTCAAGCCCGAGGCGCGCGAATGGTTCTTCGCCGCCCACACCCCAACCACCCGCAAGGTCACCTGCACAAGCTGCGGAAAGACAGATTGGTGCGCCGAAGTCCTGAGCGACTAGCCCATTTACGACCAAAGCTTTAAACAAAAACCTGACCAAAACCTCAGAGGTCTTGGTCAGGTTCGCTATTACTTTCCTTGGGGCGGTTAGCGGACTTCTTCTCCGCTTACCAGGGCGGCGGTGTCGCGGGCGATGCGCATTTCCTCGTCGGCGGTTACCACGAAGATTTTGATGGGGCTGTCGTCGATGGAGACGATGCGGTCTTCGCCGATGGCGCCGGTGAAATCGTTGCGCTCCTTGTCGAGGATCATGCCCATGTGCGCCAACCCCGCGAAGATGAGTTCGCGCAGCTCGGCGGAGTTTTCGCCGATGCCCGCGGTCAGGACGACGGCATCGGTGTGGGTCATGAGCGCATAGTAGGAACCGATGGCCTTCTGCACCGCGTGGACGTACATGTCGATGGCGAGCTGGGCACGCTCGTCGCCGGCGTGCGCCGCCTCGGTGACGTCGCGCATGTCTGCCGAGGTGCCGGAGATGCCCAGGATGCCCGACTTCTTGTTCAGGATGCGGTCCATCTCGTCGTAGGTCAGGCGCTCGCGACGCATTACGTAGGTGACGATAGCCGGGTCGAGAGAGCCGGAACGCGTGCCCATCATCAGGCCGTCGAGCGGCGTGAAACCCATCGTCGTATCGATGGACTTGCCGCCTTCAACTGCGCAGATGGAACCACCCGAACCCAAGTGGCAGGTGATGATGCCCATGTGCTTGATGTTGCGGTGCATCATGTCGGCTGCGCGTTGCGCGGCGTAGCGGTGGCTCGTGCCATGCGCGCCATAACGGCGGATAGCGTACTTCTCGTAGTACTTCATCGGGAGCGGGTACATGAACGCCTTCGCGGGCATGGACTGGTGGAACGCCGTGTCGAATACCGCTACCTGCGGGGTGTCTGGCAGCATCCGCTGCATCATGGCAATGCAGGTGTCGGCGGGCGGGTTGTGCAACGGAGCGAGGGCTTCGCACTTTTTGATAAGCGGGAAGGTCTCGTCCGTGACGATGACCGAACGGTCGAAATACTCGCCGCCGGAGACGATGCGGTTGCCGATAGCGTCGAGCTCTTCGAGGCTCTTGATGGGGCTCTCCTCATCTTCGACCATGATCTCGAGCACCTTCTCGAGGCAGCGGTCGATGGAAATACCGCCGATGGCGTAGCGCTTCTTCTCGCCGTCCGGAAGCCATTGCAGGCTCATCGTGGCATCCGCCTGGCCGATCTTCTCCGCCAAGCTCTTCATCAGGCTTTTCTTGCCATCTGTCTGTATAAGCTGGCACTTCAGCGTGGAACTGCCGGCGTTTACCACCAATACGAGCATGTGCTGCCCCCTTGAAATTCAAATTAACACTCGAACCCAAGAGGGTACGCGAACGTTCGTCTTGGGTCAAGGAACGGCACATCCCGAACAGAAATGGACGCGGCATGGGTGAGACAATGCTTCCAATGCCTGGCAACCCCCACGGGGGGTGGAACGGGGGACCGGGGGTGGGGTGGCGGTTGGGTCGCCCAAACCCCCCCCCCGGGCCCGGGGGGGGGGGTGGGGGTTCACTTGGGCCCCCCCCCCCCCGCCCCCCGGTTCCACGGGTGGGTTGAAGCGCCGTTAGCGGAGCATGCGGATGATGTCGCCGGGCACGACCGGGGCATCAACTGTCGCGTAATAACGCTCGCCCGGATGGCCGGCCTCCTCCACGGGGTACGGCTCCGCCTCGCGGTACAGGCGCTCGGCAGACGGGCCGAAATCCTTCGTCTCGAGCCGGCTGACCGGTATATGAATGAGGTTCGAGATGTGAATCGGACGCACGGGACCGGTCGGCGACACCACCTCGAACTCCCGGTTGAGGTCAAAGCGCGACCGACACCGAAACTCCAGGTGGTACCCATTATCGGCGGGCTCGCAGGAAATGACCTCGGCCGCCCAGTCGGACTTCCGGATGTACATGAGGGCTTCCGATGTCTGATGCGCCATGCCGTAATAGAAGCCGGTGTTGTAGGGACGGTGCGAGACCATGTCCAGCTCGCGCAGGAACTGCTTGGGGTCGGCGCCGTCGAGCACCTGCCGGTATGCGTTCACGACGCAGGCAACGTAGTACGCCTTCTTGTTGCGGCCTTCGATCTTGATGGAATCCACGCCCGCTTCGGCCAGATCGTCGAGATGTTCGAGCATGCACAGGTCCTCGGCGTTCAGGATGTAGGTGCCGCGCCCGTCCTCCTCGATGGGATGGTACGTCTCGGGTTCCCACTTCTCGGCTAGCGCATATTGCCAGCGGCACGACTGCGCGCAGTTGCCCCGCACGCCGGAGCGGCCTTTCGCGAGGAAATCGCTGATGAGGCACCGGCCGGAATACGCCATGCACATGGCGCCGTGCGCGAAGGCCTCGAGCTCCATGCCGGCGGGCATCTGGCACTTCATCTCGGCGATGTCTTGCAGCGACATCTCGCGCGCCGCCACGATGCGGGTCGCGCCCAGCTGCTGCCAGGCCTTCGCGGCTTCGGAATTGCTCACGCTCGCCTGCGTGCTCACGTGGATCTCGACATCGGGCGCGTGCATGCGCGCCAACATGGCTGCACCCATATCGCCGATTATCAGCGCGTCCACGCCCGCGGCAGCCGCGGCTTGCAGGAACTCCGGCAACCCGGCAAGGTCGCCCTGATGCATCACGACGTTGCAAGCCAGGTGTACTTTCACGCCCTTGGCATGCGCTCGCGCCACCGCGTCGGGCAGGGTGTCCAGCGTGAAATTGGTCGCCCGCGCACGCATGCCGAAGCGCTCGCAGCCTAGGTAAACCGCGTCCGCCCCGAAATGAATCGCATACTCGAGCTGCTCCGGCCCACCGGCCGGCGCCAAGAGCTCCATGGTCTTCCCGCTCAAGGCCTCCCCTTCCCGTTTCTCGCCTCACCGCCGCAAAATTTCATAAAAAGGGACTGTCCCTTTTTATGAAATTTAGAGGGTGCCGTCGAGGATGGCATCCACCACGACGCTGCCGACGGCGAAGTTGTTTTCCATAGCCATGTTGAAAATGCCGGTCGATTCTTGGCTGTCCTCTAAGTGGAGCTCGTCGCGCGCGCCCCACAGGCTCTCGGGCGTGGCATCGTTCATGAACACGTCCATGTTCACGCTGCAGCGGATGATGATATAGCGGTCGAGCATGCCGCGCCGTTCGAGGGCAAGCCCGATGGCAATGTCTTCCATCTCCGTGGTGGCATATGGATCCTTGCAGCCATAGGTTTTCACCATGAGCTCGGCGTTGGCGTGGCCGTAGCTGCCCTTCCAATAATTGTCTGAGGTCGCGGTGGTGCCCCGTAGGACCTTCGGGTCACGAACAGCCCATTCCTGCCCGTCGAAAGCGCTCGACATGAATGCGCGCGTCTTGTCGGTTGTCTTGACCGGTACGTCCTTCACCAGGTTATATACCTTGTCCACAAGCTCTGGGTTCAGTTCGACATATGCCGTTTCGTCGTAATTCTCTTCATGGAACCACGTCTCGTCCGCCTTCGTTTCCATCTCACGGGGGTCCGCATGGTGGCCGAGGTCGTAGTCCACGGCAGCGCTGATGATGAACACGTCGCCCATCACGGTGCTGCCCATCGCCGAGCCCGCGCACCCCGTGGAAATGATATACGCCTCGGAGAAATCGAAGCGCTCATCGTCGAGAACCGCATTCGTCGCCAAAGCGGCGCTCACCTTTCCCTCGCCCACTTCGTAGATGGCGACGCCATCTTTCACATGGAGTTTATCGTCCGGCAGCCCGTTCTCGATGTCGTATTCGTCGCACCCGACAAGGTAGCCGTCGTGATACAGCTCCGCCTCGCCGACTGCGCCGTCCTCCATATCGCCCAGTTCGAATTTCGGGAGGATGAGCACCTTTATCGGAATCTTCTCGGCGGAATCTGCCGTATTCGAAGCAGCCTGCTGTCCGCTGCACCCCACGAGCACAGTCACAAACAGCCCCAGCATAAGCACCAATGCTGGAATTGTCTTTTTGATCATGTCAGCAAACTCCCCACACCCACACGATTTCAGCAACAACGGACATCGCCTATTCTCTCATAGAGCAACCCCACTTTGCGAAAGGCCACCGTGCAAAACTCTCTATGGGGCGACCGCGGGCTTTGGGGTAGTATAGCCTCGAGATGGGAAGCGGAAAGGAACGTGGCATGGATTTGACGATTGCTGGCGGTATCGCCCTCAATGATGGTCGTCGGATACCCCGTTTCGGATTCGGGACGTTCAAGCTCGCACCGGGCGGCGAAGCCGAGCAAACCGTGGCTTTCGCAATCCAGGATGGATATCGCCTGATAGACTGTGCACGCTTCTACGGAAATGAAACAGCGGTAGGCATCGGCATCGCAAATGGCGGCATCCCCCGCAAAGAGCTGTTCATAACGTCGAAAGTGTGGAACGACCGGCTCATCGACGGCACGGTGCGCGAATCCATCGAGGAGAGCTTGCGCGACCTGCAGCTTGACTATCTCGACCTCATGCTCATCCACTGGCCGGTGGAAGACAAGTTCGTGGAAGCGTGGAAGGTGCTCGAGCAGGCGCGCGACGAGGGGCTCGTGCGCTCAATCGGCGTCGCGAATTGCCGGGTGTCGCACTTACAGCAGCTCATGGTTTCGAGCGACACGCCGCCCGCGGTAAACCAGCTGGAGTTTCACCCGTACTTGCAGGACAACAAGACGCTGGGGTTTTGCAACGAGCATGGCATCGTCTTCGAGGCATGGTCCCCGCTCGGACGCGGCAAGTGCCTGGAAGACCCGGTTATCGTGGAACTGGCGGAGGCGCACGAGGCAACAACGGGGCAAATTGTCTTGGCATGGCAGCGGAGCAAGGGCATCGTCGCCATCCCCCGCAGCCGCAACGCCACCCGTGTGCACGAGAATGCACTAGACCTGAAGAGCCCGCTGACAGCAGAAGAAATCGCCGCCATCGACGCCCTCGACCGCCAAGACCCCGTAAGCCCCAACAGCACCCCCGAAACCTTCGCACAGCACCTCAACCACCGCTCCTCCCACTTCTAAAAGGAGTCACGGTGCCAGGTGGTGCGCCGTTCCCGGAATGGTGCACCACCCACCCTTTCAGGTCGCCTGCATAAAAAGGGACAGTCCCTTTTTATGAAATTTTTCACCCTCTCAGGTCGCCTGTGGTGCGTAGCTGAAAGGCGTCCAGGTGCCCCAGATTCGCGGGAAAGAATTGTGAAGCGTACTTCGTACGATTCGAGCGCCCGGAAAACGCGCCAGTGGCGCGTTTTCAGCGAGAATGGGTGGCTGCTTGCAACCACCCCCGCGCAAGCCGAAGGCTTGAGCAATTCTTGGAGCGCGAAGATGGGGTGCCTGGGCGCCTTTCAGCGGTGCAACTAAAAGCGGCGGCCGTAGGCCGCCGCAACGTAGTTGGTGCCCCCGGAAGGATTCGAATCTCCGTTACCGGTTTGAACGGCCGGCGTCCTTGGCCGCTAGACGACGGGGGCTGGCATAGAGTACACCTTCTAGCGGCAATTCGCGAGGGCTGCTCGGGCAGCGGTGCCAAAGCGCTCGATTTCTCCATCAGTGTGCGCGAGGCTCACGAACAGGGCCTCGAACTGGCTCGGCGCGATGAGGAAGCCGGCCTCGAGCATGCCGCGGAAATAGCGCGCGAAGGCATCGGTATCGCAAGCAGCCGCGTCGTCCCAGCAGGTCACTGGCCCCGGATGGAAGAACAGCGTGGCAAGCGAGCCCATCTGGTTCACGCAAGCGGGAATGCCCGCCTCGGCAACCGCAGCGCGCAATACCTCGGCCAACAGCGCGCCCTTGCGCTCGAGCTCCTCGTACACCCCCGGCTGCATGAGCTTGGTCAGTGTCGCGATGCCCGCCTCCATGGCCACCGGGTTGCCCGAGAGCGTTCCCGCCTGATACACGGGACCGGTGGGTGCAAGCTGCTCCATCAGCTCCGCGCGGCCAGCCACGCATCCCACGGGGAAACCGCCGCCGATGATCTTTCCGTACGTGCACAGGTCGGCCCGGATGCCGAAACGCTCCTGCGCGCCGCCAATCGCCGCACGGAATCCGGAAATAACCTCGTCGAAGATCAACAGCGCACCATATTCGTCGCACACGGCGCGCAAGCCCTCGAGGAAGCCGGGGACCGGCGCCACCACGCCCATGTTGCCCGCGATGGGTTCGACGATAATCGCCGCAATCTGCTTCCCCACCTGGGCAAAGATATCCTTCACCGCCTGCAGGTCGTTGTAGGGCGCCACGATGGTGTCGGCCGCCGTGCCTGCCGTGACTCCCGGCGTATCGGGAATCCCGAGCGTCGCCACGCCGCTGCCAGCCGCCACGAGCAGCGAATCGCTGTGCCCGTGGTAGTTCCCCTCGAACTTCACGAACTTGTCGCGCCCAGTGCAACCGCGCGCCAGGCGGATGGCGGTCATCGTGGCCTCGGTGCCGCTCGATACCATGCGGGCGCGCTCGGCATTCGGGACGATTTCGCAGATAAGCTGCGCGAGCCGGATCTCCGCTTCACACGGAGCGCCATACGACACGCCACGGTCGAGCTGCGCGCGCACCGCACCCAAAACGTCCGCATCGCCATGCCCGAGAATCATCGGGCCCCAGCTGCAGATGAAGTCGACGTATTCGTTGCCATCGACATCCCACACGTGGCTGCCCTGCGCATGGTCGTAGAACACGGGCGTGCAGCCCACCTTGCCAAACGCGCGCACCGGCGAATTCACCCCGCCGGGAATAGACTTGCATGCCTGGGCAAAATCGCCCGCCGACCGATCGTGATTCAGCATCCGCGTGCTCCTCGTCTCCTATTCCTCGAAATAACGCATCGAGATTTTCTTATATTCCCTGGTCGAAACTAGGACGCGCCCTTCGCTTCCGGCAAGTTCCCCCAGCACGGCCACGCGGGCATCGAGCTCGTCCTGCGTCTTCGCATGCACCATAGCATACAGGTTGAATGGCCACGCGTCGCTGCGCGGGCGCGCATAGCAATGCGAGACAAAAGGCTCGGCCGCAAACGCCGCACCCACCTCATTGGCTTTCTCGGCAGGTATATCCCACACCGTCATGCCGTTGAACGCATAACCCATCTTACGATGCGCGACCAATGCGCCGAACCGGCGGATGGCACCCGTGGCTTTCAGCTGGCGAAGGCGCTCGAGCACACGCGCCTCGTCAATATCGGGGTCGCCGATTTCAGCCGCGATGCGAGCGGCAGCCGTGGCGAACGGTTCGGAATCGACCGCTTCCCCATCGCCGGCAATGTCGTCTTGCGCCCACCGCACAAGCGCGACATCGAAGGGATCCTCGGAATTGAAAGGAGGCATGCCTTCAGTATTGCGCGCAGCATGACGCGCGGGGCGAGAAGACACGCCGCTCTTGGACTCCACCTCGCTGAAATCGACGCGAATCTTGTAAAGCTTGGTCGCAGGGAGGTTCAGCGCCTCAGCGCAACCCGTCTTCTCCTGAATCTCGGCGAGAATGCGTGCGATCTCTGCCTTCCCGCGCGCGATGATCGTAAACCACAGGTTGAAGCGGTTGTCGCGCAGGTAATTATGGGTCACACCCGGATACGCATTCACGATTGCCGCCACCCGATCGACCTCGGCCGCGTCACCGGGAACCGCCAACGCGCACAGCGACGACGAATACCCGAGCTTCTTCGAGGCGAACGATGCGCCCATCCGGCGAACGGTGCCGCTGCGACGCAGCCCCTCCATCGCCGCGAGCACCTCATCGCGCGTTGAGTCCAACCCAGCGGCGATAACACCATAAGGGTCGTGCTCAAGCGGGAAATCGCTCTGGATGAGGGCGAGCACGCGCTCCGATAACGTTTCGGCCATTATCCCTCCTGCTCCGCGGCCTGCAT
Source organism: Coriobacteriia bacterium (assembly GCA_030526775.1). Classification (GTDB taxonomy): domain Bacteria; phylum Actinomycetota; class Coriobacteriia; order Coriobacteriales; family Eggerthellaceae; genus UMGS1519. The sequence continues at coordinate 1,431 of JAUNCA010000055.1, read as the reverse complement.
CTTCGCCCATTTCGGGGGAATATAGGCGCAATACGGCTCGGGCGCCAGGTAGTCTCCCGTCGCCGCGAGCGCACGGGCGCGGCAGCCGCCGCAAACGCCCTTGTACTCGCAGGCGCCGCACTTGCCCTTCAGCTTGGAATAGTCGCGCAGGTCGTTGAACACCGGCGACTTCTCCCAGATCTCCGGGAACGGAGTCTCCTTCACGTTGCCGAGCTGCATGTTGAAATACCCGCAGGGCTGCACATCGCCCACGTGGCTGATGAACACGAAGCTGATACCGCCGAGGCACCCGCGCGTCATGGCCTCCATGCCATGGGTCTGAGGCGTCACCTTCACACCCTCGGCCGCCGCCATCTGCCGCATGATGCGGTAGTACTGCGGGGCGTCGGTGGGCTTGAAGTGCATGGGGCTCGTCTTCTGGCAGGTATACGCCCAGGTGAGCACTTCCTCGTACTCCTCGGGCGTAAGCTCGACATCCACGAGGTCCTCGCCACGGCCGGTCGGCACGAGCAAGAACGGGTGAAACGCCGCGCAGTCCTCGCGTTCGGCCAGGTCGTGAATGTCCTGCACCACATCCTTGTTCATCTTGGTGACGGTGGTGTTCACCTGCACTTCCACGCCATGGGCGCGCAGGTTGCGCAGGCCGGCGAGCGTCTCGTCGAAGGCACCCTCTTTCCCACGGAACGCATCCTGTCCGGCCGCGTCGGGGAAATCGAGCGAAAGCGAAACGCGCGGGATGCCGTGCGCGGCAATCTTGGCTGCCATCTCGTCGTCGATGAGCGTGCCGTTCGTCCCGATGACCGGACGCATCCCCAGCTCATGGGCGTAATCGATAATCTCCCAGATGTCGGGGCGCATTAGCGGCTCGCCGCCCGTGAGGATGAGGATCGGGTCGGTGATGGACGCGATGTCGTCCATGAGCTTCTTGCATTCGTCGAGCGAAAGCTCGCCCGGATACGGCTCGCAGTGGGCCGACGCGCGGCAATGCGCGCATGCCAGGTTGCAGCTGCGCGTGATCTCCCACGCCACGATGCGCGGGGGCTTGATGCCAGTTTTCGCCTCGAAGGCTTGCGCGGCAGCTCCGGAACCGGGGCGCTGCGGGCGCACACCGGTATGAGCGCCCGGATGTCCGCCGGGATGCCCAGCGGGATGGCCTGCTGCATGGATGTCATGCATTATGAAACCCCCTCTTCATTCACCAGGGCCAACAGCTCCTGGCGGGAATGGACGTTGAGTTTGCGGTAGATGTTTTGCTGGTGAAAGCGCACCGTGCTCGCGGAAATGAACAGCTGCTCGGCGATGAACGTGGAGGAATGGCCGCGCGCGGTAAGAAGCAGGATTTCCGCTTCGCGCGTCGTCAAGCCATGCGCGGCAACTAGGGCGTCGCAGCGCTCATCGCGGTCGTCATGCTGTACTGGGTATCGAACTGGA
>JAUNCA010000054.1 GCA_030526775.1 Coriobacteriia bacterium | reverse complement strand
CTCTTGCGTGGGTTGGATAAACGTTCGCCCCACGTAGCGGTTCTTCACGATGGCATCGCCGTAAGGGATCCCGCTCACCTCAGCAAATCCAATAGCAGGCGGCACGCCCGAATCGGGAACTCCAAGCACCAAATCGGCTTCGACCGGCGCTTCACGCGCCAGGATGCGCCCCATGCGTCGGCGGGCGTGGTAGACGACCTCTCCGTCGAGCACGCTATCGGGGCGCGCAAAGTACACGTATTCGAAAATGCAGCTCGCCCGACGCCCCGGATGAGCCGCCTGTCGCGATTCCAAGCCCGCCGCACTCGCCTTCAGGATCTCACCGGGCTCGACATCCCGCACGAAGTTTGCACCCACGGCATCGAGCCCGCACGTTTCGCTCGCAACGACCCATCCCCGCCCACCGGGTAACTCGCCGAGGGAAAGCGGGCGTATGCCGTTGGGGTCGCGGAATGCATAGAGCGCCTCGGGCGTTGCCAACACGATGGCGTAGGCGCCGTGCAACTGCTGCATCATAAGCTGGATTCCCGAGCGTATATGCCCGGTTCTGCGGGTATCCACCCCGATGGTACGGGCAGCCACCTCGCTATCGGTGTAGCCATACAGCTGAATGCCTTCATTCGCCAGCCATGCCCGCTGAGGAATCGTATCTATGAGCGTGCCATTATGGGCCAGCGCAATCAGCTCGTCATCGATGGCCGAAACGTGGGGCTGCGCTTCTTTCCAGCCTCCACCTCCCGCCGTTGAATACCGGGTGTGCCCGATTGCGACATCGCCTTTCAGGTGCGCGATCGTTTCCTCGTCGAATACTTGGTTGACCAGCCCCAAATCCTTGTGGATAAGGATCGTCTTGCCATCTCCGACCGCGATGCCAGCGCTTTCTTGCCCCCGATGCTGTAGCGCCTGCAAGCCGAAGCACGTCATGCGCGCCACGTCTTCGCCAGGCGCATATACGCCGAAAACAGCACAGGCCTCTTCCAGCCTGTCGGGCTTTTCACCGGGTATTGTTGCGGCCATCACACCTCCTGAAATGAGTCGGAGAACATATCTTCAACCCATTCGCGCGTGGTGAAAATGAGTCGGAGATACGTTCTCCGACTCATTTTCCGAACTCTCAAAGGGATAATGAACAACCCTTTAGCAATAGAACAGCATCTTGTTGTACGTGGGCAGCGGCCAAGCTTCAGTCGAGACGATTCCCTCCATGCGGTCGCACACAGCGCGCAACTCCTCCATCGCGGCGAGAACATCATCGTGGTAGGAACGCGCCTTTTCGAGCACGTCTTCCATCGCCTGCGCCTTGGCAAGCGCCGCATCGAGCACCTCGAGCGCATCCGAAATCTCGTTTGCGCCGTCGTTCAGCGCCGACAGCAGCTTCAGCTCGCCTCGAGGCTCCAAGCTGGGATTCGCCTGCTTCTTCGCGTTCACGCCAGCAGCCACCTGCTGTGCATACGCATTCACCGCCGGCGCGATCTTGCGCTTGGCCATATGGCTCATCGTCTGGCCCTCGATGTTGATGAGCTTGGAGTAGGTGTCGAGCTTCACTTCGTAACGGCTGTGGTTCTCGACCTCGTTCAGCACGCCGAATTCCTCAAACAGGGCAACGTTCTTCGGGTCGAGCATGTGCGGCGCCGCATCGACGGTAGACTTGAGGTTCAGCAGCCCGCGACGTTCGGCCTCTTCAATCCACTCGTCGGTATAGCCATCGCCGTTGAAGATGATGCGCTGATGCTCCGTAAGCGTCGCCCGCACCCAACCGAAAGCGGCCGTCACGAAATCGTCGGCGCCTTCCACAGCCTCGCAGAATCCCTTGAGCGACTTCGCCACAATCGTATTCAGAATCGTGTTGGCGTCTGCAAGGTTTATCTGGCTGCCCGGCATGCGGAACTCGAACTTGTTGCCCGTAAACGCGAAGGGGCTCGTGCGGTTGCGGTCGGTGTTATCGCGCTCGAAGCTCGGCAGCACCTCCACGCCCAGGTCCATGTACACCGATTCGGGCTTCTTGTCCTGTTCGCCTGCGATAATCGCCTTCACCACGCGATCCAGCTCGTCACCCAGGAAGATGGAAATAACCGCAGGCGGGGCCTCGTTCGCGCCCAGGCGATGGTCGTTGCCGGCGCTTGCCACCGTAATGCGCAGCAGGTCCTGGTAATCGTCGACCGCCTTCACCACCGCGGCCAAGAATACGAGGAAGCGCAAGTTCGACGCGGGCGTCTTGCCCGGATCGAGCAGATTCTCGGAATCGGCGGCAATCGACCAATTGTTATGCTTGCCCGACCCGTTGATGCCCTCGAACGGCTTCTCGTGCTGCAAGCACACCAGCCCGTGGCGGCTCGCGATGGTGCGCATGAGCTCCATCGTCAGCAGGTTGTGGTCGATGGCCACGTTGCTAATGGTGAACAGGGGCGCGAGTTCGTGCTGGCACGGCGCCACCTCGTTGTGCTTGGTCTTCGCAGCGACGCCCAGCTTCCACAGCTCTTCGTCAAGCTCCTTCATGAACTCATTCACCGTAGGACGGATCGCACCAAAATAGTGTTCTTCCATCTCCTGACCCTTGCACGGAGGCGCGCCGAACAAGGTGCGACCCGTTAGGATGAGATCCTGGCGCTGCTCGTAGTCGGACTCCTTGATGAGGAAGTATTCCTGCTCGGCGCCGACCGTCGTGGTAACGCGCGGCACGTCCTGCCCGAAGTATGCAAGCACCTTGCATGCTTGCTGCGAAACCGCCTCCATCGAGCGCAGCAGTGGAGTCTTCTTGTCGAGGGCCTCTCCCGTATAGCTGCAGAACGCGGTAGGAATGCAAAGCACCTCGTCCTTTATGAACGCGTAACTCGTGGGATCCCACGCCGTGTATCCGCGCGCTTCGAACGTCGCACGCACGCCGCCGCTTGGGAAACTCGAGGCATCGGGTTCGCCCTGGATGAGGGCCTTGCCCGAAAACGTCATGATGGCTCGACCGTTGCCCTGCGGATTGATGAAGGCGTCGTGCTTCTCGGAGGTAATGCCGGAAAGCGGCTGGAACCAGTGCGTGTAGTGCGTGGCCCCATGCGCGACTGCCCACTCCTTCATCGCATGTGCCACGACGTTTGCAACCTCGATGTCGAGCGGCTTGCCCTCCTTAATGGTCTTTGCGAGCGCCTTATAGGTAACTGACGGCAAGAGTTCCTGCATGGTATGGTCGTTAAAAACCAGCGTGCCGTATTCTTCAGCGATTCTTCCCATGTAATACGCCCTTTCCTCGGTTTCAATTCAAACTGCTACGAAGATAGGGGCCATATGTTTCGAACGCTTTTCGCCGACCCAGGTGAAACCCGGCATTAATCCTCACGAAACCATCCCGTAATAATGAGTCGGAGAACGTATCTTTGACTCATTTTCGGGTGGGCTTGGCCGGTCGCATTCCGCTCACGCGAAAATGAGTCGAAGATACGTTCTCCGACTCATTTTCCGGGGGGTTCTCATGACAAACAAATATCGCACGCAGAGCGAAGCCAATATGTATCACATAACCATTCGCGGCACAGCGAAGCAAATCATCTTCGAAGACGACGATGATCGGCGTTTCTTCGGAAAGAGAATGAGGCAGTATTTCGACGAAAATGGCGTCGAACTCTATGCATGGTGCTTCATGAGCAATCATGTTCACCTTTTGCTCCACGCCGAATTGCCGATTATCACGAAAACCATGCGATCGCTACTCGTCAGCTACGCGATGTACTTCAATTCTCGGCACGGTCGCACAGGGCATCTGTTCCAGAATCGTTTCGACAGCGTTCCCATAGAAACGGAAGAGCAGCTTATGGTCGCGGTTCGTTATATTCACAGGAACCCCTCCGAGATACCCGGGCAACTTGCCGAACAGTATGAATGGAGCAGCTATCGCGAATACCTTGGGCGACCGTTTATCTCGAGCACCGAATTCGTCATGCAGCTTTTCGACAGCCGCGATGCTTTTATCTCGTTCCATGATTCTTGGGAACCTGAACCAGAGGACCAACAGCATTCGTTCACAGCCCATAAAGCGCTGTCCGACGAGGAAGCCATTGCCTATGCAAAGGAGCTGCTTAATATTGGCTCGATTACAACCATTGCTTCTCTCGACAAGACGGCACGAAACCATTGCCTAGCAACCTTGAAGAAAGGCGGATTGCCCGTTGCCCAAATCGCCCGCATAACAGGAATCGGCCGCAACATCGTCCAACGCGCGAAGTAACCGCTTCCGGGAATGAGTCAGAGAACGTATCTTCGACTCATTTTCGAGTACACCGAACCGACATGAATTTGCTTCGGCGAAAATGAGTCGAAGATACGTTCTCTGACTCATTTACATCGTGCGAATGCGGCGGACGGCTTCTGTGGCGCTTTCGCGGGAGCCGAAGGCGGTTAGGCGGAGATAGCCTTCCCCGCTGGGGCCGAAGCCCGCACCCGGGGTGCCGACTACCTGAATCGTATCGAGCAGGTGGTCGAAGAACTGCCACGAGCCCATGCCTTCGGGCGTGGCAAGCCAAATATAGGGCGCATTCACGCCGCCGAAAACCGTGTATCCCGCCTCGGCAAGGCCTTCGCGGATGATGCGGGCGTTTTCCATGTAGAAGAGGATCTGCTCCCGCGTTTCGCGTTTGCCTTGCTCGCTATAAACGGCCTGGCCGGCGCGCTGCACGATGTACGGGGCCCCGTTAAACTTCGTCCCGTGGCGGCGTGCCCATAAATCGCGCATCGAAACGCCATTGGCATCTTTCAAATCGCGGGGGACGACCGTGTATCCCAATCGCGTGCCCGTGAAGCCCGCGTTCTTCGAGAAGCTGCGAATCTCGATGGCACAAGTACGCGCACCATCGCATTCGTAGATGGAATGCGGAAGTGCCGGATCGGAAATGTATGCCTCGTAAGCTGCGTCGTAGATTATCACCGCGCCGTGTTCGTTCGCGTAGTCGACCCATGCCTGAAGCTGCGCTTGGGAAATGGTTGCACCTGTCGGGTTGTTCGGGAAGCACAGGTAGATAAGCGCGACATCTTCGTCGAGGCCCGGAAGCTCGGGGGTGAACCCGTTCTCCTTCACGCACGGCATGTACACGACGCTGCTCCAAAGCCCCGTCTTGGCATCGTACGCGCCCGTCCGACCGGCCATCACGTTGGAGTCCACATACACCGGATACACCGGATCGCACACCGCGATGCGTGCGTCGGCGCTGAAAATCTCCTGGATGTTGCCGCAATCCGACTTCGCGCCATCGCTCACGAACACCTCGTCGGCATATACCTCGGCTCCACGGCTTTCGAAATCGTTGTGGACGATGGTCTCGCGGAGGAAGTCATACCCCAGGTCTGGAGCGTACCCGCGGAAAGAAGCCGCAGTACCCATCTCGTCGACAGCTTCGTGCAGCGCTTTCACAATGGAAGGCGCAAGCGGCTGCGTGACGTCGCCGATGCCCAGGCGCACAATGTTCGCCGCCTTATCGGGGTGTGCCGCACCGTAGGCCTCGATGCGCCCGGCGATGTCCGAGAACAGGTAGTTTCCCGGGAGTTTCAGGTAGTTGTCATTTGCCTTGAACACGTGCTTCCTCCTCTGTTTATGCGCTGCCGGGAAATGAGTCGGAGAACGTATCTTCGACTCATTTTTGCCATGCCTTCCCAACGCATTCGCCCATTCAGAAAATGAGTCAAAGATACGTTCTCCGACTCATTTTCGACTCATTCAGGGCCTACCACGCGGGATCCACCATATGGGGCGGCTCGTCGCAAGGGCAGGCGCTCACGTCTATTTCGCCCTCGAACACCGTAGCGGCGGGACCCGTCATCAGCACATGGTTCGTCCCGCGATCCCACTTCACGCGCAAATCGCCACCAAGCAGATGCAGCGTAATCTCGTCATCGGTCAGCCCGTTCAAAATGCAGGCAACCGTACTCGCGCAAGCTCCCGTTCCACATGCGAGCGTTTCGCCGGTTCCGCGCTCCCATACGCGCATGTTCACCTCGGAGCAGCTCACGACCTGCACGAATTCTGCATTCACCCGCTTCGGGAACCGCGGGTGGAACTCGAATTCCGGGCCAATCTGTTCAACGGGAACGGATGACGTATCGTCAACGAATACCACAGCGTGCGGATTTCCCATCGAGACGCAAGTCATCTCGAAACGCCCGCCCGCCACCTCGATGGGCTCCGCGACAACGGGGGAATGCGAAGCCTGCACGGGAATGGCGCTGGCCTCGAGCTGGGGCTCGCCCATATCGACCGTCACCGACTGCACCCTTCCCTCCTTCACGTGCAGCGAAAGGCGTTTTATGCCGGCAAGCGTATTCACCGTTATCTCGGTCTTGTCGATAAGGCCATGGTCATACACGAACTTGCCCACGCAGCGAATTCCGTTACCGCACATTTCGGAACGCGTTCCATCGGCGTTGAACATTTCCATGAAGAAATCCGCCTGCACCGACGGGCGAATGAGGATAAGCCCGTCGGAACCGATGCCGAAATGCCGGTCGCTTACCATGCGGGCAAGCGAAGCGGGACTTTCGACCGTTTCCTCGAAGCAGTTCACGTACACGTAGTCGTTACCAAGCCCCTGCATCTTCGTGAATCTCACCTTGGCCTCCAATGCGGAATGGTTGAATACAGCTCGATAAGAAACATACGGCCCCAATGTTTCGATTGCTTTTCGCGAACGCCTAGAAACCCGCTTGTAACGAACGGGAGGAAGCGATGAGTCGGAGAACGTATCTTTGACTCATTTTTCGGGAAGGGCTTTCGCCTTGGAGCGAAGAACGAAAAAATGAGTCGAAGATACGTTCTCCGACTCATCCAGCGGTCCAACCGGGTTTGAGTGAGTCGAAGATACGTTCTCCGACTCATCCGTTGTTGCTACTCATCCTGACAGATCTGCTGTGCGACTTGGATGGCATCGGCCATAGTGGTCGCAACCAGGGTGGCACCAAGACGCGCATCGCCAGCAAGGTACACATTGTCGAAGCCGGCAAACGCATCGAGCACCGATTGCTCGGGACCGGTGAAGCCCTTCGCGATAAGCACGAGCTGAGCGGGTACCTCCTGGCCCTCGCCGGCAGGCGGAATGGGAACCGTCTGAACCGCCGCCACCCCGCCCTTGCCATCGTCGGTGAAACCGACGGTGTCGGTCGCCCACAGACGCGGATCGTCTCCGCAGAGCTCGGCGGCTTCATGCTGGCCATAGCCCTGGGAGTACACGTTTCGCGTGCCAGGCCAAACCGTGAACGGGTCGACCGCCTCGGGCGGCCGCTTCGCGCGGATGATCTGACGCACGCTGCGAGCTCCTTGGCGCATGGCCGTGGCCACGCAATCGACGCCCGTGTCGCCGCCGCCGATGACGGCCACATCCTTGCCCGCGGCGGTAATCCGAGGTTCGCGACCCTCCAGAAGCGCCCGCGTCGCCTCGCCAAGGTACTCGACCGCAAAGTGAATGCCATCCAAGTCGGCGCCCGGAACATCTACGCGACGCGGCGTGCGCGCCCCGCAGGCAAGCACAATCGCATTGCACTCCGCTGCAATCTCGGCGGCTATCGGCGCGGCGTCAACGCCGCAGCGAAACTCGATGCCACTTTCCTCCATCAGCTTAACGCGCCGCTCGACCACCCATTTCGGGAGCTTCATGTTGGGAATGCCATACATCAGCAGGCCGCCGGGTTGCTCGTCGCGCTCGTACACGCGCACACGCAAGCCCCGTCGCGCGAGTTCCCACGCAGCAGCAAGCCCCGCAGGCCCGGAACCCACCACAGCCACCAGGGGTGCATCTGGCGAAGCCGCGGGCAAGGGCTCGACGCCCTGTTCCCACAGGTAGTCGGAAATCGCGCGCTCGTTATCGTGGATGGTCACGGCCTCGTCGTTGAGCCCCAAGTTGCATGCAGTCTCGCATGGTGCAGGACACACTCGGCCGGTGAACTCGGGAAACGGGTTAGTCAGCGACAGTCGCGCCCCCGCTTCATCCATACGTCCGCGGTACAGCAAATCGTTGGTCTCGGGAATGAGGTTGTGCAGCGGGCATCCCGTCGCCCGCCGCCCGCCATTGAAGGCAAGCCCGCTTTGGCAAAACGGCACGCCGCAATTCATGCAGCGGCTCGCCTGCTCACGCTGCGCGTCCACCGACAAATCGACGACGATATCCTCGAAGTCCGCCACCGCCTCGGCCGCCGCGCGCATCCCGTGCTCGCGCCGCCCGATGTTCAGATATGCTCCCGGTTTACCCATAGTCACCCTACTCTCCCGAAAAGCATAAAGAGGACTGTCCCCTTTATGCTTTTAGTTCGAACGCCCGCTCAACCGCTTCGTCATGCGTGAGGCCCGTCGCCTCCAACTCGGCCGTGAGCTTCATCATGTGTTCATATTCCCGCGGAATGACTTTCACGAAATCGCCCGCGATATCTTCGAAGCGATACAGCAGCTTCACGCCAAGGGGGCTGCCCGTACGCCGTGCATGCTCATCGATGAGTTCGCGTATGCCCTCCAGCTCGCCCCGATCGGGGGCTTTCAGGTCCACCATCTCGCGATTGCAGCGTTCCGCCAGCGTGCGCTCGGCATCGTACACGTAGGCGACACCGCCGCTCATGCCCGCCGCGAAGTTCAACCCGACCTCGCCCAACACGAGCACGGTGCCACCCGTCATGTATTCGCACCCGTTGTTTCCCACGCCTTCCACGACGAGCGTCGCGCCCGAATTACGCACCGCAAAACGCTGGCCGGCCAGGCCGTTTACAAACCCCCGGCCACCCGTTGCCCCGTAGAAGGCCACGTTTCCGGCAACGATATTCTCCTCGGGGCGATACGTCGCCGCACGCGAAGGCGAAACCGTCACGATACCGCCCGACAATCCCTTGCCGAAAAAGTCGTTCGCCTCGCCCTCGATATTCAACGTGATGCCGGCGGGAAGGAACGCGCCAAAACTCACGCCGCCCGACCCCGTGCAATCCACGGTCAGCGTTTCATCAGGCAGCCCATCCGCATGACGGCCGGTTACCTGCGAACCGAGCATCGTCCCCACGCACCGGTTCACGTTCGCAATATCAGCATGGAACCGCTGGGGCGTCAGGCTTGCGCGCGCAGCGCTGGTGAATGGGATGAACAACGTCGCGTCGAGCGTCTGCAGCAGCGTATCCTCGGGCGCGCAGGATTCGAGGGAATGAGGGCAGCTTGCCCCCGGAATGGACTGGCCATACTCAGCTTGCGCGGCCACGAGCAAAGGCGAAAGGTCCACGAGCCGGGCCTTCCAGCTGCGCGCATTGGCAAGCTGGTTTAGGCATTCCACATGACCCACCATGTCCTCGACCGTCCTGAAGCCCAGGTCCGCCATGATCCGGCGCAGCTGCTCGGCCACCATCGTCATGAAATTCACCACGTACTCGGGCTTACCGCGGAACCGATTGCGAAGCCGGCAATTCTGCGTGGCGATACCCACCGGACACGTATCCTGCTGGCAATCGCGCTGCATCAGGCAGCCCATCGCCACAAGGGGCATGGTCGCAAAACCGAATTCCTCCGCTCCGAGCAGGCATGCTACCGCCACGTCGCGGCCATCCATGAGCTTACCGTCGGCCTCGAGCACAACACGCGAGCGCAATCCATTGCGCAACAGCGTCTGTTGCGTCTCCGCCAGGCCGAGTTCCAGCGGCAAGCCTGCGTGGTAAATCGAATCGCGCGGTGCGGCGCCCGTTCCGCCATTGCTACCGGAAACGAGAATCTTATGTGCCCCGCCCTTGGCAACGCCGGTCGCGATGGTGCCCACGCCCGCTTCGGCGACAAGCTTTACCGACACGCGCGCCTTCGGGTTCGCGTTCTTCATGTCGAAGATAATCTCGGCTAGATCCTCGATGGAATAGATGTCATGATGCGGCGGCGGCGAGATGAGCCCCACGCCTGGCGTGCAACGGCGGGCTCGCGCAATCCACGGCCACACCTTACCGCCCGGCAAATGGCCGCCCTCGCCGGGTTTCGCGCCCTGTGCCATCTTGATCTGAATCTCATCGGCGCTCATCAGGTAACGACTCGTAACGCCAAAACGTCCAGACGCTATCTGCTTGATGGCCGAACGGCGGCTGTCCCCATTCGCAAGCACCACCTCACGCGCGGGGTCTTCACCGCCTTCACCGCTGTTTGAGCGGCCATGCAGGCGGTTCATCGCAATAGCCAAGCACTCATGCGCTTCCTGCGAGATGGAGCCGTAGCTCATCGCCCCCGTGTTGAACCTCTTCACGATCTCGCTTGCGGGTTCAACCTCCTCAATCGGGACCGGCTTGCCTATCGGCGCAAACCCCAGCAGGTCGCGCAGCAATATGGTGCGACCGGGAATATGCACCGACGCGCTGTATTCGTCGAACAGCGCCGGATTGTTTTCGCGCACCGCCCGTTGGAGCAGGTTGATGGTCAGGGGGTTTAGCAGGTGCTCCTCACCACCGAGCGGACGCCACGAGGTGATGCCGGAACTCGGTAGCTGCTCGGGTGCGGGGCTCATCCGCAAGGCAAGCATCTGCGCATGGCGCTCATCGCACTCCCGCTGCACGTCATCGATGCCCAATCCCCCGATGCGGCTCACCGTGCCCACGAAATGCTCGGCGATAAGCTCGTCCGACAGGCCTACGGCCTCGAACACCTGGGCCGCATGATAGCCCTGCATCGTGGAGATTCCCATCTTCGACATGATGGAGACGATGCCCGCCACGACAGCGCCGTTATAGTTGCCGATAGCCTCGTCTGGCTCGAGCGCAACGATCCCACGTTCACAGAGCGACCGTATGGTGTCGTGCGCGAGATAGGGAAAGATACCCGATGCGGAATACCCGACAAGCGTTGCAAAATCGTGCGGGGTGATGGCGTCGCCGGTCTCGACGATGATATCAGCATGCGTGCGCAGGCCCTTCCGCAACAGATGATTGTGCACCGCAGCCACCGCAAGCAGCGAGGGAATGGGGATCTCCCCTGCGCCGACACGGTCGGAGATAACGACAATGTTCACCCCGTCACGCACCGCGCTTTCCGCGCGCTGGCACAACTCCGCGCAGGCACTGCGAAGCGCGTGCGGACCAGCATCGGCGCGATACGTGGCCTCAAGGAGGCACGAGGAGAATCCGTGGCGGTCGATGTTCACGAGCGCATCGAACTGCGCCTGGTCGAGCAGCGGCGAGTCGAGCCGGATGAGGCGGCAATTGGCACGCGCATCCTCCAGGATGTTTCCGTGGTTTCCCACATGCATCTTCGTGGAGGTTATGAACGACTCACGCAGCGCATCGATGGGCGGATTCGTCACCTGCGCGAACAGCTGGTTGAAATAGTCGAAGAAGCTCCGCGGCTTTTCCGAGAGGCATGGCAGCGGCGTATCGGTGCCCATCGAGGCCAAGGGGCTCGCACCCTGTTCCGCCATGGGGATGATGGATTCCTCGATGTCATCAAAGTAGAACCCGTGGAAGGCCTGGCGCTCGTGAAGCGGCATATCCGCATCGGGGCAAGCCGGACGAAGGCTCTTCCGGGGGTTTTCCATCAGGTCGTCAATCGTCAGCGTTTCCGCATCAATCCAGCTACGGTAGGGATTCTCGTTCGCGAAACCGTCCTTTATCTCGTCGTCGAACAGCACGCGTCCCTGAGCGGGGTCAACAAGCAGCATCTGCCCGGGCGCAAGGCTTCCCGAGATAAGCACGGTAGATGGGTCGACATCGAGCACGCCTACTTCGCTGGATAGGATAAGCCGATCCTCCGAGGTCACGTAGTAGCGCGCGGGGCGCAAACCGTTGCGGTCGATAACGGCTCCGGTAACGACGCCGTTGGAATAGGCAATCGCCGCAGGTCCTTCCCAAGCCTCGGTAATCATGGACTGGTACGCGTCCCAGGCACGTCGCTTGTCGGAGAGGGTGTCGTTGTGGTCCCACGGCTCTGGCAGCACCATGGAAACCGCGCGGGGAAGGGTGCGCCCGTTCATGGACAGGAATTCGATGAGGTTATCGAGCATAGCGGAGTCCGAACCCTCGCTACCCAGAATCGGCAGCACGCGCTCGAGGTCCTTCCCCATCACCGGCGAGTATAGGTTGGACTCGCGGGCACGCGTCCAGCTGATATTGCAGCGCAGGGTGTTGATCTCGCCATTGTGAACGATATAGCGGTTCGGGTGCGCGCGTTCCCACGATGGCGTCGTATTCGTGGAATAGCGCGAATGGACGAGCGCCACCGCAGTCTCCGTAGAAGCGTCTTCCAAATCTGGGAAGAAGCGCCTCATCTGAGTGGAAACGAGCATGCCCTTGTAGACGATGGTCCGCGAACTCATGGAGCAGACGTAGAAAATACGCGATTCCAGGCCAGGGTCACCCGCGGCGGCCTTCTCCACGGTTCGGCGGCACACATACAGTAGGCGCTCGAATTCTTCTCCAGCCTCGACGCTTGCAGGCCTGCCAAGAAATGCCTGCTTAATCGTTGGCATGCACGCGCGGGCGGTATCGCCGAGATCGTGCGGGTCGACGGGAACATCGCGCCAGAACAGCAGCGGCACCCCGCTTCGCGCGCAGCATTCCTCGAAAACGCGGATGCCGCACGCAACGCCTTCCTCATCTTGCGGCAGGAACAGCATCGCCACGCCGTAATCGCCTTCGGAGGGAAGAAGGTGCCCGTATTTCTGCGCTTCCTTGCGGAAAAAGCGATGCGGAACCTGAAAAAGGATGCCTGCGCCATCGCCGGTGTTCTTCTCGAAGCCCACGCCTCCGCGGTGCTCGAGATTCACCAGCACGGAAAGCGCGTCGTCAATCATTCGGTGCGAACGCTTCCCTTTTAGATGCGCCAACGCTCCGATGCCGCAGGCATCGTGCTCGAATTCGCTGCGGTACAGGCCCGCATTCCCACTTGTCGTTTCGTGCGTCATATCGCCCCCTACCAAGGTCGGGCGCCAAAATGATGCACGCCCGCAATTATGTTTTTGCAGTCTAGGGACGTATCGTGTCGCGCTCATTACGCCCACGTTTCGGAACGGTTAACAATTGCGGGGATGAGTCAGAGAACGTATCTTCGACTCATTTTCCGAGACGCTTCACAGATGAGTCAGAGA
>JAUNCA010000053.1 GCA_030526775.1 Coriobacteriia bacterium | reverse complement strand
CGGCCAAAGCCATTGATGCCAACTTTAATCATCGCGCCAACCTCCATCAGTCGTAGTGTATTGGGTGAAACAAGAGAAGAAACGCGCGCACCCCCTGCTTCGGTCCCATACAGGGATTTTGTTACGTCTAATGTACTGCAATAACACGTGGATTCGGAGTGCCAAAGCACTTTTTTCGCTCAGGGACGCAAGGTTTTCGGTAGTGTGCTCGCGCAAACTAGACGCTTACGCGTTCGTGTTTGGAGAGCGATACCACAGCATGGCGAGCAATGCGAGCGCATTGAACACCGCAACGCACAGGAGCATGCCCTGAAAACCCGGCAGGCCTGGCACCGATGCGATAAGCCCGACATATATCGCAGGTGCAACCGAAGTGCCGATTTGCCGGATGAGCGCGATGGTGGCCACCGCGGCCGTGCTGTCTTCCTTGCTCGTGTTCTCGAGGATCATGTAATTCGTCGGCGCGCCCATGGCCAATCCCATGCCGGCGCCGACTATCATGAGCCCGCCAATGAGCGTCGCGGGATTTGGCGCGGGAACCGCGACCAGCGCGAGGAACAACAAACCCACGATGGAAAGGGAAAGCCCCACGAGCAATACCGGCTTCGGCCCCACCTTGTCGATGAGCTTGCCGCCGATGGGAGTTGTGACGAACGAGAGCAGCCCGATGGCCAACACGTAATACCCACCGGTCCCAAGCGGGGCATCGAGCACGTATTCGGCGAGTTCGGGCACAAGCACCATCGATATGATGAAGCACCCGATGAAAAACGACACGATCATCGTGACGACGATGGGCCGGTTATACAGGTATTCCAGATGAAACACCGGATCTTCGGCGCGATGCTCCACCGCGCGGAATGCCACGACGCACAGAGCGGCGCCCAGAAGCGGGCCCCACGTCGTCGGACGGAGGAACGATTCGCCAAACGCGGTGAAATCGAGCTCTTTCACTCCGAGCAGCAACAAGAGCACCGCAAGCGCGAACAAAAACGACCCGGCGAGGTCCATCTTGCCTCGATTGGGATTCACCAGGCTGCGGGGCAGCAGGAACGCTGCGGCGAGGGCAACTGCGATGCAAAACGGAATGCACAGGTAGAACATCATTGGCCAGTTGGCAATGCCCACGACCTCGATGATGGCACTTCCCACGACTGCGCCAAACACGTTGGAAACACCCGCGACCATCGCGGCGATGCCCAGCGCCATGCCGCGCTTTTCGGGCGGGAAGGTGGTTCCAATCTCCGCATTCGCCACGGGAATGATGCCGCCGGCGCCAATGGCCTGGATAACGCGCCCCACCAGCAGAAAACCGAACCCGCCGAACCGCTGCGACACGCCGCAGATAACAGACCCCACGCAGAACACGACCATGCATGCGGTGAACACGCGGGTGCGGCCGATGCGATCGGCAACTTTTCCGATTACCGGGATGAGCGCTGCATAAAACAGCGTGTAAATGTTAATCATCCAGATGCCCGTGGCGTCATCGATGCCAAAATCGGCCTGCACCACCAGGCGAACCGGCGAGACCATGCCCACGTACAAACCGCCGATGAGCAAGCCCGTAAGGAAGATGGCCAGAATCAGCCCCAGCTTATCCCCCGTTTGTCCCGTTCGCGTCACGCGCTTCCTCCTCGAGCCACCAACGGCACCTGATTATGGCACAACCGCGCATGCTTACGCGGAGTGCATCGCCCAAGCCATGAGATGAAGGAGGGCCTTTGCTTCGACTTGGAGGCTTACAATAGGGACGGCTATTGGTGGATTGCACCTGCATTCGAGGAGGCGCGCATGGCGTTCATAATCGGACTTGCGCAAAGCGGATATCCGGAAGACGGCGATGTCGTCGCTCAAGCGCGCGGCTATGCCGAGCGAGCCGTGGCAGCGGGTTGCCAGCTGCTCGTGTTTCCCGAGAACTTCATGTGGCCGCGCAAGCTCTCCGCAGAAGAGCTGTTCGCGCTTGCCGAGCCCGTGGATGGACCCTTCGTGCGGGCCATCTGCGCGGTCATGCACGAGTTCGGCCTGTGGTCGGTCTTCACGATGAATGAGGTGAACCCCGCAGGCGGTCCTCCGTTCAACGTGGCCATCGTGGTGGATGGCGAAGGCCAGGTGCGCGGCACATATCGAAAATGCCACCTGTACGACGCGTTGGGCGTGCGCGAATCGGACCGGCTCTCGGCAGGCGATGCATTGTTCGCCCCCATTGAGACGCCGTTCTGCACGCTTGGCATGGCCATCTGCTACGACCTGCGCTTTCCCGAACAGGCACGCGCAGCTGCGCTTGCCGGTTGCGAGCTGTTCGTGTATCCCGCAGCCTGGCACGTGGGACGGTCCAAAATCGAGCAGTGGGAAACCCTATTGCGCGCCCGCGCCATCGAGAACGAGATGTTCGTCGCCGGTGCCGACCGTTCGGGCCGTGGCTTCGTCGGTTGCAGCTTAGCGGCCGACCCCATGGGCCGCATCTTGGCCGAAGGCGCTCCCGGCACTCACGAGGACGGCAAAGACGCCTTGGTCGTCTGCGAAATCGACCTCGAGCGCATGGAGACGACCCGCGAGAACATGCCCATCTTGGAACATCGGCGCCCCGCGCTGTATTAGACGGCACGATAGCCGTTTGGGGGCTGCCCCCAAACGGCTATTATCCCAGCAGGTTTACCACCTCGAAATCGGCTGAACTCGCAGCAATCTTGTCTTTTCCGCCGAATACGCAGGTCGCAAACGATCCGGATAGCTCGCGAAGCGTTGCGGCATGCTCTCGCACAGTATCGGGCGTGCAAGCCAGGATTTCGTTGCGGATGGTCGTGCGCAGCTCTTCGGTGATGCCCGCAAAGCGCTGGATATCCTGACGCCGGGCAAGCGCGCGCGGCTTCTGAGGAGCATCGCGCTTAGCCACGTTGCTCACGATATAGCCTTCGAACTCGTCGACGCTGGGGTTCCACGAAGCCAGCCAGTCGGCGGTTTTGCCGAAACGTTGCAGCGTGGGATCGATTGCCGGGTCGCGGAACGAATAGAACTGCAACCGCCCATTCACCGTGCACGACATTCCGCAGCCATAGGCTCCACCCTTCACGCGAACCTCGTTCCACAGGTAATCGAGCGAAGCCACCCGCGAGGTCACCAACCACGACCCGGAGAAACGCGGTATCAGCAATCCGCCCTCGGCGGCATGGGCCACGAAGCACACGTTCGCCGGCACGACGAAAGCCTCGTGTCTCATCACCGGCTCGGGAATGATCAGCCGTTCCCCTGTGCCGCACATGTGCAGGCCTAAATCGCCGGCCGCATCCCAGAAGCGCTTGCGGTCCTCGGCACTGCCCACAAAACTCGAGATGACGCGGTCGGCTGTGAATATGCGGGAACGGAGGTCATCAAGTTTTGCAACCAGGGCATCGTAGCGTTCGTCTAAATGCTCGAGCAAATCGCGCAGGAACCGATAGAACTCCACGCCGCCAAGCTGCTCAGACATCAAACCCCCACGGGAGGTATAGCCGCCCAAGCGCGACATCGCCCACGAATGTCCGCTCGACGCCATCGACTGCTCGATGGCCAAACGCCGCTGCTCGAGCAAGGCTTGCACGCGCTCGCGGTCGTCGAACAGGGTGTCGCCCCACACTTCGCGCGGAAGGCTCGCCAGGGCTTCGACCTTGTCGGCAAGCGCGCTCGCGGTAACCACGAACACGGGGCGCGTCTCGTCGGAACCGAGCACGTGATGTGATTCGCAGAAAAAGCTGAGCGCACCAAGGTTGCGGTCGATGACGGTGACGAGTTCGGACGCATCATGCTGCGTTGTGCCGAGGTTGCCCAGCAGCATTGCCAGGATGGGCACGTAGGGTAGCTCGTCCCACGCAAGGCCCTCGAGGCCGAAGTAGTGGTACACGTAATCGATGCGATGGGTGTCGAGTTCGTGGGCGATGCAGGGCAGCGGTGCCTCGTCATCCATCACAAGCTGGGGGTTCATCCGCGCTGGGCCGATATCGCTCACATGCAGCTGGGGCAACGTCGCCAAAGCCTCGGGGCTATCGGGCGCCTCCTGCTCCTGACGCAGGATCTCGGCCTCTTCCTTCACCGCCGCAAGGCCTTCTTCTCCCAGCTCGGCAGCTAAGTCCGCAAGCTCGCGCACCTCCGCCGCGCCATCCGTTTCCTCGCTCGCATTCAGGGTCACGCACGCGCGATGCTCGTTTTCCAGGAATATACGCGCGAGCAAGCGCTCGAACCCGCCATCCTCGAGCATGTCATGCAGCTCGGCGAGAGCATCCTCGTAACGCAGGTATGTCGTGGCCATAGAATCGTCGTAGAGCCATCCCTCCAGCGCCTGCATGGCAAAAGCCACACCGTCGGGCACGCCGTGATTCCCCTCGCGCAGCACGAACTCCGCTTGCGCGAGTGCGGACTCCAGCTTGTCGCGGTCGATGCCATCACGCGCCAATTGCGCGCATGTCTCGTGCACGACGCGACGGAACTCATCCGTAACCCCTGGCTTCGCACCCTTCAGCTCCATGAACACGAATGGCTGCAGTTGGCCGTCCATCAGACCGGCGAGCACATCACTGCCTAAGCCCGCCTTCAGGATGGCCCGCTTCAGCGGAGCCTCGTTGCTTCCGGTGAGCGCCTCCATCAGCACGGAGGCCGCCAATACGTTCGTGCGCTCATGAGCAGTGCAGAACACGTAGCCCAAGCCCACGGCCGCGTTTTCGGGCGCGGTTGACATCTCGCGCACCACGTCGAGCCGACACACCGGCGCCTGCAGCTCAAGCGGATTCGGGTTGCCGGCCCCGCGGTCTTCAGCGCCATCGAAGTGCTCGCCGATGCGGGCCAGCATGCGCTCGATATCCATGTCCCCATACAGCAGCGTATAGGAATTGTCCAAGCGATAATGGCGCGCATTGGCGTCGAGGAAGCCCTCGTACGTGAGCGTGCGAATGGACTCCGGGTCACCACCCGATTCGAAGCCATAGGCGGTATCGGGGAACAGCTCGCGGTTCACCAGCATCAACAGCCTGCGGTCGGAGTCGGAAAGCGAGCCTTTCATCTCGTTGTACACCACGCCGTTGCGAACCAGCGAACCGTCTTCGGCGACCTCGAAATGCCACCCTTCTTGCTCGAAAATACGCTTGCGATCGTAAATCGCCGGATGAAGCACGGCATCCAGGTACACATCCATCAAGTTCATCAGGTCGCGCTCGTTCGTCGACGACACCGGATACATCGTCTTGTCGGGGAACGTCAGCGCATTCAGGAAGGTCTGCATCGAGGTCTTCAGCAGGTTCACAAAGGGTTCCTTCACCGGGAAGCGCCGCGAGCCGCACAGCACGGAATGCTCGTTTATGTGAAAGACGCCCGTATCGTCGGCGGGCGGGGTCTTGAACCCGATGGCAAACGCCTTGTCGTCATCGTCGCACGCTAACCACATCAAACGGGCCCCGCTCGCTGCGTGACGCATCACATACGCGCTCCCCGAAGCTTCCGGCACCTCCTCGATGCGCTCGACGGTAAAACCATGCACGCAAGACCCAACCGCAAGCTGCGTCCGCGACCCAGCATCGTTACCCATGCAAACCCTCCTCGTACCTAGAGCACCGCGTTTTCACCATGACGCAAAACGCTGCAGCCTTATAGGTTCAAAACCTGGTATTCGACAGACTCCGCAGCCGAACCCGCTTCAGCCCGGAAGCGCGCGAGGAGCTCCTCGCCCGATAACCCCTCGGATACCAAGGCCTCAAGCAGATCCGCGCATTTCTCGGTCTCACTTTTAATAGGCCGAAATTCAATGCCGGTTTTCGTCGGAACGATTTCCGCCTCGTTCCCAAACCCATACTTTTCGTACAGGTCGCGCGGAATGCGCACCTGCATTTGCGCAGATATCTTCGCAATGCGTGGTTTTTCCTTCGCAGCCATGGTCTACCTTTCGCTATGGTGTAGGTAAATCTATTTACTTGTAAACATAGCAGAGTTATGCCCTCAGGCCAAGGAAACCTCCTACAGTCCTGCGAAAAGCTGCGCGTGGAGGGCGCGGTTCTTGGCTATCCATTCGGGCGTTCGCTCGATGGGCGGTTGCCCTAAGAGCGCAGCCAATTCGTCGGCGATGGAATCCATGGCTTCGGGATCGCGTAATTGGTCGCAAGTGACCTCGACAACCCGGTAATCAGGATGCATCGCGGGATTGAAATTCGCTCCAGACGGGTCGTCCACGATTCGCAAGGCCACCTTCTTGTCATGCCAAAACATAGTCATTGCTCTCCCCTTTCTCATCCGATATTTGTATTATTTAGATTGTACTCTTTTGTTTTGATTCTTTGCGAAGAATTTCTCGGAATTCACAATCCACTTGGGGGGATTTCAATCCGTGGCCCGCTCGTGGTAAAGTCCCATGAGCACTATTAACGCAACATGACACGGAAACAAGGTATCCACATGAAGGCTTTTCATGATTCGCGAGACATACGTTACCGCACGCCATATGGCGCCATAACGCCAGGCGATACGGTACTGCTGCGCCTCGATGTATGGGACGCACCCGGAGCCCACGTGGCCCTGCGCACCTGGGTCGATGGCGTGGGCGAAGCGCTTTACGACATGGCACCCATCGAAGCCGGCGCCGACGGTTTACCAGCCGGAGCAACCCGATATGAGGCCGCGCTTACACCCGAGGAGACCGGCGGAATCTGGTACCACTTCGTAATAACGCAGCCCGATGGCTTCTGCCTGCGATACGGCGCTCTGGACGGCCGCTACGGTGGCGCGGGACAGATGCGCGATTGGGAACCGCCAAGCTTCTTGCTCACGGTGTACGACCCCAACGAGCTCGACCGTATCGTGAAGGAAATCTTCGACGGCACAAACCTCATCATGCGCCCTCCCGCCGAGATGATGGTCGGCTTCCTGCGTAACGAAACTACTGCCCGGGAATTCGTTGAAGCGCTGAAGACCCTACGCGAGAACTGCGCGCCCGAAGCCTTCCAGCGCTCTCTGAACCTGCTCGGCAGCTACAAGCAGTCACAGCTATTTGCCCTTTTGGCGGGAGCGCCAGCTTCGGAAGCCGCAATGTTGACCCCACCTGTGAACTATCACCTGGACCCATCAAAGGGAGGATTGGCCAAGGGTCGACTTTGGGCTGCCGCCTTATTGCAAATGCTGTCCTCGAAAAACCCGATTGCGCGTACCGATGACCTTCTACGTCCGACCGGTACCTTGCTGCACACCGAAATAGTCGAGGGACACGAAGATGCCGACTGCGAGGTCATCGTGGAAAACGCCCTCGACATCCATCGCACCCTGCCCTCCTTGTTCGAGGCCGGGAGCGTCGAGGGTTTCGCGATTAACGACGACGTGTTCGGCGTTTGGCGCCGCGGCGAAGACGGCACGGCAGTGTGTTTGTTGGTGAACGCCTCGCTGCGAACCGCGTACGACGTCCCAGTGCCGATGGTCGCTGAGTACGTGTCCGACGTGTTGAGCGGATATGGCGTACGCGTCGTGGACGCCGCAGAAGCAGGCAAGCTTCCCAGCGACATCCCGACGGCAAGCCGATATGCCCTGATGCACCTGTACCAGCTGGGCACCGCGATTCTGTATTTCCACCCCAAACAGCGGCTGCAACGCGAAATGCCGGCGGGCGTCGGCGTGCTCGAACACATCACGAGCCTGCCGATGGATAACGGCAAGCCTGAGGAAGCGCCCGAACCTGAGGTCAAGGCACCCGCAATCGCAGAAACCACGGAGCAAGTGGACGAGATCGACACCGAAGACGAAGAAGATGTCGTTGTCGCCATGCCGGAAAATCCGGGAACCCTGGGCGCATCGGCATTCGCTTTCGTCGATTGGCTCGCCCAGGCGGGCGTGCGCTACTGGCAGGTGCTGCCCGTGAACCCCACGGACGAATATGGCAGCCCCTATGCGGGCATCAGCGCATTCGCCGGCAACGTGCGTTTGCTCGAGGGTGACCTGGACGACTTCAACGACTATGACGACTATGACGACATGCCGGAGTACCAGGAGTTTTGCCAGCGCGAGGCCGATTGGCTCGAACCCTATGCCGCATTCATGGCCATCCGCGACCACGTGGGCAAAGGCATACCCTGGCAGGAATGGCCGGAACGCTATCGGACCTTCAAACCCGACGTGCTCGGCAAGGGCAAGAAGCTGCCAGCTCGCGCCGAAAAATGGCGCCGTGCACAATTCGAGTTCGAGTGCCAGTGGAAGGAGTTGCGCGCCTACGCCAACGAACGCGGCGTGCAGATCGTGGGCGACATGCCCATCTACGTGAGTGCCGATAGCTCGGACGTGTGGGCAAATCCGGACATCTTCCAGCTCGATGCCGACGGGAATCCCACTTCGGTAGCCGGATGCCCACCCGATGCATTTGCCGTGGAGGGTCAGATTTGGGGCAATCCGGTGTACGACTGGGCTGCTCTGGCAGAAAGCGGATACGCCTGGTGGCTGCGTCGTCTCGAGCGAGCATTCGACCTGTACGACATCGTGCGACTCGACCATTTCATCGGGTTCAGCCGCTACTACAGCATCCCCATTGGAGAGAAGGCCACCAAGGGAACGTACTATCCCGGTCCGGGTATGGATTTCTTCAACGCGGCGTATGCGAAATTCGGCCCGCTGCCGCTTATCGCGGAAGACCTGGGCATGATAACCCCCGCCGTGCGCACCCTGGTTGCGGCCTGCGGTTTCCCGGGTATGGACATCGTCCAGTTCGTCGATGGCAACGACCCGCTTTCCGGCTATCAGCCCCGCCCCGAGAAGATCGCCTACACGGGAACCCACGACAATCAGACGCTCGTCGGCTATGCGCAAGCCCGCTATGCGGACCAGGATGCCCAAGAAGTGGCCGCCAAGCTGATGCAGGGCGTCGCCTCGTGCAATGCGCCGGTGGTCGTGTTCCCCTTGCAGGACCTGTTAGGCTTGGACGACAAGGCCCGCATGAATATCCCGGGCACGTCCAAGGGCAACTGGATCTGGCAAGCCAAACGCAACGACGTGGAAGCGGCTCTGGAAACTACCCGCGAGCTCGTGAATCTTCACAAATAGATGCTGGGGGGTGCGCGGCTGCGCACCCCCTCCGTTTTACTGCTTGGCGAAGCGCATGACCATCGGGATGCCGGCAACGTCCTCCGAGAACTCGAGGATGAGGTCGTCTTCGATCTTCTTTACGGTAACCACCGCTTCGTCGAGGACCAGGGTCGCGCCGTCATCACTCAGGTTATAGGTTCCGTTCGCGCCCATAAAAGCCACCGAGCCATCTTCCGCAATGGTCAGGCTCAAGTCTTGATCTCCCACAAGCGCGGAGAGGTTATCCGCGTCGCCATAAAGCATCATGCCATTCATGTTCACGCCGCTGAGCGTCCAGTTTCCGACCAAAGTCTCTCCGGCGGTAATCGCCTCGGCAGCCTCGGTGGTAAGCGCCGGCAATGTGGGAATCGTGCCATCGCGGGTGAATATCATGTTGTTGGCATAATCGGCTTCGCCCAGGTCGAGGGCAAGCATTTCGTCCTTATAGGTCCCTTCGACAACCACGCTCTTCTTGTCGGCAGAGACCTTTCCCCCGCCGAGCCCCAAATCGGTAAACGAGCTGTCCGCCGTCATCTCGATGGTGTTTTCCCCGCTCGGCTCCCAAGTGAGGTCTACGGAGTTCTCGTCAATCGCCAGCGAACCCGTTCCGTCTTCGGCCAGGGAAAGGACAACCTTATCCTTGGCGCCGACCATCGTGCCAAAATCGCCCGCAAAGGTAATTCCCCCGCCTTCAGCCGCGGCAAGCTCCCACTCGCCCACGAACTTCGCAGCGGGGTCCTCGGCAGCACTAGAGCTACTCGAACCGCTTGCATTCGAGCCGCCTCCACAAGCAGCAAGGCCAAAACAACCAAGGCAAAGCGCAACAGCGCATGCAATCATCAGTAATTTCTTCATCGACGTTCCCTTTCATCAGGCGCGGTCTGTTCACATTAGCATTCCCGCAGGAAAAAAGAACGCCCGTCACCTGGTATCCTTACAACCGGAATCTTCTGAGCACAGGAGGAGCACGTGGATTACGACGTCATCATCATCGGCGCAGGCCCCGGCGGCATCTACGCCGCCTATGAGCTCGCGAACAACGCACCCGACCTGAAGGTTGCCGTCTTCGAGGCCGGCAAGCAGCTCGATAAGCGCAAGTGCCCCATCGACGGCGTGAAGGTGAAGAGCTGCATCCGTTGCAAGAGCTGCTCCATCATGAGCGGCTTCGGCGGTGCGGGCGCGTTTTCCGATGGCAAGTACAACATCACGAACGATTTCGGCGGCACGCTGTTCGAATACATCGGCAAGCAGCAAGCCATCGACCTCATGCAGTACGTGGATGGCATCAACCTTTCTCACGGCGGCGAGGGCACGAAGCTCTACTCCACCGCCGACACGCGCTTGAAAACCACCTGCATGCAAAACAAGTTGAAGCTGCTGGACGCCCAGGTGCGCCACCTGGGGACCGACGTGAATTACCTCGTGCTGGAAAACCTCTATGCCGAGCTGAAGGATCGGGTGGATTTCTTCTTCCTCTCGCCCGTCGAACACATCGAGCCCATCGAGGGAGGCTATCGCGTGCTTCTGGGCGACGCCTCTTACACCTGCGAAAAGTGCATCGTGTCGGTAGGCCGGTCCGGCAGCAAGTGGATGGAGCAGGCATGCCACGAACTGGACATTCCCACGGAATCGAATCGCGTGGACATTGGCGTGCGCGTGGAATTGCCCGCAGAGCTGTTCGCTCGTCTCACTGATGAGCTCTACGAAAGCAAGATCGTCTATCGCACCGAGAAGTTCGAAGACATGGTCCGCACCTTCTGCATGAACCCGCGCGGCAACGTGGTGAATGAGAACACGAACGGTATCGTCACCGTAAACGGGCACAGCTACGCAGACCCGGCGAAGCAGACCAATAACACGAACTTCGCACTGCTGGTGTCCAAGCACTTCACCGAGCCGTTCACCGACAGCAACGGCTATGGCGAGAGCATCGCGCGGCTATCGAACATGCTTGGCGGCGGGGTCATCGTGCAGCGATTCGGCGACCTCATCCGCGGGCGCCGCAGCACCCCCCAACGCATTGCGAACAGCTTCGTCACGCCCACGCTGCAAGCGGAGCCCGGCGACTTGAGCCTCGTGCTGCCCAAGCGCATCCTCGACGGGATAATCGAGATGATCTACGCTCTGGACAAAATCGCCCCCGGCACCGCAAACGACGACACGCTGCTCTACGGCGTGGAGGTGAAGTTCTACAACATGCACGTGAAGCTAGCCGCTAACCTCGAGTCGCGGCACGAGGGCCTGTATATCATCGGCGACTGCAGCGGCGTGACGCACTCGCTCTCCCATGCATCCGCCAGCGGCGTTTTCGTGGCGCGAGATATCCTGAAATCATGAGAAGGAGCTATCCCAGCCGTAAGACCGGTCGCTACCAGCCAATAACCTCGAAATCATCGATATCTTGGCGGACGTGCACCACGCGCCATACGGTTAGCTCGCTTTCGGTGAAGCTATAGAACACGCGATAGTTTCCAACCAGGAAGGAGCGGTAACCTTTCCTCTCCAAGCGATCATCAAAGAAGACGCGCCCAAGCGTGGGCACGTTGCGCAGACGCTCGATAGCCTCCATGAGCTTTTCGTACAGCTTCCGCGCTGCCACAGGATTGCCCAATACTTCGCCCGTATACAGAACTGCCGAGTGAATGTCTAGCTCAGCGCGCGGCCGATAACGCACCTCCAGCATCGTTACACGCCCCAATGCTTGAACGCGTCATTCATCTTTGCATCGAGCTCCTCCTGCGATGTCGTTTCGCGCACGTAACGAGCCTCTATCTCTGCTTCGCGCAACTTGGCTACATACCGTTCGTGGGCGAGCCGCTCCTCATACGCGTCGCTGTCGAATACGACAAGGCTCGGCTTGCCGTTCTTCGTCATAAACAGGGGTTCTCGCGTCTCCCGCGCCATATCGCACACGTCGTTCAGGTTCGATCGAAGATCGCTAATCGGCCGGATAAGGGGGATGGCATCTGGCATTGCATTCTCCTATATTTATTACTTATTTCTCTATATATTTCTAACATATGCGAGCATTCACCGCAATCTCCGTTGAGAGCCACTCCAACACTATTCGACACACAGCCCCTCCCTCCACAAACAACCCGGACGAAACCGTTTGCGAGCGTTTCTTGCGAGCGAACTACTCCCGAATTACAATCGAATGGCGTACAAACTTGCGGTTTGTTTCTGCCACTGCAACCGCGCCTCCTAACGCCGCCACTATTCTGCCAGCGCGGCATGCGGGAACAGCTTGTAGCACTGATTCTGCACTGCAGGCTGGATTTCTGCGCCCTTTGGGGGATAGGAGACGCAATGGCGAAACAAGAATCGGCACCGCTGCCAAAATCATTTGAGGAATATGCCGAGGCTCGCAAGGCAAGCTTCATGAAAGTCAAGGCATTCAAGGAACAGGGCGGCCACATGGTGGGCTACCTATGCTCGTACACGCCGCTCGAGATCATCGAAGCCGCGGGCGCTGCGGCCGTGGGCTTGTGTGGGACGAGCAACGAGACCGTGCCCGCCGCCGAAACCGTGTTGCCGGCGAACCTCTGCCCGCTCATCAAGTCGACGTACGGCTTCGCGCTTTCCGAGAAGTGCCCGTTCACGTATTTCTCCGACCTCATCGTGGGCGAAACCACCTGCGACGGCAAGAAGAAGATGTACGAGCTGTTGGCCGACCTGAAGGACCTTCACATCATGCGTCTTCCCCAGGGCCAGACGCGCCCGTGGGAAGCGGACGTATGGTACGAGGAAGTGAAGCTCTTCAAGGAGGTGCTCGAGCAGAAGTTCGGTGTGCAGATTACCGACGACGACCTGCGCCTGGCCGCTAAACGCCGCAACCGCATGCGCCGCGCCCTGCTGCGCATTCATAACGCGCAGGAAGCCACGCCCGCACCCCTGCCCGGCGTGGAGATTATGAGCACCCGCGCGTCGGGCAGCTTCAACTTCGATGTGGAATCGTATACCGCCCAGCTTGAGGCCATGGCAGATGCCGCCGAGGCAAAGGCCGCTGCGGGCGAAGGCGCTGCGGG
>JAUNCA010000052.1 GCA_030526775.1 Coriobacteriia bacterium | reverse complement strand
TGGCCTTAATCGTTGTAACGCGCACAATTTTGTTTTGCACGTGTTTCGAGATGGACAAATTACCCATTTCGTCCGTTTCTTTATACTATCTCATCAATATTTTGCATGCTGTTATATCGCGCACGATTTTTTTAGAGTTGTCTAACATTTTTCGCCAGCGAACGAGTCAGAGATGCGTTCTTCAACTCGTTTCTGGGACTCGGCATGCACACGCGCACCGCATTCATCGCACACGTGTGCCTGCCCATGCCGTACAATTGACCCATGCCATCGATTGA
The DNA here is from genome assembly GCA_030526775.1 of Coriobacteriia bacterium. Lineage (GTDB taxonomy): Bacteria > Actinomycetota > Coriobacteriia > Coriobacteriales > Eggerthellaceae > UMGS1519. The sequence goes on along the minus strand of JAUNCA010000052.1, from coordinate 12,905 downwards.
AAACATAGCGGGCGTTATCGGGGGGAGCACGGGAATCCGGCACATCGTGGCGGAACCGGGGCGTTGCACGGAGGTGCGTCATCGCATGGCGCGCTGCCACGCGTGCGTGGAAACCTGCCCCGAGGGCGCCATCAACGTGCAGAACAACCAGATAACCATCGCGCCTGAGCTGTGCATTGGATGCGGAAGCTGCGCGAGCGAATGCCCCACGGGGGCGTTGCGCGTAATCGATCCCGCTCGCGAAAACCTCATCGATTTCGTCGATGCGGTTGCCGACCAGGTATTCGGGTCCGACAGCGTACATGCCGGAAGCTGGGAGGCCCTGGCGAACCCGGATGCCAACGTCGCCGAGCCTGGCGCAAACGCATACCTGGAATTCGCCTGCGAACACGCAACGCCCAGCAACGCTGCCGCGCGCATCGTCGTGCCGGCGCTTACGTACGTCGACGAGACCGTATTGCTGCACGCAGCGGCGCGCGGCTTCCAGGCTATCGCCCTCACCTGCTGCAACCAGCCGCAGTGTATGAAGCCCACAATGGCAGCCGTGCCCGATATCCTGTTCACCGCACGGGCGCTTATTGCCGTTGCCAATGTCGAGTGCAAGATATCGCTGCGCCGCCAAAAGCCCCCCGCCGAAGGCGAGGGCAACGCCAAGCGCAAGATTGCCGGGCGCAAACAGGCGCCGGCGGCACCCGCCGGTCAGGCCACAGTCGCGACATCGGGAAGCGGCGAGTATTCCCGGCGCGGCATGCTCAGCGATATGGCCTCGCAGGCAACCACCATCGTCGCGGAAACCGCCGCTATCGAGATACGCGAGCGCCTTGGCGTGCAAGAGGGCGTGCCAACGATCCGCCAGGTGCTCACCGACGGCAATGGCAACATGCGCAAGTTCGCGATGCCGCAGAAGGAAAGCCTGTTGATGGATCTGTTCACGCTGAACCCGGAGCCGGAGGGCACGGTTGAAGCACGTGGTTTTGCGCGCGTACGCGTGAACGCCGAGGCGTGCCGCCGATGCGCGATGTGCGCGAACTTCTGCACCACCGGCGCCCTGCAGGGCGAGGCGGTACCCATCGGGCAAACGAACTTCGGCGCGTGGCGTCCTCCCGGACTTCAAAACGACGAACCGAAAGTAAAGGGTTCACTCACCTTCCGACCCACCGATTGCATCGGGTGCCACTTGTGCGAGTTCGCCTGCCCGCTTCGCTGTCTCGTAGTCGAAGATGCAGTAGATGCCTTCGAGCTGTTCGAGCTCGAACCTATCGATTTGCTCGAGGGCTAGCGGCGGCTGCTACCGGCCTTTCACAAACGCAACGACAACAGCTGCGACGATTCCAACGACGACCGCAACTCCGATAAACGCCACGTGGTAACCGGCAAAGGTGACGGCTGCCGCATCGCCGCCCGGCGCGGCTAGCGGGCCGAACGCCGTCAGGCTCACGAGCGCTGCTGTGCCAAACGATGCACCCACCTGCATCAAGGTCGAGAGCACCGCATTTCCGTGCTGGATGACCTCGTTCTTGAGCGCATTCAAGCCCCAGGTGTTGCACGGGGTCGAGATGAATTGCCAGCCGATTGTCTCGACCATGTACACAATGGCGATGAACACGACCGATGCATCGATATCGCACAGGCACAGCGCCACCGCCGCGCAGAACAGCAACGCCGACCCAACGACCGCAATGCCGCGCACGCCGCGCTTGTCGAAAACCCGTCCGGCCACGATACCCGCAACCGCGCCGGCGAGCGCCGCCGGCGCCATGGCAATGCCGGTTACCGTCGGCGTTTGTCCGAGGGAATTCTGCAGCAGCAGCGGCAACAGCACGTCGACGGCGATGAGCGCAGCTTCCATGAGGCAGCACACGACGACGGCGATGAAGAACCGCCGGGTCGCGAGTATCTCGACACGAAGCATGGGCACCTCGAGTGTGCCCTGCCGGCGCACGAACACGGCGAACAAAGCGGCGCCCGCAATCATGAGCGCGACCGAGAGCAAGGGCGTGGCAGAAGTCGTGCATGTGGAAAGCCCATACAGCAGCCCGAGCATGCCCGCCGAGGACAGGATAATGGACGGCACGTCGAAACTCGTGCGCTCGAAGGAGTCGCGGTTTTCAAGCAATGCGACCGTAAGCGCGATAACGAAAACCGCAATGCCGGCCACGATGAGGAAAAGCGCGCGCCACCCTACCGCATCGATAATCGCCCCAGACGCTGGCGGACCTATTGCGGGCGCGAAGCTTATGACGATGCCCATGACTCCCATGACGGTGCCGCGGTTTTCGCGCGGGGTCATCAACAAAGCAAGGGTCCATACCATGGGCATGGCTACGCCGGTCGCCATGGCCTGCAGCACCCGCGCCAGCAGCAGCAATCCGAAGCTCGGTGCCACCGCAGCCAAAGCCGAGGCCGCCGCGAACAGCACGAACCCACCCGCAAATAACTTCCGCACCGAAAAACGCCCCAGCAGAAAGGCGTTCAGCGGAATAACGACGGCCTCGACCATGGCATAGATGGATGTGAGCCACTGCACTGTGGTCTCATCCACCGCCATCTCATGCATGATGACGGGCAGCGCCGGTGCCAACAGGGTATAGTTCATCACCACTAACAGGCATCCTGTTAGCAGAACCGCCAGCTGGATTATGTCCTTGCGCGTAAGACCCATGGGCAGGGCATGATAGCACAGGCTGTGCACACGGCGCTCGCCAACGTATATCCCTGCCCTCAACTACAGCGAGGTCATCCACAGGCACAGCATCTAAACATAGCAACGGCAGTCATCGAATTTGCTCGGGATTTCTGAATTTGCGCCACAAAAATGCATTAGTACACAAACAGAGCGGCAAATCCAGGCGTGAGATAACGAATATGAGAGGTAAACCACGTAAGGGGGGTACATTTCCCCAGCAAACGCTTAAAGCAAGCTGTCTCTCATTGCAACATGCCAAGCAAAACTGTGTACTAATGCATTTTTGTGACATAATTGAAGAACTTTCGAGCAAATTGGGGGCAAGGGGGGACATTGAAGGATACGAGACTCTATATCAGCCACAATTCAGCACTGTACTTCTGGCGAACAAATCCGCCGCAATACGTTCTCGAAGGCGCCGATCGCGATATCCGCGTTTTACGCTGCTGTCCAACCACAGCTCAAGACATCAAAGCGTTTGCACTCTCCGAGGCCGAGTTTGGCCCACATCCAATCGATGCCCTCGTGCCACCAGAAGCGCCGAGGCCTCGCTCAATCTTGCGCTATCACATCCAAAAGGCGCAGCTCCCACGCCATTCCCTGTATCCCCTTCGCGATGGCATTCACGTCGCATCCCCAGAGCTGTGTTTCGTCCAGCTCTGCAAATCGCTCTCGTTCGCAAAAGCGGCCGAGCTTGGCATGGAGCTCTGCGGTACCTATGCGTCGCGCGAGGAAATGGCAGACGATGGGGCAAAACGCGATTATCAGCTTGCAAAGGCCTCATCGCTGCAACGCAAGACAAACGCGTGGCAAGAACTCCACGGATTGAGACTGGCGCGCCGGGTCTCGCCCTACCTGGCTAATGGCGCTGCGTCGCCCATGGAAACGGTAACGTATCTGCTGCTTTGCCTCCCGCAACAATACGGAGGTTATAATCTCCCCAAACCCGAACTAAATCCGGAACTCAAACTCGATCGCGAGGAGCAATTCCTGCTCAGGACGACATCCGTCAAACCCGACCTGCTGTGGCGCAAGCGGGGATTCATTATCGAATACGACGGGGAATACCACGACGACCCTGCGCAAGCTGCACACGACAACAAACGCCGAATTGTACTCGAAACGCTTGGATACCACGTCGAAACGCTTAAGAAGCAAGACGTATTCGATCCGATTGCATTCGATGGCTTTGCCACCATGGTGGCAAAGAGGCTTGGCAAGCGGATACGTCCGCTTTCCCTCAAACAACAATACGCGCGCGAGGAATTACGGGAATCGCTGCTGGTTCCATTGCGCAACAAACGCACTCCAAGAGGCTCAACGTGGGATGACTAGGAAATGCCTCGATTTGCGGCCAACTCACGCAGCTTGTAAATCTCCTCGGCGTAGCCGTCGAGGTCGTTGGGGGTTTCTAGGATGAAGGGTAGGTCACGTAGCACGGGATGACGGACGATTCGCGCAAATGCATCCCAACCGATTGTGCCGTCACCGATGCGCTCGTGGCGGTCTTTGTGGCTGGCCAACGGGTTCTTGGAGTCGTTGATGTGTATGGCGCGCAAGCGCGAAAGCCCCACCACGCGGTCGAACTCCTCGAGCACGCCGTCCAGGTCGTTCACGATATCGTAGCCCGCATCGTACACATGACAGGTGTCCAGGCAGACACCCAGATGGTCGGACAGTTCCACGCGTGCGATGATAGCGGCAAGCTCCTCGAAGCGGCTACCGACCTCGCTGCCCTTGCCCGCCATGGTCTCGAGCAACACCGTGGTAGTTTGCCCGGGCGCGAGCGCCGCATTCAGGGTCTCGGCAATCATCTCGATGCCCACCTCGACGCCCTGCCCCACGTGACTGCCCGGATGGAAGTTATACAGACTCCCCGGTACCGCCTCCATACGCACGAGGTCATCGGCCATGGCCTCCCGCGCGAACTCACGGGCATGCGGTTTCGCGGAACAAGGGTTTAGCGTGTAGGGCGCATGCGCCACGAGCGGCGCGAACCCCTCGATCGCAAGGTGCGCGCGCAATGCCGCCGCATCCTCCGGGTCGATGGCCTTGGCGTTGCCGCCCCGAGGATTGCGCGTGAAGAACGCAAACGTATTAGCCCCAATCGACGATGCCTCGCGCCCCATGTGCGCGAACCCCTTTGTGGTAGAAAGATGGCATCCGATGTTCAGCATTCTGCAACCCTCGCCCTTCCGTCTCGAATCACCGCAATATTTTAATGCGATTCGCCTATTCACAAACTGGAGAATTCCATTTTTACCGGTATCTTAGAATACGTTCTTTGAGAATTGAATCGAGTCCATCAGACCTCGGTGAAAAGGGGCTTGCACCCTTCCGAGGCGGGGTGAATGGAACGGATGCCGCCTGGAGGATACCCCGGGCGGCAAGCCGCGCGGCGTTTCGCGAGAAACGTCTCCGAGGGGCAAAGCCCCAAGTCCAAGCTCCGGCGCGCGCAATCGCGCTCCAATGATGCAGAGCTTCCGGCAGCGACAATAGACGCCCCTGTGGGGAAGAACCTCGAATCTAGGCGGGTTGCACCGCACGGCAGAAGACGAGGAAGTGCGAAGCAACGCTGCCTGTCGTGAACTGGGAAATCCAGGTATAACGGAAGTGGCTGGCTGGAGTAGCCGAGATGACATGAGCCCGGGCGGGCTAGGAGGAGGTCCGTCCATCGTGCGCGGTGAAACTTGGGGGTAGCCATTCCCCCGTGGGGCTTTAAAGTCAAGGTGTAGCGCCTTGGCCGGGCAGGTGGCGAGGGGTAGCTTCCCGAGCCCAACCTGTTTGCCCACTGACCGAATTATGGAGAAGCGCTTGGCAGCGTAGGGCGAAGGCTCCTGACGGATTCGATTCAATTCTCAGAGGCAGCGGGGTCAGCCCCCGCAAACCTTGAGAATCGAATCAAGTCCATCGGATCTCGGTGCAAATGGCCGCACGTCACCGAGGCGGGACGGATGAGGCGGACGCCGCCTGGGGGATACCCCACGAGGCAAGCCGCGAAGCGCTTCGCGAGAAGCGCGGACGAGGGGCAAAGCCCCAAGCTCAAGTCTCGGCACGCGCGATCGCGCTCCAATGGTGCAGAGCTCCCGGCAGCGGAAATAGACGCCCCATGTTGGGGAACAACCTCGGGTCTAGGCGGGTCGCGCCGCACGGCAGAAGACGAGGAAACGCAACCGAACGCTGTCTGTCTTGAACTGGGGAAACCCAGGTATAACGGGAGTCGCTGGCTGAAGTAGCCGAATGATGTCAGAAACAGATGCGACTGGGCATATCCTCTCGGCATGATTTCTGAAGCTCGGTGAAACTTGGGGGTAAGCACTCCCCCGCGGGACCGGAACGTCAAGGTGTGGTGCCTTGACCGGGCAAGAAGTTAGGGGTCGCTCCCCGAAGCTCAGACTTGTCCGCCCGCTGACTGAATGATGGTGAAGCGATTGAAAGTCGCAGAAAAGGCGTAGGGCGTAAGCCCCCGATGGGTTTGATTCGGTTCTCTGGGTACGCATCAACGCGAAACGCGCGCATCGGAAATCCGCATGCGCGCGTTCGCGTTATCGGGCCGCAGAACCCGGTTGAGCAACTTCCCTACGGAAGCGCAACCCTATCGGGCTGCTGCGTCAAGCGCCGCCTTGAACGGTACCTTCCTCCCGCATTTGTTGAGCCACATCAGGTACCCGTACACGGCATTCACCAGGTAGGCGCTCCACATGGCAATCATCACGGGGTCCCCCGCAAAGCACCACAGTGCCACGGTTATGACGTCGACGACAATCCAGAAGAACCACTGCTCGGAATAACGCAGCGCCATGAGCACCGTCGCGAAGATGGACAGCACCGTGCTTGCGCCGTCGAGCATCGTCATCGCGCCGCCAAGTGCCTCCAGCACGAAGTGGTACCCAACCGTGACAACCGCGATAAGTGCGCAGGCCGCCGCGAGCTGGCCCACGCTAAGGGCGCGCGCCTTGACCTCCTTGCCGCCGCGCTCGTCGTCCTTGTGCTTGGTCCACAGCACGTACGCCACGATATTGGATGGCGTGTAGAACAGCACGTTCAGCATGACCTCGCCATAGTACTGGTTGTGGTAGGAGATGAACGCATAGCCAGCCACGTTAACGAGGCCGAACAGGAACCCGCTACGCTTGCCTTTCGCGCAGAGCACAACCGAGCAGATGCCGCAGAATGCTGCGACCAAATCGATTGCCGCATAGCCAACCGACTCGACATCGCCAGTGCTCACGGTCGGCGCGAGCGCTATCACGAAGAAGTATGCGGAAATGGCGGTAACCACGGAGATCAGTCCAAGCTCGAACGTGTTGAATCCGGCAAAGCGGAATGGAGGGGTTTTCAAGGCGTGAAGCCCGGCCAGCTCTCCCCTGCTGTTATATGCAATCTGCCGCATGACTACTCCTCCCCCTCGTCGCCTTCGCGATACCCGAGCAAGGCCCGTATCTCGTGAAGGGCACGCTCGTAGTTCTGGCGATAGTCGCCATCGAGCGTGATGAGCCGATATCCGAGCTGTTCGTAGGTTTCCCGCAGCATCCGGGCCTGAGCTTCGCGCTCGTGCTGTTGGTCGGACATGCGCAGTCCATCGGCCACCCAGGGCACGGTTGGTTCAACGAAGAACACGAGATTCCAGGAATTGAGACGCGCGACCTCGTGTGCAAGCGGCAACCCCGCGCGCTCCTCCAGAACCTTCAAGTAGAACTCGGTGACGATGGCGTCGGTATCGCAAAGCGCAACCATGTTGGCCTTCTCGACCGCCTGGACATCTGCCATAACCTGGGCGTGCACGAACTGCGGATACAACGCCGCACCCGGGGAGGAAAGCCCCACGCGCTCGCAGGCGAGTTTGCCCTGCTCTTCGGTGAAGGAGGTGCCGAACACGGCGGCAAGCTTCCGCACCAGGGTGCTCTTTCCGCACGACTCCGTGCCGGTGAATAACACCTTCTTGTTCACGAGCTTTTGGTATTCGCGGGGCAGGTGTTCGTACGCCCGATAGAATGGCATGCTGCGAATCGCCGTTGCCGAGATGGGATACCGGCTCCGCCGCTCATCGAGCGTCACCGCTTCGGCCCAGGGATAAAACGCCCGGAAGTTCTCGGCATATGCCGGCTCGCTCGAATAGGCGACGTCGAACTTCCCCATGAGCTTCACCATGTCCTGGCATTCGTAGAACCAGGGGTGCTTGCCCTCGCGCACGGCCCGTTCGTCCGCCTCACGGCAATCGTAGGCCAGGACCTCGATGTTCTCGAACGGTGCCAGCTCGGCACGCATCGCAAGTTCGCGGGTGTGGGCGTTTAGGTGCTGGGGCGGGAAAAGGCCGCGATAATCCGTGAGGATCTCGCGCTCCTCATCGCCGTTCAGCATCAGCACGACGTAGAGCTTCTCGCATTCGGATGCGCACCGCAGGATGCAATCGAGGTGCCCCCGGTGGAACGGGAGGAACTTGCCTCCGAAGAATCCCGTCCCATACTTGCAGCTGTTTAGAGACCGCCGCTGGTCTGTGATGGATGGGTTCATAATCGGAACCTTTCTGCCTTGGAACAGTTTTTCTGCGGGTCATACGCGATGGCAGCGAACCTTGGACCCGACGGATTGGCTTTCCCCGGTGCTTGCCTCCTTTCTGTTGCGGGAGCGCCTCTCGCCAATAAAGAAGCCCTCCCGGCAACCAAAACCGAGAGGGCTGTAGTAACTCAGCAATCCCGACGTTTTGGATGACAGTTTTGGTATCGGGACATAATTTGCGACAACGTCTAAACATCTTGGTCCCGACCAGCCATACGCTTCAGCTGGTGTTTCTATGATAGCGCGCGAGGCGCTGACGTGCGGCTCGGGCAAGGTGTCTTGACACCTTCTCCATGTGGCGCACGCCGAGGCACATCCCCCGGATTATGCCTGCCGCTCCCCCGCCGCTTGGTCTATCGCCGCAGCGAAAACATCGGGGTGCTCCACGTGAATATCGTGCCCGGAATCAATCTCGGTCGTCGCGCAACGGCTGACGCATTCTTGGATGCGCGTGGCATCCTCGTCGCTCGTGGCGGCATACAGCACGCCGTCATCCCCATAGCGCGTGGTCGCCTTCAGGTAGACGACCGGGCATTCGATCGCGCGCAACAGCGCCTCCTGGTCGATGCCGGCCATCCAGCTTCCGTCGTAGAACGCCTCGCCGAAATAGGGATCGTAGTCGTCCATGAAATACATGCCGCGCGTCCACTCGCGGGGAACCCAGGCGTTCACGACGTGCTCGCCGGGATGGGCCGCGCACCAATCCGCCGTCTGCTGCGCCAGCATATCCTGCAAGCCGCCGAACATGGCAAACAGATAACTATGCGCCGCATACCACGCCGCGTAATCGGCAACCTTGTCCTGCTGCAGGAACGCGTGCGTCACGGTGTAGCCATCGTGCCAGGCGAAGGTGCCGGCGCCTTCTTGCGCTTCCACGGGCGTGACTCGGAACAGCGGCGGATCCTCGAGCACGCAAGCCGAAACGTGTTTCCGGTCGTGCGCCGCCACGTATGCGGCGATGATCCCGCCCGACGAATGGCCTGATACGATATAGTCGCCGCCGATGACCTGGGCCGTGAACGCGATGGCCGCATCCCCGTTGGTCGCGCAGGAATACAGTGCGGGATCGTGCGCCGATTCGCCATGCCCGAAGCAATCGATGGCAAACACGTGGTAGCGTTGCGCCAGGTCGGGCAGTACCGTGGCATAGTCTTCCCATTCCATGCCCTGACCATGCACGAGCAGCAGCGCTGGACCGGCATCGGGGCCCTCCGCGTAGTTGACAGTCGCACCGTCCACGACAGCCTGCTTCTCGGTGAAACCCGCATCAAGGGCGCTGGTGATGAAGCGCTCGTCGGCATGCAGGTTGTTGTCGCGGTATGCGGCGATGCCAATGGCGGCCACAACCACCAACGCAACCGCCCCGATGCCCACAATCCGTAACGCCTTCCGCGGTCGGCCTGCAGCACTCATTCCACTGACCTCCGCGCCGCGGCCATGGCGAGCTCCAGCCCAGCAAGGAAAATGTCTTCCTTGCACAGGGCTAACCCCTGACCTTCCTCACCCAGCACGACAAGCTTGTCGCCAGGTTGAATGTCGAACAGGTCACGTGCCTCCTTCGGGATGACGATCTGGCCACGCTCTCCCACCTTCACGTTGCCGAACAGGTGCCTGCCGCGCGGTGGAGCGCCCAAGCCCAAGCCACCGCCGTCAAAGGACACGAGCGCGTCGAGTGTCGTGCCGAGCGCGTCGGCCAGCGTCGCCGCATGCTCGAGGTCGGGCGAGGTCTCACCCGACTCCCACTTCGCCACCGTCTGACGCGAGACGCCCACCGCCTCGGCCAGCTGCTCCTGCGTGAGCCCCGCTGCTAAACGCGTTCTCTGGATGTTCTCGGCAATGCTCATTTATGCCACCTCGAAAATCAAGTCGAATTCCACGGTCTTGCCCGTCGGCCCCTGCGTGACGGGAAACCACCCCACGTAGCGCGTGCCGTCGGCAGCCTGACGGTCGATTATCTCCCGATGGCTTTCCATGTCGGCATTCAGCGCGTAATTGTTCTTATCGAGTTTTACCCGAATGTACTCGTAGTGCATCGCACTCCCCTTTCATACTTTTCATATCCCGCATGTAATGGTACGCCGGCGCCAGAATACGCACCACCAACCATTCGCGGCAATTCGCCCCCGCACATGTCACCTTCGGTTGTCATCGCGGTCTCAAGCAGTCAAAACCACCGTCTTACCGAAGCATGCGCAAATTGCCCATGCTATGATTCGTTCTACGAAGATAAAAACACGACCCCGTTGGGTAGTCGGGGTGCGCCTTCCACACGTGCACAGGCGTCAGTAACCTGCCTCCTTGGTTGTCCTTTCTTCGCGTGGTAACTACATAAAGGAGGATTTCACCATGCGAGAGATCAGGGTATCCTCCATCCTGACCGTATATCACGACGGCCAATTTTGGGTGGGGATGTTCGAGCGCACCGAGGGCGGCAAGCTCAGCGCATGCCGGATTGTGTTCGGTGCCGAGCCGTCAAACGAGGAAATTTCGCAGTTCATTTGCAAACGGTGGAACAGCCTGCGTTTCACCGAACCGATTGCGCGGGAAAGCGCCCCATCGATAGCGCGCAATCCCAAACGCCGGCAACGCGAGGCCGCCAAGGAGCTCGCGCAGCGCGGACCATCCACCAAGGCGCAGCAGGCGCTTTCGGAAGAGCGGGAAACGCTGGCGCAGCAACGCAAAGCGGAGCAACGCGAGCAGCGCGAACAAGAAAAGCGGCAGCAGTTCGAGCTCCGCCAGCAAAAGCGCAAGCAGAAGCATCGCGGGAAATAATGCTATTGCTCGTGCAAAAAGACCCTTTCCCTCTCCATATTACATATGTTATATTACATGCGTAATATTGAAGGAGGAAATATGCCAGCGCAAAGATTCGACCGGGAAAGCGTCCTCGATGCAGCTTTGGCAATCGTGCGCGAACGCGGATACGATGCCTTGAGCGCACGCGTCGTCGCGCAGCATGCGGGGTGTTCGGTCCAGCCCATCTACAGCCTGTTCGGCGATATGGAAGGGCTCATGCAGGCGCTCTACGAACACGCGCGCGCCTGGGTTACCCGCTACAACGCCGAGCACGCGCACAACGGTGCGAATCTGTTCGAGTCGAACGGCCTCGCGCATCTGCGACTCGCGCAAGAAGAGCCCCAACTCTTCACTTTCCTGTATCTGTCGCCCTACCTCGGCACGCATAGCCTGGAAGAGCTATACGCCTCCGTTACGCAGCCTGGCGTCGAGGAATGCATCATGGAGCTAGGGCATCTCAGCGAAGAGGCCGCCCACGAACTTTACCTGAACATGGTCGTGTACACGCACGGATTGGCCGTCGTGCTTTGCGCGGGAGCGGAGCTATCCGACGAGGAAATCGCCGGCCGCATCGACGCCGCCTTCAGGGCGTTCGCCATCGCGGTTGGCGGGAAACCGGGAAGGAGCGCGCAATGAAACGGCAACGCATTCGCACGGGAATCCTGCTCGCATCGTTTGCGTTGTTCCCCGTCACCATATTCTACTTCTCGCCCTACCTCATCGTGTGGGGAGCGTTCCAGGGTGTGATTGCCGGCAGCGCCGTCGCTTTCACGTTGCAGCTGGTAAGCGCCATCTTCCTGCGCCGAGCGTTCTGCGGGTGGGTGTGCCCGGCAGGGGGTTTGCAGGAACTGGAATCGCAAGCGGTCGGAAAACCCAGCAAGCTCGGCAAAGGCCTGCTGGTGAAGTGGGCTATCTGGACTCCGTGGGTCGTCTCCATCGTCACGGGCTTCGTCGTTGCCGGGGGCGTGGCTACCATCGATCCGCTGTTCCACATCGACCACGGTTTCTCGGTAACTTCGCTCGGGGCACTCGCCATCTACCTGATTATCGTCGCGCTGTTCTTCATCCCCAACCTGTTCCTGGGCAGGCGCGCGATGTGCCACTGCATTTGCTGGATGGCCCCGTTCATGATCATCGGGGAGAAGCTGGGCGCAGCCGCCCACGTCCCACAGCTGCACGTCGCGGCCGACCCTGCAAAATGCGTCTCATGCGGTTCATGCGAGAAGGCCTGCCCCATGAGCCTTCCCGTGAGCACGCTCCTGGAATCCGGCGCCATCACGCATTCTGAATGCATGCAATGCGGTGCGTGCTGCGACACCTGCCGCAAGGGCGTGTTAACCCTGGAAATCGGGAAGCTTCCCTGAAAGCTGGAAAGCTCCGTGCGTTGGCACAACCGAACCTGAACTCACTCCATGCAACCTGGGCATCAGGGAAGCTCTGCAACGATTTCCGACACCGCGACAAGCGCCACTTCGCCACGTATCGCAATTCTGCCGCCATCCCGCATCTCGCAATGCAGATACCCGCCTCGCCTTGATGCCTGATAGGCGTAGATTCGCCTCTTGCCCAACTCGCGCGACCAATAATCTGCAATCTGACAATGCGCAGAACCGCAGACCGGATCCTCGGCAATCGCCAATTTCGGGCAGAAGCTCCGAGAGACGCAATCGGTTTCTTCTCCCCGCGCGGTGGCATTCTGGATACGGCCTTCGATGTGCATCAGAAGCTCCTGATTCGGCTTCATCGACCGAACCTGCTCCTCGGCATCGAATACGCAAACCAAATCCAGCCCGAGCACAGCTTTAGTCGGACGAACGCCGAAAGCTCGTTCCATCGCCTCGGTAACAGGTATCTCTTCGAGTTC
>JAUNCA010000189.1 GCA_030526775.1 Coriobacteriia bacterium | reverse complement strand
TCGGAGTACCTGCGGAAAGTGGAGGAAGGTGCGTTGACCACCTGAACCCGCCCGGTCTTTTTGTCCCACATGAGACAAACAGACCAGGTCTTTTTGTCCCATGTCTGTGAAAAGAAAGCGGGGCCGGTTACCCAGCCCCGCTATCAATGAGCGTTTAATGCTCCAAGTAAGTTACTTACTTGTTTGCCTTCTCAATCTCTTCCTTGAGGAGGGTGAGCAGGCCACCGGACTGCTCGTCGATGCTCTCGTTCAGCTTCTGAACGTCAGCGTTGTCCTGGACGGCGTTGAAGAAGTCGTCACCGAACTCGATGATCTCCATGCCGGCATCGGTCATGACCTTGCGGGAATCCTGGTCAAGCTGGCCCAGGGTCGGAGCGATCTCGGCGGTTGCCTGCTTGCAGGCCTCCTCGAGGAAGCCCTTCTGCTCGTCGGTCAGGGAATCCCAGCAGCCCTTGGAGACAACCATGACGTTGCTGTACAGCACGTGGTTGGTGAGGCAGCAGTACTTCTGAACTTCCTGGAGGCTGTTGCCAACGGAGGTGTCGGTAGCGTTCTCCTGGCCCTCAACGGTACCGTTCTGCAGGGAGATGTAAACCTCAGCCCATGCGAGCGGGGTCGGGTCGGCGCCAAGCGCCTTCCAGAATGCCATGTGGTTGTTGTTCTCCATGGTGCGGATCTGGAAGCCCTTGAAGTCGTCCAGAGTGCGGATTTCCTTGTTGGAGGTCACCTGACGGAAGGTGCCATTCTGCAGCCAACCGAGGATGTGCATGTTGTTCTCCTCAGCGGATGCCTGGAGGCCCTGGGTGAACGGGTTGTCGCCATTCAGGACCACGTCGTTGGCCTCGGGGCTCGAGGTGGCGAAGACCATGTGGGCATCGAACACCGCGAAGCCAGGCACGAAGGACACCAGGGTGGCCGGCTGGGTCACGTCGATCTGGATGTCGTTAGCCTGAAGCTGGGTCTGGGTGTCGGCGTCGCCGCCGAGCTCACCGTTGCCGTGGTAATCGACAACCATGGTGCCGCCGGAAACGGCCTCGAGCTTGTCCTTGAAGGCGAGCTGCCACTTGTTACCGGCAGAGCCCGGGGACGTGCTGTCAGAGCTGATCAGCGTGATGACGTCGCCGCTCGGAGCATCGCCGCCGCCGGAGGCGCTGCTGCTGCTCGAACCGCCACCGCCGCATGCGGTCAGGCCGAGCGCGAAGACCATCGCCATGGTGGCGACGAGCAGCATCAGAAGACGCTTCTTCGTTGCTTGCTGTTTCATTGAAACTCCTCTCCTTTTTCTCACCGGCTCCTTACCGGTAATTCCCAATTTTAATGTAGCCTATCGTGCTCTCCAACCGGACAACTCTGCAGATTAGAGAGCACGCCGTAATGAAACTGTTACGCTTGCCCCAGCAAGAGCAGGGAGATGCCGGGGATGTAGGTGACCATAACCAGCACGATGAAGAATGCCGCGATGAACGGAAGGGCGCGCCTCGCGACATCCATCGCTTTCTCTTGAACTATGTTGCCGATTACGAATAGGTTTAATCCATAGGGCGGGGTGGCCAGGCCGATGGCGAGGCAGCACACCAGCACGACGCCGAAGTGCACTTCGTTCATGCCCATCGCCTGCATGGCGGGCAGCAGGATGGGGGCCAAGATGATGATGGCCGGGCCCGTGTCCATAACCATACCCAGGATGAGGAACAGCACCGCGCAGAACGTAACGGCAGGAATAAGGCTGCCGAAGGTCGACGTGATGAAGTTCGTGATGGCCGCAGAAGCACCGGTGAGGCTCAGCACGCGACCGAACGCCACGGCGAACGCAAGCACGAATGCCAGGCCGCCATAGGTGCGGCATGCGGTGGACATGATGGGAATGATGTCCTTGATCGAAATGGTGCGATAGATGAACAAGGCGACGATGAGCGCGTAGAACACGCTGATGCAGGCAGCCTCGGTCGGGGTGACGAAGCCAGCGTAGATGCCGCCGAGAACGATGAGCGGGCAGAGCAGCGCGGGCAGGCTGTCGAGGAACAGATGACCGAAACCGTTAGAGGCCAGCTCGTCCATTGCCTCCTTGATGAGGGCCTTATCCTCACCGGAGCGCATGCAGTAGATAACCGCGTAAATCATGAGCGCCAAGCCGATGAGCAGGCCCGGAAGGATACCGGCCAGGAACAGGGCGCCTGTGGAAACGCCGGTAGCCAGCGAATACAGAACGAACGGGATCGACGGCGGGATGATAACACCCAGGCCGCCGGCGACGGCAATCATACCTGCCGACCACTTCCGCTCATATCCGAGGCTTACCATGAACGGCACGCACATGGCGCCGACGGCTGCCGTGGTGGCAGGGCCGGAACCGGAAATGGCACCGTAGAACAGGCAGGTAAGAACAACTGCGCACGGAACGCCGCCGGAGAAACGGCCAACGAAGTACGCGAAGAAGCCGAAGAGCTTCTTGGAAATGCCACCCTCGGCCATGATGATGCCGCCGAAGATGAACAGCGGAACGGCCAAGATGGGCGTGGAGTTCGCACCCGAGAAGGAGTTCGTCACGAGCTGCGTGAGGTTACCACCCGAACCCGCGAACAGGATGGGGCTGAGCGCGCCGCACACCATGGCGATGCCGATGGGCACCGAGAAGGCGAGCGTAATGAGGAATACGGCGAATACGAGTACTGCTGGCATTACGCCTCACCCCTTCCGTTGTCGGTCCACGCATGCTCGATGGCCTCATCGATGGTCTGCTTCTCCACTTCAGTCTCGGGAGCAGCAAGATCGATGTCCGCAGCAGACAGCTCGTCGGCAGCAGCGGCCTCGACGGAGTTCACCGGCTTCACGTTGATGTTCTTAATATGGATGACGCACATCTGGATAGCGCGCAGCGCACCGCCAGCAAAGCCGATGAAGATGATGACGTACAGAATCCACATCGGTATCTGCATGGCGGGTGAAACCGATCCACCTGCTTGCACCTGCCCGATTACCGTGATGGTCGTCCATGCCATGATGCCCAGCACGATAGCCGTCACGATGTCCACGATGATGTTCATGATGTTCGTCAGCTTCCAGGGGAAAGCCTCGACGAGCGCCGTGACCCTCAGCGTAGTGCTCGTGCGGATCGTGAACGGCAAGGAGATGAACACGGTAACGATCCATGCGTAACGAGCCATCTCTTCGGCCCAAGACAGTGCAGGAATACCCGGAACGTTGCGGCAAATAACCTGCATTAACTCAACGATGGAGATAACCGCGAGGAGGAAAATAATAATTGCTTCCTCGAAGTGCTCATCCAGCCATTTAACCGCCTTCATTTCGAGCCATCACCTCCTTCTCGGCGCAAGCGCGCCATCAAAACGCACTGATTAGATAGGTTAAGTTTAAAGGCAAAAGCCCACATCATTGATACAGATAGGCTCTGTAGCTTATTCAAGGATTGAATAGTTCGCGGGCGCAGTTCTTGCTTCTGCGTATAGGTCACAAGAATTAGGGCCGATTGCAGCGTAAAACCACAACCAGCCCCATCGTTTTC
>JAUNCA010000051.1:3832-13262 GCA_030526775.1 Coriobacteriia bacterium | reverse complement strand
GGAACGTTTGGACGGACGCCAGATGGTAGCGGAAGGCTTGATGCTGGGCATGCGCATGACGCAAGGTATATCGGATGCGCAAGTCGAAGCGGCATCCGAGGTTCTCGAAGGCGTGGTGGAAGCATATGCCGACCTGCAGGCGCGGGGCCTGGTCATTCATGAAAACGGCAGGTACATCCCCAGCAAGCGTGGCTGGCTGCTCGGCAACGAGCTCTACGGCGCGCTCCTCGAGCTCGCCCCATAGCATGATGATTTACCGCGGGTGTTTTTCATCATTTGCGGCAAGATGATGATTTACCGCGGGGGCAATTCATCATTCGTGGTTAGGCGTCTTCTCCGAGGATCTGCTCGATAGACGTGCTGTCGTAAACGCTGGTGTCGTATCCCTCTTCTTCGGCGACCGTCAGCCCGATGTACAGCAGCAAGCAGAACATCAAGATAGCGAGAAAGTTCGTGATGATGCCGGCGACGGCGAGCCCTAAGGTCGATCCCGCGTGGCTGTCGTAGAGCCCCTTCTTTGCGTATCCGCTGCGCAACACAAGCGCGATGATGCCCAACACGATGCCGATGACTCCGAAAAACACCACGATGCCGAAGCTCAGCAAGCCGCAGATACCCAAGACGAGACTTGTGATGGCAAGCCCGAAACCGGTGGCGCTGGCGGCGTTATCGAGGCCATAGGGGGCTGCGGGCTGCGCATACGTCTGGTATGCCGTGTCGTAATACGTGTTCTCGGCATAGTTTGAAGGCTCGGCGTAGACCGGTTGCGCGTATGCCGTTCCCGATGCCGGCGGGATGGAGCTTGCGACGGGCGCAGCTTGCGGGGGTGCATACGATGAATATCCCCCGGTGGCGTCAACAGCTGCCGCGTACGGGTCGGCGTTCCATGACGTTGCCTGGTGCACCCGATCGGCTCCCGCGGCGAATTCTTCTTTTGCGGTGTCGACGGCAATTGCCGCGGATGCTGCGGCGGCCTGCTTCACCTGGGTGAAGGTCAAAGCCTCGTCCATATCGGGAAGAATTTGGGTGGCATGCTTGCCCGCTGTGCTCGTGCTCTCGAATGGGGAAGGCGGCGGGGTTATGGGAGCGTTCGGGGGTTGGACGGCGTAACCCGCGTCGGTTGATGTCGTCGCGGTCTCATAGGGATTCTGGGAAACCGGTTGGGCTTCTGCCGTTGTGGGCAGAGACACGGGGGTTCCGCAGTTCTCGCAGAAACGGGCGCTCGGCTCTACAGGTGAATTGCATTGCGGGCAGTTCATGGCTCCTCCTTTTAGCTCGAGTACATAATACCTGAGCAAACCCGATATGCAGGTGAAATGCCGGGGCTCAGTGGCTTTTCGGTGGAAGTAAGCACTCGCCTTCACAGACTGCTAGAATGTTCGGGTTGCAGCGCACGAGGACAAGGGAAGGAGGGGCGATGCTCACCGATAGGAGGCAGCGGGTTCTTGCCGCGCTTATCCATGAATATGTGGCGCATGCGCTCCCCGTAGCGTCGAAGGCGTTGGTGGAAGGGTATCCGCTGGGCGTGAGCTCGGCTACGGTGCGCAACGACTTGTGCGCGCTTGAGGAACGCGGCTACATACAGCAGCCGCATACCTCGGCAGGACGTATTCCCACCGATTCCGGCTACCGCAGCTTTGTCGATGCGCTATTGGCGCAGGCGGACCTCGATGAGGATCCTGCCACCGCCGAGGCGATGCGCAGAATGCGTGAGAGCGCGCGCGAGCTCGATGAGCTGCTCGACCGTACCTCGGCGATGCTCACGGAGATAACCGCGTGCCTGTCTATCGTCCTGCCCGCACGGGCGGCGGCACTTCCGCTTCGCAGCATCGGGCTTTCCACGCTGATGCAGCAGCCGGAATTTCAGAATTCCATCGTGCTCGTCCCGCTCTTGCGGATGATCGAGGATGATTCGCTGCTGGGATACATCAACAACACTGCAGGCGAGGATGGACCGGTCGTGCGCATCGGCCACGAGAACCGCGACGAGTCGCTCGGCAACGTTTCGGTCGTGGCAACCCAGTTCGGGCGGGGAAGCGATGCGGGCATCATCGCGGTTATCGGCCCGACCCGCATGGACTATGAACGGGCGTTGAGGGCTGTGCAGGCCGCGCGGCATACGCTCGACGAGATTTAGCATACGAAAAGAAAGGCTAGCATCAGCATGGCAAACAAGGACCTGTACGAGGTTCTGGGCGTTTCCAAGAACGCAACCGACGACGAGATTAAGAAGGCGTTCCGCAGCAAGGCCCGCCATCTTCACCCCGATGTGAACAAGGAACCCGATGCCGAGGAGAAGTTCAAGGAGCTCAACGAGGCATACGATGTGCTTTCCGACCCGCAGAAACGCGCGCAGTACGACCGGTTCGGCACGATTCCCGGCGCTTCGGGCGGCCCGCAGTACGTGGACTTCGACGACCTGTTCGGCGGCGGCTTCGGCATGGGCGATATCTTCAGCTCATTTTTCGGCGGCGGTGCCTCGCGCGGCGGCGGTCCGGTGCGCCGCGAAGGGCGCGATATGGGACGCTCCATGCGCATCACCTTGGAGGAAGCCGCGACGGGCGTGAAGCGCGAGATCGTGTACGACCGCCTGTCGACCTGCGAAGAGTGCGAAGGTTCCGGCCTCGGCCCCGGCGGGCACGAGATCGAATGCCCCGAATGCCATGGCAGCGGCCGCGTCGTGACCGTGCAGCAAACCTTCCTCGGTGCCATGCAATCGGCCAGCACCTGCACGAAGTGCGGCGGCACCGGCAAGAGCCAGAGCAACCCGTGCACGGAATGCGATGGCCAGGGCCGTGTTCCCGACCGCCAGCGCCTGACGGTGGAGGTTCCCGCCGGCGTACGCGATGGCCAGCAACTGCGGGTGCGAGGATACGGCGAAGCGGGCATGAACGGCGCCCAAGCCGGTGACCTCATCGTGTCGATCCGCGTCGAGCAGCACGAGCTTTTCGAGCGTGACGATGCCGACCTGCATGCACGCGTGAACGTGTCGATGTTCCAGGCCGCGCTTGGCGCGCAGATTTACCTCAAGGGCATCCTGCCCGACGAGGAAGTCATGGTGAAGATTCCCGAGGGCTGCCAGAACGACCAGGTTATCCGCGTAAAGGAGAAGGGCATGCCGAAGCTGCGCAGCACTGCGCGCGGCGATTTGTATGTGCACGTTACCGTGACGGTGCCGAAGAAGCTCAAGCGCAAGCAGCGCGAGGCGCTCGAGCGCCTGGCCAAGGAGATGGGCGATTCGGTGAGTCCTGAGCGTCCCGCGTGGCAGAAGCTGCGCGACGCGTTCAACTAGGAGCGATTGATGCCAGGACAGACGATTTACCTGGAGACGCAGGTTATCGCGCACGAGCTGGAAGAGGTGTTTGCCCTGAAGCTCGATGCCGCCACCGTGGCCGCCGTCCTCGCGCAAGGCGTCCGTGCCGGCGATTCGGTCGCCGTCGTCGATGCCGCGCAGGATTATTTCCCTTGCGAGGTGGTCGAAGCGGGCGAAGAGGGGCTGCGCGTGCGCATTGCTGCGCGCTCGGGCGGCGCTGCAGGTCGTCCGCGCGTGCACTTGGTGCAGGGACTCTCGAACGAAGAGGCTATGGACACCATTTTCCGTCAGGTCTCTGAGCTGGGAATTGCCGGAATCCTGCCGTATCGCTCCACATTCAGCCCGTCGGTGACCCCGCAACGGGCCGAGGAGCTGCAGGCTCGTTGGCAATACCTGGCGCAATACTCCGCGCGTCATGCCGGCCTTCAGAAAGCCCCGGACGTTGGCTTCATCGAGACGCTCGAGCAGACGTGCGAGACTCTTGCCGGTTTCGATGCGGTTGTCGTGTGCTGGGAGGGCGAGACGCTGCAATCCATGGATGAAGCCGTATCGCGCCTTGGGCTCGCGCAGCGCGGGGAATGCGATATCGCGCTCGTCATTGGCCCGCGCGGCGGGCTCACCGATGCCGAGATGGCCCTCATCGGGTCGAGCAACCCTGTGCTTGCAACCGTGAGCCTTGGCCCGGCTATCTTGCGTGTCGAGACCGCGAGCCTCATCGCGCCGGCGCTGCTTATCTCCGCCCTTGGTGGGCTACGCTAGGCGCGGCGCATGCAATTCAAGGTTGTGAACATCGGTTGCAAGGTGAACCGCGTCGAGGTCGATGCGGCATCGGCGCAGCTCATCGGGCAAGGTGCATGCATGACGCACGATGCGGATGCCGATATCGTCATCGTGAACACATGCACTGTCACAGCCGAGGCGGATAAGAAGACGCGCAAGGCGGTGCGGGCGGCGCTGCGGAATAATCCCTCGGCGCAGTTGCTGGTTACCGGGTGCGCGGCTGTGATGAATCCTGAATGGTTTGAAGAGCTGGATGCTCGGGTGCATGTGGTGGCTAAGCCCGAAATCGCCACGAAGGCGTGGGAACTGCTTGAAACCCACAATGGGACCCTCCCGCCCGGGGGCCCTGGGGACGATAACACACTCGCTTTTAAAGAACATGATGTGGCGTTGAGGACTGGAATGGGATTCCGGACGCGCGTGGGGATTAAGGTGCAGGATGGGTGCAACAATGCTTGTACGTACTGCATCGTGCATGTGGCGCGGGGGGAGTCTTGGTCGGTGCCGTTCGAACAGGTTGTCGCCGAGGCGCGGGCGCATGCGCTTGCGGGGGTGCGGGAGCTTGTGCTAACCGGGATTAACCTGGGGGCGTATGACGATGGCGGGCGCACGCTCGCGGACTTGCTGAAGGCTTTGCTCGAGGCCTGTCCTGAAGCGCGGTTCCGGATCGGGTCGGTGGAGCCGCTCGATGTTTCGGATGAGCTCATCGCGTTGATGGCAGTGTCCGACGGGCGGATTTGCCGGCACCTTCACCTGCCCTTGCAGTCGGGGAGTTCCCGGGTGCTGGCCGAAATGGCGCGGCCCTACGATGCGGCGTACTTCCTCGCGCTCGTGAAGAAACTGCGTGAAGCCATGCCGACGATCTCCCTGTCGACCGATATCATCGTCGGATTCCCGGGGGAGACTGACGAAGATTTTGCCGAGACGCTCAGCGTCGCGCGCGCTTCTGCGTTCTCGAAGATTCATGTATTCCGGTATTCGCGGAGGGAAGGAACGCCGGCGGCTGAACGAAGCGATCAGGTGGTTGCGGAGGTCGTTGCCAAGCGGTCACGCGAATTGCAGGAGCTTGGGCTCGAGCTCGGGCGCGTGGATGCCCAGCGCCGGTTCGGCTCGGAGGAGCTTGTGCTCGTCGAGCGTGTGGGGCAGGGAACCACGGAATCGTATCATCCGGTACGATGGGTTTCGGCAGCGCCGGCTGTGGGGGAGTTGGCGCGGGTGCGCTTGGAAGAATTGGGAAGGGATGGTGCTTTCGTCGTATGAGCGAGCAGGCAAACATCACGTTGGATATTCCCCATGGCGTGGACATGGTCGACCTCGTGGGGCCGGGGAGCAAGATTGCGCACCTCATCGAGGATTCATTCGACGCATCCGTGACCTTGCGGGGCGAGCGCATCACCATCAGCGGTAACGCCGCGGAAGTCGATGCGCTGGCGAAGCTGTTCTCGGACCTCATCGACCATGTGCTCGCGGGACATCCGTCGGATATCCATGCCGTGCGCAGCGCCATCGGGCACATCAAGGGTGAAGGGCGCTACGAGAACCCGTTCAACAACGATGTCGTCCTTACCGCACATGGGCGTTCGGTGCGGCCGAAAACGCTCGGCCAGAAACGATATGTCGATGCCATCCGCGCGAACACCATCACCTTCGGCGTGGGCCCCGCCGGCACCGGCAAGACCTACTTGGCTATGGCCTGCGCTATCGCGGCCCTTCGTAACAAGGAGGTGCGGCGTCTCGTATTCACGCGTCCCGTGGTTGAGGCAGGTGAGAACCTCGGATTCCTCCCGGGCACGCTCGAGGAGAAGATCGACCCGTACATCCGCCCGCTGTTCGATGCGCTGTACGACATGATGGAGCGCGAACAGGCAGATGAGCTGCTGGAGAGCGGGGTCATCGAGGTTGCTCCGCTCGCGTTCATGCGCGGGCGCACGTTCAACGACAGCTTCCTCATCCTGGACGAGGCGCAAAACACCACGCCAGGGCAGATGAAGCTCTTCCTCACGCGCTTGGGATTCCGCTCGAAAATGGTCGTGACCGGCGATGATACGCAGCTCGACCTTCCCCGCGGCGTATCCGGGCTCAAGGGAATCCAGGATATCCTCGGCGAAGTGGACGATATCGCGTTTTGTCGCTTCGGCGAAGTAGACGTGGTGCGCAACTCGTTGGTTGCTAAAATAGTCGAAGCATATGCCAAGGCGGAGCTCTGAAAGGACCGAGGCAATGGAAGTATTGATTGACGCATCGTATCGGCCGGAGGACATTGAGCCGCTGCCGCTCGAGGAACTTGCTACGTTCATTCTGACGAAAGTCGGCAAGCCCGAAAACACGGAGGTTTCCATCTCGTTTGTCGATGACGAAGAAATCGCCCAGTTGAACGAGCAATATCGCGGAAAAGCCGGCCCCACCGACGTCTTGAGCTTCGAGTGCGATAACGAGCCGATGCCCGAAGAGGCCTTCGCGATGGGCGAAGAACCGGTATACGAGCTGGGCGACATCGTGATCGCGGTTGACGTCGCCGAGCGCCAGACGGCCATCTACGGCACCACGTTCGAGCGCGAGATCACCATCCTGACGATCCACGGCCTGCTGCATCTGTGCGGCTACGATCATGTCACCGACGAGGACGCTGCCATCATGGAGCCGCTTGAAGACGACTTGCTGGCCCAATGGGAAGCTGCACGCGCATGAAACCACGCTATACCGTAGAATCATCATTCCGTTATGCCTTCGAGGGCATTATCGCCACGTTCAAAGAAGGCCATAACATTCGCATCCAGGCGGCGGGCGGCGTACTGGCCATAGTGCTCGGTCTGGTATTCCAGATTTCCGAGGTCGAATGGCTCGCCATCTTCATTTGCTGCGGTCTGGTTTTGGGCGGGGAATGCATCAACACGGCCATCGAGCATACCGTGGACCTCGCGATGCCCGACAGGCATCCCGATGCTAAGGCGGCGAAAGACCAGGCGGCCGGTGCCGTATTGCTATTTGCGCTCGGCAGCCTCGCAGTGGGCATCATGATCTTCCTCCCGAAGATTCTCGCCTTGTTTGGAATAGGAGCATAACGACATGAAAGAAGAGCTCTCGGGAGAGGATCTCATCAACGCGTTCTTCGCGGAGCATTCCGACATGGCCGATGGTGTGGGGTTGCAGCAAGCGGAGCTGCACTCCGGGTTCCTCACGCTGGTCGGGCGTCCCAACGTGGGCAAATCCACGCTGCTCAACGCCATTATGGGCAAGAAGATCGCCATTACGTCGAGCACCGCGCAAACAACGCGCCATCGCTTCCGGGGCATCTATAACCGCCCAGATGCCCAGCTCATCATCGTCGACACCCCGGGTGTGCACAAACCCCAGGATGCGTTGGGCGAGGAGCTCAACGAAAGCGCGATAAAGGGAATGGAGGACGTCGATGTCGTCGCGTTCCTGCTCGATGCGAGCATGCCGTTCGGTCGCGGTGACGAATGGGTGCTGAACCAGGTTGCGAAATCGCATGCCAACAAGGTGCTCGTGGTTTCCAAGACCGATAAGGTCGACGAAGAGACGCTCCAGGTGCAGCTCGAGGCGGCGCGCGAGAAGGCCGATTGGGATGCCATATGCCCCCTGTCCGCGAAAACGGGCGAAGGGGTAGCCGAATTCATCGACGAGGTTTGCGCGCTGCTGCCGGAAGGTCCGCGATGGTTCCCCGAGGACATGGACACCGACCAGCCGCTCGAGGTTATGGTGGCGGAATTCATCCGCGAGAAGATTCTCTACCATGCGTATGACGAGGTGCCGCATGCGGTTGGCGTGCAATGCGAGGAACTCGAGTACGACCGCAAGAAGCGCCTGTACCGCATTTTCGCGATGATCTACGTCGAGCACGACAGCCAGAAGGGCATCATCATCGGCAAGGGTGGACGCGGCATCAGCCGCATCGGCCGCGAGGCGCGCGAGGACCTCGAGCAGTTGCTCGGCGAACGCGTATACCTCGATTTGCGGGTGAAGGTGCGCAAGAACTGGCGGCGCGACCTCAACCAGATAAAACGATTCGGGTACGGCGAGGGCAACTAGGCGGGACGCGAGATGGCCAGCCGCACGTATTCCGAACGTGTCATCGTCTTGCGCAAAACGCGCTTGCGCGAAGCCGACCTCGTGGTAACGATGCTTGCGGAAGACGGCCGCCAGGTGCGTGCGGTCGCGAAGGGCGCGCTGAAACCCTCAGGCTCATTTGCGTCGCGACTGGAGCTCTATGCCGAATCCGATGTGCTGCTCGTTGAAGGACGCTCGCTTGATATCGTGAAGGAAGCGCGTTTGGTAAACGCGCATGAGAAGCTGCGCTTCGAGTACGCCCGGAGTATTTGCGCGGCGCCGATGGTGGAACTCTTGGCCATCGCCACGCAAGACGAGCTTCCCGTGGCGCATCTCTTCGCCATGACCCGCGTTGCCCTCGATGCGCTCGAGCGAGCCAGTGAGGAGCGTGTTCCGCTGGTCATGACCGCATTTCTGCTGAAGGCGTCGAGCGTTTTAGGCTTTCGTCCGAGCCTCGACACCTGCGCCGAGTGCGGACGGGAGCGCGGGAGCCGCGAGTATCCGGCATGGGTTTCGCATGCGGCGGGCGGCGTTTTGTGCCTCGATTGCGCCTCTCGCCAAGAAGCGGTCGTGTTGCCGGCTGCGACCATTGGTTGGGTGAATTGGCTCATTTACTCCACGTTCGAGCAAATTACCAACGAAGAGAACCTTCCACCGTCGCCACGTGACCTCATGGGGTTTGCCCAGGCGTGGATACGGGAGCATATCGGGGAGCTCAGAAGCCTCGCGTTCGTCATGGCTGAATTCGCGGGCGGCGCCCGTTAGCGCGCTATTTCCCCGCTTCCTGAGCGGCGCGCAGCGCTTTCACCATCTGATCGGCACAGCTCGTGCCGCGGCCGTTGCAATCGTTGCCTTCCAGCACCTCGGCCACCTCATCGACGGACATGCCCTTGACGAGCTTGCCCACGGCTTTCAGGTTGCCCTCGCACCCGCCGATGAATTTCACGTTCTTCACGCGGTCGTCCGCGTCCAGTTCCACTTGAATGGCCCGAGAGCATACGCGCTCGGGAATGTAGTTGTACATGTCGTTTCCTCCTAAAAGTGTGCAAATCATAGAGGTCATTGCCGATATTTGCAAGAACGGATATATTTTCACGGTTATGTTTTCAAGCACTTTCCGCTTAGCTTGGATTGTCACCAGTTCCACGCTCGGCGGGAAGGAAGAGAAGAGAAAGATAGGTGAAATCATGGCTGATCGTAGAAGCGCGTCCAAAGAGCGTGTGGCCGAGTTGATGGCGGAGTTCGGCAAGGACCCGAACGATTCCGGTA
>JAUNCA010000051.1:0-3797 GCA_030526775.1 Coriobacteriia bacterium | reverse complement strand
CGAGGTTCAGGTTGCAATCCTGACCGAGCGCATCCGCAACCTCACCGAGCACCTGAAGGTGCACAAGAAGGACTTCCACACCCGCACCGGCCTCCTGAAGCTCATCGGTAAGCGTCGTCGTCTGCTCGTCTACATCAAGGACCGCGACATCGACGAGTACCGTGCCCTCATCGCAAAGCTGGGCATCCGCGACAACATCTAGTCAAGCGCAACCGGCCCCGCTTCGGCGGGGCTTTTGTTGTAGCGTACGAGATGGGTCAGTCATGAGGGTTTTCTTTGACCCATCCAAGCGGTCGGCATTGCACGGTGCAATGTTGCTCGCGATGGCCGGAAGGGCCGGCCGTCGAAGAAGCCCTTCGCAATACGGCGTGGGGGAGAGAGAAAGAGAAAGAATTGAACAAGATCGTTGAAAGTTTCGAGCTGTACGGCAAGCAGTACCGTTTCGAGACCGGCGAGCTGGCCAAGCAGGCGAGCGGCGCCGTCCTCGTGACGCAGGGCGAAACCCAGATTCTCGTCACGGCTGTCATCTCCAAGGAGCAGAAGGACTATGACTTCTTCCCGCTGACCGTTGATTACATGGAGAAGATGTACGCCGTCGGCCGCATTCCGGGTGGCTACCTGAAGCGTGAGGGCAAGGCCTCCGACAAGGGCACGCTTACGGCTCGTATGATCGACCGCCCGATTCGCCCGGGTTTCGCCGATGGCTTCAAGCAGGAAGTGCACGTCGTCGCCACGACTTTCGTCGTCGACGGCGAGAACCAGCCCGACTGCATCTGCGTCGGCGGCGCGAGCGCCGCGCTCATGCTGGCCAGCGCCCCGTTCGAGGGCCCGGTTGCCTGCGTGAAGATCGCGCGTGACCCCGAGACCCACGAGTTCATCGTCAACCCGACTTATGACGAGCAGGAGGCTTCCGACCTCGAGCTCACCATCGCCGGCGGTCCCGACTTCATCAGCATGGTTGAAGCCGGAGCCAACGAGATTTCCGAAGATGACATGCTCGCCGCCATGGAATTCGGCCAGGAGGCCATCCGCGCCTTCTGCGAGAAGCAGCAGGCCTTCCTCGACAAGTGCGAAATCACCCCGGTCGAGTGGCCCGTCCACGTGGCAGACCCCTCCATCGCCGAGCGTGTCGATGCCCACTTCGACGAGATGTCCGCTGCCCTGAAGGATGCGGACAAGCTCAACCGCATGGCCAAGGTCGAAGCTCTGAAGGATTCCATCAAGGAGAACGACTTCACCGAAGAGGAGCGCGCTGCATGGGCGAGCGATATCGCCGCCGCCTGCAAGGCGCTCGAGAAGCATGCCATGCGCCGTATGGTCATCGAGACCGGCGAGCGCGCCGACGGCCGCCGTCCGGATGAAGTCCGTCCGCTGTACATCAAGCCCGGCTATCTGCCGCGCGTCCATGGTTCCGGCCTGTTCCAGCGTGGCCAGACCCAGGTGCTTTCCGTCTGCACGCTCGGCATGCTCTCCGAGTGGCAGCGCCTGGACACCATCGACCCCACCGAGGGCAAGCGCTACATGCACCAGTACAACTTCCCGCCGTACTGCACCGGCGAGGTCGGCCGCATGGGCGCCCCGAAGCGTCGCGAGGTCGGCCACGGCGCCCTGGCGAGCCGCGCTCTCGAGCCGATGCTGCCGTCCGAGGATGAATTCCCGTACGCCATCCGCGTGGTGTCCGAGGTACTCGAGTCCAATGGCTCCAGCTCCATGGCTTCCACCTGCGGTTCCACCCTGGCTCTCATGGATGCCGGCGTGCCCATCAAGCGCCCGGTTTCCGGCGTTGCCATGGGCCTCATCAAGGAAGGCGACGATGTCGTTATCCTCACCGACATCCAGGGCCTCGAGGACTTCCTCGGCGACATGGACTTCAAGGTAACCGGCACCACCGAGGGTATTACCGCCCTGCAGATGGACAACAAGGCCAAGGGCCTTTCCACCGAGATTCTCGGCCGCGCGCTCGCTCAGGCGAAGGAAGGCCGTTCCTTCATCCTGAATGCCATGCTCGAGCAGATTTCCACGCCGCGTGAGACGCTCTCCGATTACGCGCCGCGTATCGAGACCATCAAGATTCCCATCGACAAGATTCGCGACGTTATCGGTACCGGCGGCAAGGTCATCCGCGGCCTGCAGGATGAGACCGGCGCAAAGATCGAGGTCGAAGAGGACGGCACCGTCCGCATCGCCTCCGTCGAGGGCAAGGGTGGCGAAGCTGCCAAGCAGGCCATCCTCGATATCGTGAAGGTTCCCGAGGTCGGCGAGGTATATGACGGCGAAGTCGTCGGCATCAAGGATTTCGGCGCTTTCGTGAAACTCACCGCAACCAAGGACGGCCTCCTGCACATCTCGCGCATGGCCAACGGCCGCGTGGGCAAGGTCGAGGACGTGCTGAATCTCGGCGATTCCGTTAAGGTCGAGGTCATTGAGGTGAGCGATCAGGGCAAGATCAGCCTCGATCGCGTTGACAAGCCCGAGGCGCCGGCCGGCTCCGCTGGTGAGAGCCGCGGTCCGCGTGGCGATCGTCCGCGTGGCGAGCGCTCCGAGCGTCCGACCCGCCGTCCTGGGGATGGCAGCAGCCACCGCAAGCCGCGCCGCCGCGACTAAGTCTAGGAATTATATATATATTCGGAATTCCTAGTAAATTTAATCGTTTCTATTGAAACAGCCGCCTCATACGGGGCGGCTGTCCTTTATTTCCATTTTCTCGCGAACGCACAACCCATGTTTTGATATGTTTTAAATGGTTTACTAGAGGGGGGCCGAGAATGAAGAAAAATGGAGACACGAAAAGGGCGATGGCAAACGCGCTTCGTGAGTGCATGCAGAGTTCGCCTATAGACCGTATTTCGATCAAGGAAATCACGGATGCCTGCGGATTGAACCGCCAGACCTTCTATTACCATTTCAAGGACATTTACGACCTTATCAAATGGATGTATGTCTATGACATCAACGAGGCCATAGCGGAAACCCGCGAAGGCGAGACGACCGAAGAGATGCTTTTCCGCCTACTCCGCGCTTTTGACAAGGATCGGGATTGCCATCTGGCTGTATACAATTCCAGGAATTACTATCCGAATCTGCGCCTTGAAATAATCGGGAGCCTTACCGAACGTCTTTCCCCGGTGTTCGAGCCGCTGTTCGAGCGGAACGGGTTTGACGAAGAGTACCGCGAGTTCTTGCGGCGCATGTATGCGCTTGTCATTTTCGAGTACATCGAGCGTCGGGCCCGCGGGTATGCATTCTCCAGCGACGAGAGCTTCGTGGAGTACTGGATTCGCACCATCGACAGCCAATTCCGAGGCGAGCTCTTACGTATGAACAGGGGCTAGCGTAGTCGTCGAAGCACGGCTCCAACAAAGCAGAATTCAACCAAAGCGCGTCGCGAGGCGCGCTTTGGGATATCATGGTGCGGTTACGTTCGGATGAGGAGGGACATGGCATTCGATAGAACCGTGCTCGATAACGGGGCCACCGTCGTCTCGGAGACGATGCCCTGGGTGCGCAGCATCACGCTCGGGTTCTGGTACCGCGTGGGCAGCCGTCACGAAACCGCCGAACAGGCGGGGCTCACGCACTTCATGGAACACATGATGTTCAAGGGCACCAGCACCCGCACAGCCATCAATATTTCCGAGGCGTTCGATGCGCTCGGTGCAGAATCGAATGCGTTTACCTCCAAGGAGTACACGTGCTATTACGCGCGGTTCGTCGACGATCGGCTTGACGATGTGCTCGAGCTCTTGTCCGACATGGTGTTGAACTCGACATTCAGCGAGGATGATATCCTCACGGAG
>JAUNCA010000188.1 GCA_030526775.1 Coriobacteriia bacterium | reverse complement strand
CGACGAGGCCGCCCGCATGGAGGAAGCAGGTGTTCACGTATTGAAACTGAACATCGGCAACCCCGCTCCGTTCGATTTCCGCACTCCCGATGAAGTCGTCTACGACATGGCGCGCCAACTACCGGACTGCGAGGGATATTCCGCCTCGAAGGGCCTGTTCAGCGCTCGCAAGGCCATCATGCAGTACTCGCAGATCAAGCACCTGCCCAATGTGACTATGGACGACATCTACACGGGCAACGGCGCAAGCGAGCTCATCAACCTGTGCATGCAGGCGTTGCTCGACAACGGCGACGAAATCCTCATCCCCTCGCCCGACTACCCGCTCTGGACCGCATGCGCGACGCTTTCCGGCGGCCATGTGGTTCACTATATGTGCGATGAACAGGCTGAATGGTATCCGGACATCGACGATATCCGCTCGAAGGTCACCTCGCGCACGAAGGCCATCGTCATCATCAACCCGAACAACCCCACGGGCGCGCTGTATCCGCGCGAGGTGCTGCAGGAGATTGTCGAGATTGCCCGCGAACACCAGCTCATCATCTTCTCGGACGAGATCTACGACCGCCTGGTGATGGACGGGGCCGAGCACATCTCGATCGCCTCGCTCGCGCCCGACCTGTTCTGCATCACGTTCAGCGGCCTGTCGAAATCGCATATGATTGCCGGCTACCGCATCGGTTGGATGGTGCTTTCGGGCAACAAGCGCATCGCGAAGGACTACATCGAGGGCATCAACATGCTCTCGAATATGCGCTTGTGCTCCAATGTGCCCGCACAGTCCATCGTGCAGACCGCCCTCTGGGGACACCAGAGCGTAAACGATTACCTGGTTCCCGGCGGACGCGTCTACGACCAGCGCGAATACATCTACAACGCCCTCAACGACATTCCCGGCATCAGCGCCGTGAAGCCGAAGGCGGCGTTCTACATCTTCCCGAAGCTCGATGTGAAGAAGTTCAACATCACCAACGACGAGCAGTTTGCCCTCGACTTGCTGAAAGAGAAGAAGATTCTCATCGTGCAAGGCTCCGGCTTTAACTGGAAGCAGCCCGACCATTTCCGCGTCGTCTATCTCCCCCGCGTCGAAGTGCTGAAGGATGCCACCAAGAAGCTCGCCGACTTCCTGTCATACTATCGGCAATAGCCGTAAAACCGGCAGCGTACTTCGGCTCGAGAATTACGTCAGACGCTGTATATGCCTCCCCACCACCCTGTTTTATACTAGATTTAGGTTTTTGAGGGGAGGCCTATATGACAACCAAGGCACTGCGCGGATTAGCGCTATCTACCATCTCGCTGCTTCTGGTTCTCGGACTCGCAGCAGCTCTGCCGACATCAGCCGCGTTCGCATCGGATGACGATGCCGCTTCCGCTCTCTCGGCAGCGACCACGCCCACAAAGGCGCAGCAAAAGGCGTTTAAGAAGGCAAGCGCCGACTTTTCGCTCGAACTCTTCCAGCGTTGCGTGGCAGCCAAGGGAAGCAATTCCAACGTCACCATCGCGCCCATGTCGGTGATGAATGCGCTTGCGGTTACCGCAAACGGAGCCGACGGCAAAACGGCTGAGCAGATGCGCAAGGTCTTGGGCGATGGCGCGTCTATGGCGCGCATCAACAAGAACATGCGCTGGTACAACGGCAAACTCAAGAGCTATTCCAAAGCGAAGTTGCGTAATGCGAATGCCATCTGGTACCACAACGACGGTTCCCTGAAGATCAACAAGAAGTTCGTCTCCAAGGCTAAGAAGTACTACAAGGCCAAGGTCAGCGGCGCGGATTTCGGAAGCTCCGCCACCGTGAACGAGATCAACAGCTGGGTCGCCCAGAAGACGAACGATATGATCAAGCGGGTCATCAGCAACCTGCAGCCTTCCGACCGCATCGCCATCGTAAACGCGCAGTATTTCGACGCGAAGTGGCGCGTCCCGTTCGAGGCAGACCGCACGCAAACGAAGATCTTCAAGAACGCCAAGGGTCAAAAGCACAAGGTGAAAATGATGTACAGCACCGAGAACAAGTACATCGAAGGCACCAATGTCGTGGGCTTCGTAAAGCCGTATGCCAAGGGATATAGCTATGTCGCACTGCTGCCGAAGAAGGGCATGAGCCTGAAGCGTTATGTGAAGACGCTCGATGGCGACACCTTCCGCAAGCTCGTATCCAAGACGACAGATGCCACCGTGCACGTGGCCATGCCGAAGTACTCGGTTACGTACACCAATGAAGGCATGGACGCGCAGCTTAAGGCCATGGGCATAAAGTCCGCATTCAAACGCAACGCGGACTTCTCGAAGATGGGCACGGATACAGCCGGCAACCTCTACATCGGTTCGGTTGTCCATAAGACCAAGGTCGATGTGGACGAAGAAGGCACGAAAGCCGCCGCCGTAACCGCCATCGTCATGAGGGCAAGCGCGATGCCGAGTCCCGACGTGAAGAACGTCACGCTCAACCGCCCGTTCATCTACGCTATCGTGGATAACTCCACCAAGCTTCCCGTCTTCATCGGCACGGTGAACGACATCAAGAAGTAAAGGACCGTTTGGAAACGGCCTCGAAATGGCAACTAAGAAACGGCGAACCAAGTTCGCCGTTTCTTCTTCAAAGGCAGTTGTCGGATTCTCGCTTAGTCTTCAAACGGGAAATGGTAGTCCAGGTTCAGGCGGTCGCGCAGTTCGATGAACTCCTTCTGAACCGATTCGCCCATCGGCACGCCCTTGTCCTTGCGATCGAGCCAGGCCAGATATTCTTTTTCGCCCGCCGTGTAGATGCGGTCGTAACCCGGCGCCTTCTTGGACGCACGGAGTGCGCGGGAAATGTCGCCGGCAATCTTCTCGAAGGTCTCGCGCCCGGCGAACGCCTCGGGATCCACCACGAAGAAGAAGTGGCCCAGTCCATACATCCGCGGCGAGCCGTCTTCCGCCATGCCGGTGAGAGCCTTCATGAATTGCCCGCCTGCGAGCGCCGCCGACAGGATCTCAACCACGGTTGCGTATCCGTAGCCCTTGTACCCGCACATCTCGTCGCCGGGGCCGCCGCCGAGCGGAGCCAGCGCCGCCGTGCCATCCACCAGCATCTTCAGAATCTCTTCGGAGTCGGTAAGCTGGCTGCCATCCTGCGCAACCACCATGCCGGCCGGCGTGGGCTTGCCGTTGCGGGCATAGTATTCGATCTTGCCGCGTTGCACGATGGAGGTCGCGCAATCCAGGCAGAACGGGAATTCCTCGTCGGTCGGGAAGCTGAACGTGAACGGGTTTGTGCCCATCATGTTCTCGACACCGAACGTAGGGGCGATAGACGGGCGGGCATTCGTGCCAGTGATGCCGATCATGCCCTCATTCGCGGCCATGCCGCTCCAATAGCCCGCAATACCATAGTGGGTGGAATTGCGGATGGCGCCGCCGGCCATGCCGTAGGTTTTCGCCTTTTCGAGCAGCTTGGTCATCACGTGGTAGCTGGCAACCATGCCCATGCCATCATGCGCATCCGCCACGATGGTGGTGGGGGTTTCCTTCACGATCTCGAGGTTCG
>JAUNCA010000187.1 GCA_030526775.1 Coriobacteriia bacterium | reverse complement strand
ATCGAGAGGTTCTCGGCCTTGCGCGCGATCTTGTCGATCTCGTCGATGTAGATGATGCCGATCTCGGCGCGATCCACGTCGTAATCGGCTGCGACGATGAGCTTAAGCAGGATGTTCTCGACATCCTCGCCCACATAGCCGGCCTCGGTGAGCGTCGTCGCATCCGCGATGGCAAACGGCACGCGCAGAGAACGTGCGAGCGTCTGCGCGAGCAGCGTCTTGCCCGAACCGGTGGGCCCGAGCAGCAAGATGTTGCTCTTCGCGATCTCGACGCCATCGTCATCGACCTCTTCGACGCTGATGCGCTTGTAATGGTTGTACACCGCCACGGAAAGCGCCCGCTTCGCATCTTCCTGGCCGACCACGTATTCCGAAAGCTCGTCATAGAGCTGATGCGGGGTGGGCAGGTTGCGCAGAACCGAATCGGAATCGGGCTCTTCGGAAGCCGAATCGACATCGACCTGGGGCATTTCGAAACCCGAGGTCGCCATCGGACCCGCGGAGCGGGCCATATCGACCATAACCGCATCGGCACAGATGGCAATGCATTCATCGCAGATGTAGATGTCGTTGGGGCCTTGAATCATCGAGGCCACCTGGTCGGGCGTCTTACCGCAAAGCGAGCAGCACACGCCCGTCCCACCCTTGTCCTTGCTAGGCATGAAGGAAACCCTCCGGTCCTTTATTCGGCCATTAGGGCACGCGAGGTGACGATCTTGTCGACGAGCCCGTATTCGAGCGCCTCCTCGGCGCTCATGTAATTGTCGCGCTCGGTGTCGCGTTGGATGCGCTCGAGGTCCTGGCCGGTGTTATCGGCGAGAATCTTGTTCAGGCGTGCGCGAGTCTTCATCATGAAGTCGGCCACGATCTGGATCTCGGTCTGCTGGCCCTGTGCCTGGCCGAGCGGCTGATGGATGAGCACCATCGAGTTCGGCAAAACGAAGCGCTTACCCTTCGCGCCGGCGGACAGCAGCACCGCCGCCATGGAGGCGGCGCAACCCAGGCAGATGGTCGACACGTCACACTTGATGAAGTTCATCGTGTCGAGGATGCCCAGACCCGCGGTTACAGAACCGCCCGGGCTGTTGATGTAGAGCGAAATGTCCTTCTCGGGGTCGGCGCTCTCCAGATGGAGCAGCTGCGCGACCACGGAGTTCGCCACGTTGTCGTCAATCTGCTCGCCCAGGAAGACGATGCGGTCGTTCAACAGGCGCGAATAGATGTCATAGCTGCGTTCGCCGCGCGGCGACTGCTCGATGACGTACGGGATGAGCGCGTTCTTCGCAATTTCGAGTCCCATGGTTACCTCTTTCTCTCGCCTGCCGCTTGGCAGGCCCGTCTAGTTTCAACGAGCCATTATAGGACAATCGCCGGGCGCGTCACCCGCGCCCGGCGATTGCCTATCCATTCACCATCAAAGGGTATGAAAGCTACTGGTTAAGCGCCTCGTACAGCGCATCCACGAGCTCGGGCTTCTTGAGGCCCTCGACCTCGAGGCCAAGCTCCTCGGCCTGCTCGCGCAGCTCAGCGACCTTCAGCTTGTTAAGCTCGGTCTTCGTGACCTTCTTTTCCTCGGCGGCAATGGGCTCCTCGATGGCCTCCTCGACAGCCTCGGCGGCAGCCTCTTCGGCCTCATCGAGCTTCATGGTCTGCGCACGATACTCTTCGGCGGTAACGCGCTCGACGGTGGCCTCTTCCATGAGCTTGTCGACGGCATTGGCGCGGCGCAGGCTCTGGCGCAGCATGCGGATGCGGCCGTTGGCGATCCAGTCGGCCTTCAGGGCGGCTACGTCCTCGGCGCCGGACTGCTCGAACTCGCGGTCGATCTGCTCTTCGGTGACTTCCACGTTATGGTGGCGGGCATAGGCATCGAGTGCGAGGTTCTGCAGCACGACATCCTTCGCCTGGCGCTTCAGGTCTTCCTGGAACTGCTCATTGGTGATGCCACGCTGGTTCAGGTAGGCGTCGAAGGTGATGCCCTGCTGCGTGATCTGGTTGAAGAACCCGGTCATGAGCGTGCGGCGCTCATCGGCGCACATCTGCTCGGGAGCTTCGCCCTGCAGGCGCTCGGCCAGCTGATACAGGCTTGCATTCTCCTTCAGGCGCGGCTCGAGTTCCTTGCGCTCACGGGCGATGTTGTCCTTGGTGTTGCGGCGCATCTCCTCGAGGCTCTTGAAGCCGGCCTTCTCGGTGGCGAACTCCTCGGTGATCTCGGGCAGGACCTTCTTCTTCACCTGATGCACGGTGATGCCGATGGTCAGCGACTCGGGATTACCCTCGAGGGCGCGGGTGAGCAGGGCGCCAACGGAAGAACCGAGGTCGATGTCGACGGTCTTCTCGTCGCCGGTCTTCATACCCTCCAGGGCCTCGTCGAGTTCCGGGGGATACAGGCCCATGCCCAGCTCGTACAGGCGATGGTCGGTGGACAGCACGTTCACCTGGTTGCCCTTGTCGTCCTTCACGTCGAGCGAGAGCTCAGCGGTGCCACGCGGGCCGATAACGGCGTCGTCGTCGGCATCTTCCAGCTCGTAGTAGTACTCGCGCAGCACTTCGAGACGCTCGTTGACCTCGTCTTCAGTGGGCTCCTCGGAGGGGAGCTTAATGTCGACCGGGTCGTAGCTCGAAAGCTCGAAAGCCGGCGGGAGCGTCATCGTGGCGGAGATCACGAAGTCCTCGTGCTCCTTCACGAGCTCCAGCTCGTTCTCGAAATGCGGGTCGTCAACGGGGATGAGGTCCTCGGCATCGAGGGCCAGCGGGAAGAACTCGTTGGTGGCCTCGTCGGTGACGGTGGCGAGGACGGCCTCGCGGCCGAGCACGCTATCCACGACCGGACGCGGAGCCTTGCCAGGACGGAACCCCGGGAACTTGTACTTGCGGGCAAAGTCCTTGTAGGTCTTCGAGATGCGGGAATCGATCTCATCCTTCTCGATCGTCACCGTCAAGCGGATCTGATCGCCTTCGAGGGCTTCTACGTTAGTCTTCACAGACTGCCTCCATTATCTTGCTTCTATCAGTACCAACATTGCACGCGCTGGTGCGGGCGAAAGGACTTGAACCTTCACGAGTTTCCCCACCAGAACCTAAATCTGGCGCGTCTGCCAATTCCGCCACGCCCGCGTATAAGCGCGTCTGCGCGCCGAAAACCGCTTTCCAACGCACAGCCGAACATAATAGCAAAAAACCCCGGTCAGTACACGTGGGAACTCTCATCATGCCAAACGCACAAACTAGCGTGGGAAAGAGTCGCTCCAAACGTCATCCCGAGCGGAGCGAAGGATGACGTAAGGGACGCAACCATTGTTGATATCTGGGCATGAAAAAAGCCCCTGGTTGGGGCTCGTGAGATTCATGGTGGACCGGCGGGGACTCCCGCGTTGCTTCGCAACGCTCCATTCCATAAAGAGCTATTGTGTTTCGGGGGCGTTCGCAGGCGAACGCCCATTCTCGCTGAAAAGGCGCCACTGGCGCCTTTTCCGGGCGCTCGAATCGCGCAAGCGCTCGGGGGAAATTCCTACAAACGTGCCACTGGCACGTTTGCTTA
>JAUNCA010000004.1:30110-36848 GCA_030526775.1 Coriobacteriia bacterium | reverse complement strand
AACTTTTGGGGGTCGGCTCAAATTTGCTGGTGCGACAGTCCCTTTTTATGAGATTTTTCCTTCAACGATGGCGCAGATGCGCTCGATTATTGTGGGCACTACCGCTTGAATAGCCGCGATTTGCTCGGGCGTGGCATCGTCGACATGGACGCCGGCGGCACATGTTGCCACGCAGTCCATGCGCTCGGCCACGGCGTGGGCAATGGGGTTCGCGAGGAAATCGTCCTTGTGCCCGGTGCGGTTGAGCGTCGATACCGTGGCGCTACGCCCGACACCCGTCAGGCTCGGACGGGGAATCGCCATGGCCACAGAGCCGATGTGGGCCTTGTCTCCCCCACGCAAGGCGATAGCGCAGTCGTCGCCCATCTGCGTAACGCTGCAGATTATCGGGAAACCCGCCGCATCGACCGTGAACTCCATCGCAACCTCCTTCAACCCCACCCGATTCTAGCATGCAAGCGCAGAACTCCCCAGGTAATGCTATACAACTGGGCTTCTTACAAGGTCGAAGCCGCGGCAGGGCTTACCACCTGAGCAAGCGTGCTCGGAGCGTTATCGCGGAAGTAATCCACGAAGCGCTGTACAATCTCCGGCGCCTCAACGTCCTTCCGATAGCAGAAGTAGGTCTGATGAAACCCGCTTGGAACGCCTTCGATGCGCAGGTACGCCAGATCATCGAATGAACGCAGCACGTAGGAATCCACCACGAGCGCGATAGCGGTGGTATTCACCGCAACCAACGAGCACATGGTTATCGAGTCGCTGTACGAGAGGTCGGGGTTCAAGCCATGCCGACCAAACATCTTCTCCAGCAACTCGGGCGATCGGAACACCGGGCTGTCGGGCGCATACGATAGGATGTGGTACGGCCGCAGCTGCGCAAGTGAAATGGATGAGCGCGCCGCAAGCGGATGCCGCTTGTTCACCGCGAGCTTCAAGTCAAAGGCGCTCCAGGACACCGATGCAACCGAGGGATCGTCGGAAGGCGCCCCGGCAAACACCACGTCGTAGCGACCTTCCTTCAAATCGTTCAGCAGCACCGGGGTGCGGTCTTGGCGGATATCGAGCGTCATGGCCTGTTTCTCTGAATCGCGGAAGCCCTTCAGGGTTTTCGCCCAATCGAGATCCTGGACCGCATAGATGGTCCCAACGCGCACCGTGGTCCGGCGCAAGCCCGCCCGCTGCTCCACGAGCGAGATGCCGGTGTCGAGGTTTTGCAAGGCCAGGTCCACGTAGCGGTAGAAATCCTGCCCGTAGGGAGTGAGCTTCACGGCGCGCGTGTGCTTCACGAACAGCGGCGCGCCGAGTTCTTTCTCGAGTTGGGACATGGCCGCGGACAGCGTGGGCTGTGCGATGAACAGCTCCTGCGCCGCCCGCGTGAAATGCTGCACTTCTGCAAGCTTCTTGAAGTAGTAGAGGTGCGCGAGGTTCATGCCGATACAGCAGGTCGAGGGTCTTCACGTAGTCGTAGATGGTGTCCACGGGCACGTCGGTGCGCTCGCCGGTGGCGCGGATCTTCACCTCGAGCGTGCCGGCATCCAAGCCACGCTTGCCCACGATTACCTGGACCGGCCAGCCCACGAGGTCCGCGTCGGCGAACTTCACGCCGGGACGCTCCTTGCGATCGTCGATGGCCACTTCCACACCCGCCTCGGCAAAGCCCGCGGCAATGCGCGCGGCGGCTTCCGACACCTCGTCGCCGCCCTTGCCCAGCGGGACCACCAGCACCTGCGCCGGTGCGACGGAAACCGGCCAGATGATGCCGCCCTCGTCGTTGTGCTGCTCGACCACGGCCGCCAGCGTGCGCGTGACACCCACGCCATAGCAACCCATGATGAAATGCTGCTCCTTGCCGTTGGCATCCAGGTAGGTGGCACCCATGGTCTCGGAATACTTCGTGCCCAACTGGAAAATCTGCGAGACCTCGATGCCGCGGCAGCTATCCATTGCGGTGCCGCACTCGGGACAGGCGTCGCCCGCCTTCACGAGCGAGAGGTCAACCCACTCGTCAACCTGGAAGTCCACGCCGGGACGCGCGCCCACGAAGTGGTAACCGTCGTCGTTCGCGCCAACCGCCCACTGCGGCACATTCTTCAGGTTCTCGTCGCAGATGCACTTCACGCCTGCAGGCAGGCCAACCGGGCCGATGCTGCCCTTCGGCAGGCCCACGGCTTCCATCTCCTCGTCGGTCATCAGGCGGAAGTTGCCGAACGCCTTGGTCGCCTTCAGCTCGTTCAGCTCGTGATCGCCCGGAACGAACAGGGCCACCGGCTGGTCGGCTTCGCCCTTGCCGCCCTCGATAATGCCGCAGAGCGCCTTCACCGTGGAGGATTCGGGGATGCCCAGGAACGCCGCGAGGTCGACGATGGTCGCAATACCCGGGGTCTCGATCTTCGTCAGGCCGTCCACCTCGTAACAGGTAGGAGCGCAGATGCAGGCGCCCGCCTCGGTGTCGGCCGCATACCCGCACTTCGGGCACGTGACCAATTCGGCCTCGCCCGCTTCGGCAAGAGCCATGTACTCGGTGGTCACCTTGCCCCCGATCTGGCCGGAGTCGGCTTCGACCGGACGGTAGTCCAACCCGCACCTCTCGCAGATGCGCCCGTACGCCACGCCCATGCGGTCGTAGGTCTCCTGCAGGCTCTCCTGGCTCTCGTTGAACGAATACGCGTCCTTCATGATGAACTCGCGGGAGCGCAGCAGGCCAAAGCGCGGGCGAATCTCATCGCGGTACTTGGTCTGAATTTGGTATAGCGTGGTGGGAAGCTGCTTGTAGGAGCGCAGCTCGTTGCGCACGAGCGCGGTGATGAGCTCCTCGTGCGTGGGCCCGAGGCAGAACCCGTGGTCGTGGCGGTCGCGCAGGCGCATGAGCTCGGGGCCGTAATCGTTCCAGCGGCCGGATTCCATCCACAGCTCCTCGGGTTGGATGGCGGGCATCAGGATTTCCTGGGCGCCGGTGTCATCCATCTCCTCGCGGATGATCTGCTCGATCTTGCGCAGGACCATCTGGCCGAGCGGCAGGAAGGTGTACACGCCGGACGCGGTCTTGCGAATCATGCCGGCGCGAACCAGCAAGCGGTGGCTCGCGATATCCGCATCAACCGGATCTTCCTTCAGGGTGGGCATGTACAGCTTGCTCAGCTGGGTAACTCGGGTCATAAAACGCTCCATCTCTTCAATAACCATGTGGGGACTGTCCCCACATGGTGGTAATCACAGTTTTTCGATTTCCTCGATGAGGGTATCCACCACTGCATCGGTGGATACTTTACGCAAAACCTCGCCATTTCGGAAGAGGATGCCATTTCCATCGCCGAACGCAACGCCAATATCGGCGTCGCGCGCCTCGCCAGGGCCGTTCACGACGCAGCCCATCACGGCAACCTGCACGGGCTTCTTCACGGAGCGCAGGCGCTCTTCCACCTGTTGCGCGATGGTGATGAGGTCAACTTGGCAGCGCCCGCACGTGGGACATGAGACGATTTCCGGGCTGCGACGGCGCAGGCCGAGCGCCTGCAACAGCGCCCAGCAGGCGTGCACTTCCTGCACCGGGTCGTCGGTAAGCGAGATGCGCATCGTGTCTCCGATGCCCTCTTCCAGCAACACGCCCAGGCCAGCGGCCGACTTCACGAGACCCTGGAACAGGGTGCCCGCCTCGGTGATGCCGATGTGCAACGGCACCTGGGGAATGCGTTGCGCAAGGATGCGGTAGGCCTCGATGGTCGTCGGAACATCGTGCGCCTTCGCGGAGATGACGATGTCGCCGAAATCGCGCTCCTTGAAGTGCGCGACATACTGGCACGCGG
Source organism: Coriobacteriia bacterium (assembly GCA_030526775.1). Classification (GTDB taxonomy): domain Bacteria; phylum Actinomycetota; class Coriobacteriia; order Coriobacteriales; family Eggerthellaceae; genus UMGS1519. The sequence continues at coordinate 33,042 of JAUNCA010000004.1, read as the reverse complement.
ATTCCGCAAGCTTTTCAGCCTGCGTCAGGTCGGGCCGTTGCTGGATGGCATCGTCAAGCGAACCCGCATTCACGCCGATGCGAATGGGAATACCCGCAACGCGCGCGGCTTCGATAACTTCGTCGGTACGCTCCCAACCGCCGATATTGCCGGGATTGATGCGCAACTTGGCCGCACCGCGCTGCGCCGCCTCGATGGCGATGCGATGGTCGAAGTGGATGTCCGCCACCACGGGAAGCGGGCTCTTCGCGCACACCTGCTCGAATGCATCCAGATATTTGCGATGCGGAATGGCCATGCGGATTATCTCGCATCCCGCCTCTTCCAGACGCGCGATCTGCGCGAGGTTCGCCTCCACATCGGAAGCGGGGGCGTTCAACATCGATTGCACGGCGCACGGCGCGCCTCCGCCAATGGGTACGCCGCCCACCAGCACGCGTCGGGTTTGTTCGTTCGGTTTCATGGTTTCGGACCTCCTGCGAGCCATTGTACTCGCCGGAAGACCTTAGGCGGCTTCGGCATCCGATTCCGCAAGAAAGAAGTATCTCGGTTCGTGGTACGCCCGCGCGCGCCTAGAAGAAAGGCGTTCCAGCAGTCCAGCCACAGTCCGTCGGAAACGTCGCTTCAAGGGTCGTTTCGCATGGAGAAGTCGGACTGGTTCCAGATGCAGGGTTTGCAGTCTACGCGGGCTGCATTCGGAGCCACGGGTTTGCGCGCCTGGTTCCAGATGCAGGGTGTGCAGGCTACACAGGCTGCATCCCATGCCATTCCGCTGTCCGCTTGGCTCCAGATGCGGGGTTTGCAGTCTACACGGGCTACATTCGGAGCCGGGAATAACCCGTGATGATTATCCGCCGCTAGTCGGAATTCCCAGGGCCTTCAAGCTCGAACGTGATAAGGCTTCTTCAAACCGTTCAAATGCACTCAATCACTACCCGGCCGCACGGACGGCGGCAATCTCCTCTTCAAGCAATGCAATGCGCAGACGCGCAGCCTCTGCGGCGGCGGCAATCTTCGCCTCGTCGTGCCCAGCGACGGCGAGCTCTTCCTCCGTATCGCAGAGAATCTGCATCGCTGCATCCACCAATGGCTTCTTCCGCATTTCAGAAACGGGCAATGCCCGGATCGCGGAAATCACTTCGCCATATACACGCTCTTCCAAACTCTCGAGCCTCAAGCTCGACTCATGGGTGATTCTCGGCACTTTTTTCTCGCTTTCCCCCCGTTTTTATTCGTAATGCATACTATAGACATCTTTTTCCTGTTCATGTGGGGTATATATGTACCCGTAGCACCGCTTTCTTGGTTTTATCGATGGTTTGATACCGCTATTTACCAGGGGTTTCTCAGCATAATCGACCAAGATGAAAGCGGGAAAACCCTATAGCCATCGGAAAATACTGCTTATATGCTGTAGCTTCACACGCGATGTTCGGTTTTTATCGGGGGTAACCGGCAGAAAGGTACTTCCGATGGGCTTGATAGAGGTGTTTGCGACAAACGTGCGGCGTTATCGCAAAGCCGCAGGCATCTCGCAGGAAGTACTCGCGCAAAAAGCAGGGATAAGCTGCGACCGCATCGGAAAAATCGAGCGAGACCAGGGCAACGCCACCCTGAATACAGTCGAGGGAATCGCCAAAGCCTTCAGGGTGGATCCGGTGGTCTTACTTCTCAACGACCTCCGGCGGCCGAGCGCGTTTTCACGCGGTAAAGCGGCTGAAGTGGATTACCCCGAATACGAGTATGCGCTGGTTCAGTGGACTGATGACGGCATCTCCGTTCGCCCGCTCGACGCGCGCTATAACGACCTTACTATCCAGATTTTGATTGGCCTTATAGAGCGGGGATACCACGGAGACAAGCTTGTGAAAGCGTATCAGGAAACCTATTCGGAGATAAACCGGTTTTTCCGGAGTATACGTAAATAGCCCCCGCACGCTTGCAGGTACAATCCGCCGCTAGCTCCAGTTCCCGAACACGAAGCGCTGGATATCTTGGTTCACCATAAGGATGAAGAACCCGATGAATAACGCCATTCCCGCGAGGGACAGGGCATTCAGCGCACGGGTCGTGATATTCCTACGCACAATGAGCTGGTAAATCTCGATGACGAAGCGCCCTCCGTCGAGCGGGGGGATCGGAAGCATGTTCATGAGGCCCAAGCTCACCGAGATCATCGCGGAAAACGAGAGGAAGTTCGCAAGTCCCGCATCGAAAGCGCTCTTGGACATGACGGCGATGCCCACGATGCTCGTGGAATTCGAGACCGTCTCGGCAGCCGTTTGCGGGTTGAACAACCCGAGGATGGCAATGAACACTGCCCCGATGTAATCGAAGCCCGCCATGATGGCCCGTCCCGGATCGACCGTGATGTGACGCACCTCGTTCGTCGCCTGGTCTACCACGTCGAAGCCCATGACCGAGTAGATGAGGACGAACATCACGATGGCGAACAGCAGGTTCATCCCCGGACCGGCAAGCAAGATGGCGCAGCGCTTGAAAAAGCCGAGCGAGCGGTACTGTTGGCTGCGCTCGCTTTCGTATAAGGCCTGTTCATCGGGCACTTCGCGGGCTTGGCCCGACTCGTAGCCGTCGCGTGCAGGCGCCCGGTACGTGTTGTACTCATCGGTTTTGCGCGGCATCTCGACGGTACCCCAGTCCACCAGCTGCTCGAGGCCGGCGAAGGCATCGTCGTCGGAAATTCCCAGCTCGCGAGCCGCGTCCTCCATGTCGATGGTGCCGTGCTCGTACACGACGCGCATCAGCCCGGCCAGATGCGGGCTCTCCTCCCCGGGCTCCATGCCGCACACGCGCGCATAGCCGCCCAGCGGAACCGCCGTCACGCCGAATTTCGTGCCGTGCCAGGTGAAGCCGATGTTCGGCCCGGGAAACCCGAGCATGAACTCGGTCACGCGCACCCCGAGCGCACGCG
>JAUNCA010000004.1:29879-30088 GCA_030526775.1 Coriobacteriia bacterium | reverse complement strand
AACACGAGAACCGACAAGATGATGACGAGGAATATGACCATCCAGACGACGTCCACGCGGAACCCTTCTTCCAAACAAACTGTTCACGCTATGGTAGCCGCCCGGAAACCCGAATGGCATCCATTCAGAATCTTTCCGCAGAAGATACGTTGACGGTATGGGCGTGGGCGGGGGCGGGGGGGGGGGGGGGGTAGTAGTTGTTGGAGCAA
>JAUNCA010000004.1:19315-29869 GCA_030526775.1 Coriobacteriia bacterium | reverse complement strand
AGTCATTAGGTGCGACCCCGATGGCACGCCACGCAAATCTGTAAGCAGCAGAAGCCAAATTTGTGCCTTAAACCCCCTCCAGGGACAACGGCAGACGCGCTTCCAACAGCCCACCCCTAATACTTTCAGAATACCCATGCTACCTGCGGATATTCGAATCTATACCGATAGTTTAGGCAAGTCTTATCGAAGGTTGTCTCGCGTGGAAAACCCTTTCTCCCTATGATGAATACATGTAATATTGGGCGTTCTAGCGCCCAATGCACGAACAGGCGCTGGAGCGCTTGAAATCAGCCGCTTGCAGCGCAAGGCCAATGGAAGGAGAACCGAAATGAGTACCTATGATGCCGTGGTCGTCGGTGCGGGCGTGAATGGTCTGTCCGCCGCAATCTACCTTGCCAAAGCGGGCCTGAAAACCTGCGTGCTCGAAGCGCGCGATTTCATCGGGGGCGGCGCCATCACCGAAACCCATCCAGAAGCGCCGGATGTAAAGCACGACCCCTGCTCGACGATCCACACCTTGCTGCAGATTAACCCGCTGATTGCGAATGACGAGCTTGGCCTGAAGCGCGATTATGGTCTGGAATACATTCAAGCGCCCGCGCATTTCACCGAGTTCTTCCTGAACAAGAACATGACGATAACTATCTGGTACGACTTCGAAAAGACCTGTGCCGAAATTGCCGAGAAGCTGGGACAGAAGGAATCTGACAACTACCGGCGTATGATGATCGACATGCAGCTTTGGGGCAAGATGATGACCATTGGCATGTTCAGCCCGCCCGCACCCGCTGAAGCCATGGCTGGCGCCCTTGCAGGCCTCGGCGAGAGCGGCCAACGTCTGCTGAAGTATCTTGGAATGAGCGCCTGGGAAGTCGCGAGCGACTACCTGGAAACCGACGAGATGCTCGAAACCATGACGCGCTTGGCTTCCGAAGCTATGATCAGCCCGTACGAACCGGCGACCGGCGCCAACTACATCGCCGTATGCTCGATGGTCCACACAACCGGCTTGCCCATCTGCAAGGGTGGCTCCCAATCGTTCCCCAATGCAATGGCAGCTTTCTTGAAGGACCACGGCGGCGAGATTCGCCTGAATGCCAAGGTTAAAGGCGTGAAGGTAGAAAACGGAGAGGCAAAGGCCTTCGTGCTCGAGGATGGCGAGGAAGTCGTGGGCACCAAGGTGCTGTTAGCAACCGTCAACGTGAAGCAACTACTGGGCAGCGCTGGCCTCGTGCCCGAAGAAGCCCTTCCGGCGGGCTACGAGGAAGCCATCGACAAGCTGAAGCCCAGCACTTACGTTGCCATGCTACAAAGCCTGACGCTGAAAGAGCCTCTGCGCTACAAGCTGCTCGACGATCAGCCGCTTCCCGGCATTGCCCTGGAACAGAGCACTGGCATCGAGGAGTACGAGCGCCTCTTCAGAAACTTCGAGGAGGGCAAGCCTGCGTTGAAGGCTTCTGGCATGGCCCTGACGCAAACCCCATTCGACCCCGAGCGCGGCGGCGAGAACGGCTATACCACGCTGTATCTCTACAGCTATGAGCCGTATGCGCTGTATGGCGACCCGGCGAATTGGGATAAGTACGGTCAGGAGCACGCCGACCTGATTCTGGACGGTCTCCGCGAGATCACCACGAACCTCACCGACGACATCATCGTCAGTCGCAGGATTCGCACCCCGCTCGAACTCGAGCGGTTCAATGCCGCTTGGCTCGCCGGCGATTTCTGCCACCTGTCCCAGTGCGCCGAGCAGGGTAGCAGCAACCGCCCGACACCGGAGCTCTCGCATTACCGCACGCCTGTTAAGAAGCTCTACCTGGGCGGCGCTTCGGTGTGGCCTGGCCCGACAGTTGTCGGCGGCGGCCGAGCTGTTGTCCAGATCATCTTCCAAGACCTGGGCATTAATTTCGACGAGGTAGTGAGGAGCTAGCATCTATGAAGAAAGCAGCGATTGCCCTCGGATGCCTGGGCGGCTTGGCAGCTGGCGCGGTGTACGCAGCGCCCCAGATTAAGGAGCGCCTGCTTCCCGACATCGGCCAGCAAACCGCGGTTATCGTGAACATGCACGACTCCAATATGCTGAGCGTTGATAAAGTGTATATGCACGAAGACCAGATTGCCATGGACGGCTCTATCTTGGGCGCAATGCCCGGAACGTTCTACATCAAGCCCGCCGAGCTTTACAAGATGGTGAGCATGGTGGACCTCGACACGGTAAAGGGTGTTGTTTCGGCGCTTATCGAAGGTCGCAAGCAAGTATTGTCTTCCTTGCAGAAATAGAAATTGGCGAGGCGAGGTAAATCCACGCGGCCAAAGATGACGAATCCCGCCCGGTCTTGACAACCGGGCGGGATTTTTGGAAACTCAGGGCATCGGAACAGGGAAAACGTGATGGATATCGTTTTTACTGCACGTGCCAGCATCTGGCGTGGCGTTCCTACACGAAGGGGGGTTTCCGCATGCAGCTTCAGCCTCGCCTTACGACCTTTGCCTGGCTTTCCCTCTTCGGCTTCGCGTTCATATGGTCGCCTTTCTACGGAACGGTTGAATCTGCAACTTTCCCCTTCATAGCAGCGAGTTTTCAGACCCTGATGGCCGCACGCTTGTTGGCGCTGTTTGCAAGCATTATCTCGTTGGGCGTGCTGATGGCGATCTTGTCGCGCATCGATTATATTCCAATCGTCCCAGGCGCCACGGTAATAGCGATTGCCGGCTCTATCGGCATGGCCGTGGAAGGCGTCTATGCCATCGGAGCGGGTCCCGAACCCCTCCTGCTCGTCGGCGCATTCTTGCGCGGAGTATTCTCCGCCGGAGCATTCATGATGTGGGTCACTACCCTGGTCCGATTCGATGGGAAGAACGCGGCGATTGCCATATCCCTTGCGCTTGTGGTATACGGCGTCGTCCAGGTGGTGCTATTTTTGCTCGCTGCGTATTGGCCAAATGCCAGTATCGTAGGTCTGGCAGCCTGCCCGATCGTAGCGTGCATCGGCTGCGTGAAGTCTGCACGGGCGACAAGCTTCCCCACCCACAAAAAGGAGAACAAGGCCGCGGACGAAACCGGAGTAGTCAAGCAACATGCCGTCGTTTTCTTCTTGTTTGCCGACCTCGGCTTCGGGTTCCTCATGGGACTCATCATGAACCTCTATCCACAAGGCGCCGAGTTCCCAACAGCCGTGTGCTATCTCGTCGTTGCATGCATCTTGCTCGCAGTATTCGCCTTCAGCCAGCTCGCCGCAAACCTTTCGTATTTGCTCAAGATGTTGCTTTTCGTAATGGTCGTCGCGCTTACGGCATTAGTTCTCTGCGGAACCATGAACGGCCTGCCGCCACGCCTGTGTGTTACCGCCATGGTCGTGGTGCTAACCTGCTTTGGCGTGCTCACGTATGCGGACACTCAAACACGCTTGGAAGGCAATCACGGCCGCGCCAGCCTATTCCTGATTCTCGTGAACGTAGGCATGGTGCTTTCAACCTTCTACTTGATGGCGATTGGCAAGGAATTCTTTCAGGACTCGACTTTGTTGTTAGTGGCGGCACTCTGCGTCGTTCTCATTAGCAGCGCGGCTATTCCCGACATTCGCACCGAAGCCCGCCCTTGGGGCTTCGCGAGCCTCATCCCCGTGCAATCCCCCGAAGCGCGCCGCCAACAACGTATCAGCACGCTCGCCGAGGAAGCAGGGCTCACGCCGCGGGAATACGAAGCGTTCCTGCTGCTCGTGGAAGGCAAGTCGCGTAGCGATATCGCGGACACCCTGGTAATAGCCGTCGGAACCGCGAAGGCCTACGTGCACAACATCTACGCCAAACTCGGCGTGCACTCGTACAACGAGTTCCGCCGCCTCGTTGATGGCGAGGTCGAAGATTAAGTCAGACCCTTAACGTGGGTATTTCCCCACTGGCACGCCGGCGCGCCCCGATGGCACGCTCCTGCTAGCGGTTGAGGTACTTCGCGGCGACGGCGCGGGCGCGGGCGTCTACTTCCTCGAGCTGCTCGAGGCTTTCCACCGGCTCGACATCGCAGGCGTCCATGGCCGCCTCCACGGCATCGGCGATGGAAAGGAACGGGCAGTTCCCCGCGAGGAACGTGGCCACGGCCACCTCGTTGGCGGCGTTCATGGCTGCCGGTAAGGTGCCACCGCGGCTGCCGGCCGCACGGGCAAGCGCCAGGCAGCGGAACGTGTCGGTATCGGGCGCTGCGAATTCCAGGCTCCCCAGCAGGCGGAAATCGAGCGGCTCGACCGGCGCCTCCCAGCGCTCGGGGTAGCTCAGCGCGAACTGGATGGGAATGCGCATGTCGGTGGTACCCAAGTGCGCCTTCACGCTGCCATCGGAAAACTCCACCATCGAATGGATGGCGCTCTGCGGCTGCACCACGACCTCGATCTTCTCGTAGGGCATCGCGAACAGGTGGTGCGCCTCGATAACTTCGAGCCCCTTGTTCATCAGCGTCGCCGAGTCGATGGTGATCTTCGAGCCCATGCGCCACGTGGGGTGCGCGAGGGCCTGCTCGACCGTCACCTGCGCCAAATCGGCACGCGTCTTACCGCGGAACGGGCCGCCCGAGGCCGTAACCCATAGACGGCGCACTTCGGCGGGGTCTTCGCCCAGCAGGCATTGGTAGATGGCACCATGTTCGGAGTCGATGGGCAGCAGGGTCTCGTGCGTGCTCATGGGGATAAGCAGGTCTCCGCCCACCACGAGCGATTCCTTGTTCGCCAGCGCAAGCACCTTGCCCGCGCGCAAAACCTCATAGCTTGCGCGTAATCCAGCAGCACCCACCAGGGCGTTCACCACCAGGTCGACCTCGGGAAGGCGACAAAGCTCGAGCACGGCCTCTTGCCCGCAGGGGATGCCAGCCGTGGCCGCCTCATTCGAGGGAGCCCCCATCGCCAGGTTGGGAACGTTGAATTCCAGCGCTTGCTGCTGCAGCTTCTCCAGGCTACTGTTCACCGCCAAGCCCACGATGCTCAAGCGGTCGGGGTGCTGCCGCACCACGTCCAAGGTCTGCGTCCCGATGGATCCGGTCGATCCCAAAACCACGATGTTTCGATGTGCTGGCGCCTTGGCGTTCATGCCGTTCCTCCTGCCGTTGCGGTGGCGAAGCAATCCCATGATACCAGCAGTCTCCAACTGGTCGGCGAATGAGTCAGAGAACGTATCTTCGACTCATTTTCTCGGTGATTAATAAACCCCGAACCAATAGCGAAAAATGAGTCGAAGATACGTTCTCTGACTCATTCAGGAGCTACCGCGGGTGGTTTACAACACGGTAATGGGCAAGCAGCCGCCCATCGTCAGCAAAAGCGCAGCGGTAACCGCCGCCAAGAACAGCGAGTCGCATCGGTCGAGCAAGCCGCCATGACCCGGCATGATCGTGCCGGAATCCTTCACGCCCACATTGCGTTTGATGCGGCTTTCCACAAGGTCGCCAAGTACCTCCATGCCGCCGCAGACCAGGCCGAACAGCAAGGCCATCCAGATGGGCATCGTCACGCCGGGCACGAACGACATGCCGACCCACATTCCCATGCTGAAGATGAGACCGGCGATGAAGCCCTCCCAGCTTTTCTTCGGACTCGTGCGCGGCGCGAGCTTGTGCTTGCCGATCTTCGAGCCAACCAGATAGGCGAACGCATCGTTTCCCCAGATGGAGAGCAAGAGCAGGAATACCAGCAAGCCACCCCACGGTTCGGGAAGCGCCTGCCGGATAACGATGATGCCCGAAAGCATGAGGCCCGTGTACATGGCGCCGAACAAGGTGATGCACACATCCGTGATGCGCGAGCGCATCCAGTACGTATACCACACCAACAGAACCAGCAGCAGGATAAACGTCACGGCGGCAACGCCCTTTAGGCCGGCCCACCACATGGCGATGGGATAGCAGATGGCAGCCGCGATGCCGATAGCCTCGTTGGGCAGCTTCGCATCGTTGCGTAGGATGTAATAGAACTCACCCGCGCAAATGGCGGCCGTCGCGGACAGCATTATGACGGTCGTAATGTCGTTGATGAGCACGCCCGCCGAGGTGAGCGTGATGTAGACAGCTCCCGTGCGCAGACGCACCTGAAAACTGCTCGCATTCTTGAAGCGGTCGGGAGTCTTCTCGTAAGCCTTGGCTTTCGCCCGCGCGCCCATGCTGTGTTCGGTGTCGACGGGCTGCTGCTCCTTGATGCGCTTGAAAACGCCCATGCTACACCCCTCCGAACCGGCGGTTGCGCCCTTGGAACGCCAGAAGCGCACGCAAGAACTCGTACCGGTCGAAATCGGGCCACAGCACGTCGGTGATGTAGAATTCGGAATAGGCGATTTGCCATAGCAGGAAATTCGAGATGCGCAGCTCGCCGCTCGTGCGGATGACGAGCTCGGGGTCGGGCATGCCGGCGGTGTACAGGCCAGATGCGAGCAGCTCCTCGGTCATCTCGGGCACCTCGCCCGTCGCCGCAGCCTGCTCGGCAATCGCCTGCACGCTATGCAAAATCTCCTGGCGGGCGCCGTAGTTTACCGCAACTGCCAAGGTCATGCCGGAGTTGCCCTTCGTCTGTTCCCAGGCCTTCTCGAACGCTCGGCGCGTCTCTTCAGGCAAGATGGAAAGGTCGCCGATGGTCATCACACGGACGTTCTCCTCATCCAAGCCGTCGACCTCGGCGAGCATCGTCTTGGCGAAAAGGTCCATCAGGCCGACGACCTCTTCTTGCGGCCGCTTCCAGTTCTCGGTGGAGAACGAATAGATGGTGAGATAACGAACGCCCACATCGTTTGCGCAGCGAATGGTCTCGCGCACCGCCTCGATGCCGGCCTTATGGCCGCGCAACCGGTTCAGCGCACGCTTCTTCGCCCAACGGCCATTGCCGTCCATGATGACGGCCACATGTTGGGGCACATGCTCGGCATCCAGCGCAGCAGGATCTAGTCCCGCAGGCGGATTGGGGAATATGTACTCGATCGGTTTATTCAAACCTTTTTACCAGCGACGTTATCCCGCTAGATAGTCATGATCTCGGACTCTTTTTTCTTGAAGAGTTCCTCGACCTTGTTGATGTACTGATCCGTGAGCTTCTGGACCTTCTTCTCACCGTTGCGCTGATCGTCTTCGGTGATGTCGCCAGCCTTCTCGGCCTTCTCCAGGTCGTCATTCGCATCGCGGCGGACGGCGCGGATGCGCACGCGCGCTTCCTCGCTGTACATCTTGCACTGCTTCACGTACTCGCGGCGGCGTTCCTCGGTAAGCGCAGGGAACGGAAGGCGCAGGCAGGTGCCATCGTTGCTCGGCATGATGCCGATGTTGCTCTGCAGGATGGCATGCTCGATACCGCCGAGGATTCCCTTGTCCCACGGCTCGATAACCAGCAGGTGTGCATCCGGCGTCTTGATGGCCGCCATCTGGTTGATGGGGGTGGGCACGCCGTAGTAGTCCACGCGAATCTTGTCGAGAACCATCGCATTCGCCCGGCCGGTACGCACGGACGCAAATGCGGTCTTCAGCGAATCAATCGCCTTGTCCATGCCCTCCTCGGCTTCGAGCATAATCTCGTCAACCATTTCAAACCCTTTCGATTATAAGGCTCGCCTGCTAAAACGCATCTTGCCTATTATACGCTACTGCACTGTCGTGCCAACGTTCTCGCCGCGAAGCACGCGGGCGATGTTGCCGGGCACCGTCATGTTGAACACGAGGATGGGCAGGTTGTTGTCCATGCACAGGCTCGTGGCGGTGGTGTCCATGACATGCAGTTCCTTGGCCAGCACCTCGAGGTACGACAGGTTCTCGAAACGGACGGCGTCGGGATGCTTCACCGGATCCTTATCGTAGATACCGTCGACCTTCGTGGCCTTCAGCAGCGCCTCGGCGCCGATCTCGCACGCGCGCAGAGCGGCGGTGGTGTCGGTGGTGAAGTAGGGATTGCCCGTGCCGGCAGCGAAGATGATCACGCGGCCTTTTTCCAGATGGCGCACGGCTTTGCGGCGGATATAGGGCTCGCACATCTGACGCATCTCGATAGCGCTCATCACGCGGGTGGGAATGCCCTTGCGCTCGAACGCGTCCTGTAGCGCAAGCGCGTTCATGCAGGTAGCCAGCATGCCAATGTAGTCCGCCTGGCTGCGCTCCATGCCCTCGGCCGATCCCGCCATGCCGCGGAAGATATTGCCGCCGCCCACGGTCACCGCAAGCTCGATGCCATCTTCGACGATTTCCTTCACCTGGTCGGCGAGCTCGTCAACCACTTTCGGGTCGATGCCATACCCGGCCTCGCCCATCAGGGCCTCGCCGGAAAGCTTCAGCAGCACGCGACGGTATTTGTACGCTTGGGTCATGCTCACACTCCCCTTTCCTCGACGTTATCCGGCTTAGTGTACCCCAAACGGGAAAGGCCCCGCACGGTGCGGGGCCTTTTCTACCCATTTCGCATGTTTCGTCTATCCCGGAAGGATGCGTACGCTCTGCTGCCCTTCGCTACTGCCCGTTGCCGGGACCGCGGATTCCCGACGAGGCGGACTTGTTCTCGGTATCGGAACCGAGCTTCACGTCCATGCTCTTCGTCTCACCGTTGCGGTTCACCTCGACCGTCACGGTATCGCCCGGCGAATGGCTGCGCACCTGCAGGATGACGTCCGTGGCGCTCGTGACCTTCTTGTTGGCGATCTTCGTGATGATGTCGCCCTCTTGGATGCCTGCCTCGGCGGCTCCGCCGGAAACGGCTGCCACATACGCGCCCTGACTCACCGGGAGGTTATAGCGCTCCGCGGTTGCGGCATCGACGGTCACCAGCGACACACCGAGCTGCGCATGGCTGGGCTCCTCGCCGTTGATGATCTGCTTCGCAATGGGGATGGCGTAATCGGCGGGAATGGCAAAGCCGACACCTGCGTTGCTCCCGCTATAGGAAGCGGCCAGCGTGTTGATGCCCACAAGCTCGCCGTTCTTGTTCACCAGTGCACCGCCGGAGTTGCCGGGGTTGATGGGGGCGTCGGTCTGGATGAGGTTCGCGTAGATGGCGCCGCCCTCGGTGTCCTGCAGCGAGACGGAGGAACGGCTGACGGCCGACACGATGCCGGAGCCCACCGACTGCTCCATGCCATACGGGGAACCCACCGTCATGACCCATTCGCCCACAACCAGGTCGGAGGAGCTGCCGACTTCGATGGGAACGAGCCCCTCGGCGCCGTTCACCTTGATGACGGCTAGGTCGCTGGTCGGATCCGAACCCACGACCTCGGCGTCGTACTGCTCGCCGTTCATCGAGACCTTAAGGCTGCTCTCGCCCTCGATCACGTGGTAGTTCGTGATGATGTAGCCGTCCTCGGACAGGATGACGCCGCTGCCGAGGCCGGACATCTGCTCGCCGCTCTGCTGTTCCGCGCCAAACCAGCCATACGACTGGGCTTCGGTGTATACGTAGATGCACACGACCGACGGCAAGGTTTTCGCAGCCACAGCCTCTGGCAGGGTGATGTCATCGCCCGAAACAGCAATCTGGTTTGAAGTGCCTTCCGTGCCCTGCTCGGTCGCAGGCGGGAGGGCTGTATCGCTATTGTCGGGAGCCGGAGCCATCACGCCCGCACCCGAAACAGCAAGCGTGATAAGGGTCGCCATGAGCGCACCCACGGCACCCGAAACTAGCGTCTTCACCCAGCCACCGCCCGACTTGGGAGCCGCATGCGCTCCCGTGGACACCGGGGCAGCAGCGGGCTGCACCGAAGCCGTCGCCTGCTGGAAATTCGGGACGTTACGCTGCGGTGCTGGTTGCTGGTAGGAAGCCTGTGGCGGAACCGCCTGCGGGGCTTGCCGCTGGTAGGTGGGCTGCGGCGTGGGCGCGGCGTTCTGCGCCGGCTGCTGATAGGGATTCTGAGACACCGGTTTCGTCGAGCCCATCTGAGACGGACGGTATGCCGGTTGCGCGAGGTTGCCCGTCGGCGGCTGCGCTTGCGGTGCAGGTTGCGGGCCCGGATTCGGATTCTGGTTCGGATACATCGAGTCGCTCATGCTGTCTCCCTTGTCTGATTCTAATCCACTGCAAACAATAGCATCTGCAGTCGCAAGCAATGCGATTTGCAACAGTGTTTCGCAGGGGCATTGCGAAAATACATCGAGAAGGCTAATGAATGTCGACACATCGTCAACAACAATCTCGTATAATGCTCTGCATAACCTAGACTTCAAAACCGCGTAAAGGAGACGCCATGGATGTCATGCAAGTTATCAAGGATATCCTGCAGGAGAATCTCGAGATCGATCCTGCGACCGTAAGCACTGAAAGCACGCTCGACGACCTCGGCATCGATTCCCTCGACACGGTCGAGCTCATTTGCGATCTCGAAGAGCGTTGCGGCATCGAGATGGGCTACCCCGAGGGCCTGAAGTCCATCGGCGACGTCATCGCCTATATCGAGAAGATGTAGATTACGCTGTTCTGGCGAACAGCGTAATTGCCGACGCTGCGAAACGCCCAGGCACCCCATCTTCCTGCTCCAAGCTTCGCTCACGGCCCGAAGGCCGCTTCGCTCAGCTTTCACAGGAATCTGGGGTGCCTGGGTGTTTCTCGCTGA
>JAUNCA010000004.1:0-19305 GCA_030526775.1 Coriobacteriia bacterium | reverse complement strand
ACCCTTCGTCATTATGCGAGCCGGCCTGTCGACTTTGTCGTCAGGCCGGCTTCTTTCCTCTTGTTAGAAGCTGGGATTACTTCCCTTCAACCAAAAGCGAACGATTATCGTCCCCACCGCAGCCCGGACGGGGCTATTTCACGGTTACCTTCACCTTTGCGCATACCCCGTTCTGGGTATAGGCGTACACGTAGCAGGTGCCCGCTTTCTTGCCCTTGATGACGCCGCTCTGGGAAACGGTGGCCACCTTCGTATTCGAGCTCTCGTACACGATTCCCCTATGGCGCTTCACGGTGAGCCTCTTCGACTTCGCGACCGCTTTTGCCTTCAGCTTGAACGTCTTGCCCTTGTTCACCGTCACCCGGTTATTCTTCGCTGAGGTGGTCACGCGCTTGTCGTTTCCGACTTTGCCCCCCTTAGTTGCCACATGAATGGTCTTGGAAGTCGAAACGACATTGTTGTCCTTGTCAAGCGCCACGACCAAGAACTTATAGTACTTGCCCTTAGCGACTTTCTTGCCAGCCACCTTCTTGAAGGTCTTTGACAATTTGGTTGTGGTCGCAAGTTTTTTCATCGTGTTCTTCGTGCCGCATTTATTCCCATAGATGACATATTTCTTCGCGCCGGAAACCTTTTTCCAGGTGATCTTCACCGAAGCCTTCGTCTGGGTCGTGGATTTCAGCTTGAGCAAGCCAAATTTGCTTCCAGCGGGTGCCTCGTCGCTCTTCATGCTGGTGATTGCGCTATCGGCAGCCTGTCCAGTCACCCCTTTGGAGACAGCCGCGCCCGTCTCAGTTTCGCTCGGTGTGGTCGCAGTGCCCGTCGAACTGGCGGCCCAGACCGCAAACACCTCTATGACGTCTTTGTTCTTGTCCGTCGTCCATCTGACTTTCGCCTGATCCTTATACACGCTCAGCTCGTACCCTGACGGCTGTTCGCCCTTTGCATACCAATCGCTCTCAGAGCCGTTCGTGTAGTACCACTGGTCGGTGCTATGCTTGTATAGATTCCAACCTTGGAAGGTGTAGCCGGAGCGTTTGAACGTGTTCGGGCGCAGGTAGTCGCCAACCCCGTAAACGATGGTGCTATTAGCCATCGTCCCGGTGCCGCCGTTTGCGTTGTATTTCACGGTGAAGGTCTTCGTCGGGGTCCAGACGGCATACACCTCGATAACGTCCTTGTCCACGCTCGTCGTCCAACGGACCGAATGCTGGTCGCTGTAGACAACCAACTTGTAGCCGGAAGGCTGCTCTCCCTTCTTGTACCATTTGCTCGTGGACCCGTTCGTGTAGTACCACTTCTTCGAACTGTGCTTATACAGGTTCCAGCCGCTGAAGGTGTACCATTGCCGGGTGAACGTGTTCTTGCGCAGCTTCTTGCTTATGCCATACGTGACGGTAGTGTTCTTCATCGTACCGCTGCCGCCGTTTGCGTTGTATTTCACGGTAAAGGTCTTCGCGAGCGAACTCGGTGCAGAATAGACGCCATCGCCGACCATCTTGGATGACTTGTAGTTGGTGATGGGGATGTCCGATTTCTTTGCAGATACGTTCCATCTGATCTTGCACGTATAGTCGATGTTGCAATCGGCATACTTGATGTTATTACCGTCAACCCAAGTGATGAAGACAACATGGCTTCCATTCTTGTATCTGACGATATCACCCGGTTTGAGGTCATTCAGATTGCTCTTCTTCGTCCACGACCCCGGATATGTCCCAAAAGCGTCATACCCCAGCTTGAAGGCGAATCCCCAGCAGCATGATAGGTCGTATCCTGTTGATTTATCGTGGAACCAATTGCACCTTGCTCCCCCCAACCCATTTACACCATTGCCGTTTTTGTGGTCGGTGCACGCTTTGGTCGTGGTCTTATCGACATTCCCACCATTCCAGTAGCGTCCCGCGGGAAACTTCTCTTGCAATTGATCGAGCGTCATCTTCGCGCTCGCAGCATGCGCCTGCATCGGGACGATCGATACGACCATCGTCGCCATGAGCATGACGACAGCCACCATGAGTAACCGTGAAGCTACGCCTTTTCGCGTCATTGTCTTCCCCCCATTCTCACCTGTTGCCGAACCGGCCAATGCCATATCACAAGTTAGCAAAAAAGAGGTGGAGGGGTCAATCTTCTGAATTGCAGGCAAATACGCGTTCTGCCACATGGATCAAGCCATGGCCGAGCCAATATAAGCGCCACTGCGTCGCAGCAGTGGCGCTTGCATAAGAGGGCGCGCAAGCGCCCTCACCGAATAGATGTGTTGGAGCCGCCTTCGACGACAAGCGCCGAGGGTACGGGTACGCCCTTGCTGGATTACCGGGGTTGCTACTTTCCTTCGGCCAGGCGCTTGTCGATGGTTTCTAGGCGGTCGATGTGCTTCTGGCCTTCGTCGGCGATTGCGCGGAAGTCCTCGATGGTCTTCTTGATGCGCGGCAGCGCGGCCTGCTTGTAGGTGCTGATATCCTCGAGCGCCTGCAGCGTATCGGCAAAGGAGGCTTTCAGCGTATCCACGGAGATGTTCGCCTCGGTGGCCTTCTTCTGGATCTCGGCGCCCTGGTCCTTCAGCATGCGCGACGTAGACGAGATCATGGCATTCGTGGCCTCGTTCAGCGAATCGACCTTGTCGAGCACGATGCGCTGATTGTAGAGCGCACCGGCCACCGTCACCGCAACGCGCAGCGCCGAAACCGTCACGTTCTCGGCGCGATCGACCGCGCGCATAAGCTCGAGGTTGTTGCGCCGGATGATGTTCATCGACACGATGCCCTGCTGGTTCACCACCTGCAGCTGCTGGAAATCGAGGATCTTCTGGCGCAGCGGGAAGATGACCTCTTCCTCCACGAACTTGATGCGCTCGGGGTCTGCGCTACCATCGGCCTTCGCGCGCTCGCAAGCGTTCGTCAGGTATGCATCGAGGTCGGTCGCCATCTCGATCTGCTGGTTCAGCTGCTTGGTGAGTTCGCGCATCGCGTCCTCTTCGAGCTCGAGCGTCACGTTGTCGTTCTTGAGCACGCCCTTGCCGCGCTCGAGCGACTCCACGATTCCGGCGATTTCGGCATCGGCCGTCTTATAGCGCTCGAAGTAGCGGCGAACCGGGTCGAACAGCTTGCCCAAAACACCCTGCTTGCCAAAGTCCACGCCCGAAGGATCGAGGTCCTTCATACGGATGGCCAGGTCTTCCAGGCCGCGGGCGACCTCGCCGGACTCCCCACCTTCACGGCTGAACTGCGCCATGCGGCGCGAGAGCATCTCGTTTTTCGCGGTGGATTGCTTCATGATGTCGCTGCCGAGCGTCTCGACCGCCTGCAGGATATCGCGGCGGTCGGCAATGGAGTCGAGGTCCACCTTCATGATCTGCTCGCCGCGCTCGTTCGCGACGTCGTCGATAACTTCGGCATGCGCTTCGGTAACGGCAAGCTCCTCCTCCACCTTCGCCTTGGTTTCCTCGGGGTCGGGAATGCTCAAATCGAATGCCATGTCGTCGCCTTTCCTCGTTGTTGACGAGTCAAATACCCCTGGGGTAATTGACTCATTATCGGTAGTATTTCATCTCCTCGGTGAGGGTGTGGATCTCGGCGAGGATGTCGTCGCTTTCAGCGGAACGCTCGGTGCTCTCGAGCTTGCCGAGTTCGGCCTCGAGCCGGTCGAGCTCGAGCAGCATCTTCTGGTTTCCGTCAACGATTTCCTTCATGCCATCGAGCCGCCCTTGCAGCATGCCCCAACGCTCGGCCTGCGTAGCATCGGGCATGTCGGCGGGATTCACGCCGTTGAACTGGCGCTCCATGCGTCGGTACTCGTCGGAGTCGAATGCCTGGATGGCGTTGGCCAGCTGGGCTGTGTTGCGCTGGATGGCCGTGAATGCGGTGTCGGCACCCACAGCGAAGCGGTCCCAGCTGATGGTGCCCTCTTTGAACTTCGCGTCGAGCGTCGCGTAAAAACTGTCGCGTTTATGCGCAGCGCTCTCGAGCGAGTTGATGCCCGCCCGCGCCAAGTCGGCCACGGCATATCGGTGCGTATAGCGCTTCAAAATGGCTATCACGTGTTCGTCGGAAATCTGTCCCTCGGTGTCGATGTGCTCGTATTCCGGCGGCTGGCCGATGGTTTTCGCCTTGGCCATGGCCTTGCGGACCGCCCACACGATAAGCGCGACGAACAGCGCGAACCCGATGAGGGCGATAAGGGTAACAACACCGACGACGCTCAAGAGATCGTCCATTTTCCACCTCCGCACGCATGCGTTTGTCTCTCGTGCCCATTATCGCACGCCCCAGCCAATGATGAAAAGCCGCGGGGACTTTTCATCATTTGTCGACGAGCCTGGACGTCCCGCAAGGTTGCCTCACAGCTCCAGCTTCACCGAGGAGCCGGTGCGGTCCTTGGTGACGATTATCTTCTTGGGGATGTTGGCCTTCAGGTCCTCGACGTGGCTGATTATGCCCACGAGCTTGGTGCCGCCCGAGAGGTCGGCGAGCAAGCTTATCGCGTTGCCGAGCGCACCGGCGTCGAGCGAGCCGAAGCCCTCGTCGACAAACATCGTGTCGAACTCGATGCCGCCCGCATGCGCCTGCACGATATCCGAAAGCCCGAGCGCGAGGCACAGGGACGCCTGGAACGATTCACCACCGGAAAGCGAGGAGGCATCGCGCGCTCGGCCCGTGAAGCTGTCGATGACGTATAGTCCCAGACCCGCCTTCGCGTTGCCGGCACCTTCCGAGTAGCGCACGAGCTCGAATTGCCCACTCGTAAGCACCTTCAAGCGCTCGTTTGCGGCAACGATGACCTTGTCGAAGTAGATGGCCTGGACATATGCCTCGAAGCGCACCTTCGGCCGACCGACGAGATTGCCTGTCGCCACTTCGGCCAGGCGTTTCACGCGGCCATAGCGCCGCTCGATGTCACCCGCGCGATCCAGGGCCGCGTGAATGCCCGCAAGGCAGCCCCTGTTCGCCGCGATGCGCGCGTTCAGTATGCTGACCTGCGCCTTCAGCGCGTTGCCCCGCTCGGTGAAACCATCCATCTGCGCCTTCGTTGCCTCGACATCGACGACGGGAATAGCCTCGAGCTGCCGGATCGCCAGCTTCAGCAGCTCCCGGTTCGTCGTTATACCCGCTGCGTTATCCTGAACGGCCTTCTCGGCGGTATCGCGCGCCGCCCGTAGGGTAGCCGCATGGTCGCGCAGTTTCTTGGCCTGCGCGGTAGCGCCGGCAAGGTCGGTGAACTCAAGGTCGGCACGCAGATGCGCAACCCGTTCGTTGGCGAGCGCGAAGGCTTGCGCGGCATCGCGAAGCCCCGCTTGCGCATGCTCGAGCACCTGCCGGGCTGCCATAGCGGCGGCACGCGTGCCCTCGAGTTGCTCTCGGAGCCTTTTCAGCTCGGTCGCATCATGTTCCACCTGCTCGTAGGCAAGACGAGCCTGCTCCAGATGCTGCTCGGCAGCCTCGTGCGCTTCCTCCGCGGCGGAAAGCTCGATGGCTTCCCGGCTCCCACGCAAAGCCTCCACGGCGGTTTGCGCCGCAATGGACACCTCCCGGGCACGCTGGCTCGCCTCGACCGCACGGGCATGCAATTCGGCCGCATCCTGGCAACGCTCGACTGCAGCTGTCAGCGCACGGCTCGCCTTGTCGTGCTCGCCCTTGCGCTCCTCAGCCGCAATCGCCTCGTCTCGTGCGGTCGAAAGCCGCTCCTGCGCCTGCTCGAGTGCTTGGGCGATGCCCTCTTCTCCACCGTGCTCGGTATCGAAGGAAGCGAGCTGCCGCGTTTTCTCGTCGAGCACCGCTTTCAGCTCGCCTGCGCTCAGGGAAAGCGCGGTGGCCTCGGCACGCGACTGCTCCTCGCATCCCGATGCCTCGTCAATCTGCGCATCGGTGGGAATCTCCCCCTCTTCCCCGCCGGTTGCCGCCGGGTTCGGATGGTGGAGCGAGCCGCATACCGGGCACGGGGCACCATCCGCAAGGTCGGCCGCGAGCAAACCGGCACGGCCCGCACGCTGACGCCGCTGCAACTCCTGAAGCTGCAGCAAGTCATGTGCGTGAATCTCTTCCAGGCGCTGCAATTCGCCAAGCTTGTGCTTATACGGAAGCTCGACGCCCACCAGCTCATCGGCCAGCATCTCGCGCCGTTTCGCGTGCGAACGCGCTTCCTTTTCGGCCTGCTTCGCCAGGTCAAATGCCGCTTTTTTCTCCACGAGCGCAGCTGGCGCATCGGCAAGCGCCTCAAAATGAGCACGGGCTTGCGCTTCCTCTTCCGCACACCGGCGTTCAGCAGCCTCCGCCTCGCTCACAGCCGCAAGCAGTTCGTCCAGCTTCGCCGCCGCCTTTTGCGCCTGCGCCTGCTTCTCTTCCAATCCACGTGCATGCTCGAGGGTCTCGCGCGCCGCCGCCTCGGCGCGAATCGCACCATCGTGCGCCCCTTGCGCCTGCACCAGCCGCAAATCGGCACCATCGAGCAAAGCCACAGCTTCAAGCACTCCTGCCATCTCAGCAGCAGCACGCTCATCGGCTTCCGTTGCGGCATCGAGCGCCGCTTGAGACTTCACCTCGGCGGCATGCGCATCATCCCGAGCGCGCTCGGCAACACGCAATTCCTCGTATTTCCCGAACGTTCCCTCGATGCGCGCCGCGCGCTCCACGGCTCCGTTGCGCTCGGCATCATGCTCTTGCTGGGCCGCAAACGCCGCCTGCAATGCAGGCGTCGCCGCCTCGAGCTGCGCTATCTCGTTCTCGAGCTGCACCTTCTGCGTTTCGGCTTTCGGCCTGCTTTCCACCTGTTTCAGCAGCGTGTTGCAATCGGCCCACTTGCCACGCAGCTCTTCCACCTCGGCGTCGAGCCGCTTGGACTCCGGCTCATCTGCGGCCAGCAGCTCCTCGAGCGACTTCGCCAGCCACTCCCCCATCTGGCTTCCCGCACGCCGGCGCTCCTTGAACTCCGCCTCTAGATTGCTTCCTGCAGGGAACACCGCCTGTCCAGCCAACGTCGCCACCTGCGTCTTCACCTTCGTGTTGTCACGCTCGAGCTTGCGGCTTTCCTCGGACAGGTAATCCTGCAACCGCTCGTATACCTGCGTGCCAAAGAGCTTGCGGAAAATCACCTCGCGCGTCTCGGTGTCCGCCGTCAGCAGCTTGCGGAACTCGCCCTGCGCGAGCATCACGATTTGCTTGAACTGCTCGCTGTCGATGCCGAGCAGTTCCTGCACACGTTCGTTCACGGTGCGCACGCCCGAAACGACCGTGCCATCGGGAAACTCCATCTCGGCCGCAGCCGCCTGCTTGGTCTGGCCCTCGCCGCGCTTTTTCGCGCGTAGGTAGTCGGGATTGCGCGTAATCTTGTAACGCTTCCCGCGGTAGGCGAACACCAGCTCGACGAAGGTCTTGGCCGCATCATCGGCATAATCGCTGCGCAAGCTTGCGGTCGAGCGGGCCCCGCCCTTCGAATCGCCGCTCGCCTCGCCGAACAGCGCGAAGCTTATGGCGTCGAAAATCATCGTCTTGCCCGCACCGGTGTCGCCGCATACCAGGTACACGCCGGCCGTGCCCAGCGCCTCGAAATCGATTTCCGTCTCGCCGGCGTATGGGCCGAATGCGCTCAAGGTCAGCCTCAAAGGCCTCATCGCACGCCCCCTTCCGCACCGTCGGAACCACGGCCATGCGCCGCCTCCACCGCATGCACGGCCTTGGCGACGATGTCCGCCTGCAGCTCATCCATCGGGCTTCCCACCTGCTCTTCATAAAAGCGCGCGAACAGCTCCGCGGTGTCGAGCTTGTCGGGGTCGACTGCCGCCCGCACCTGTTCACGCGCCGCAAGTATCGCCTCGTTCTCGTAGTCGAGCACCATCGCATTCGGATACACCTCGCGCAGGCGCGCCATGGCATCGATCTGCGGATGCTCGTCCGTGAGCGTGATATGCAGGTAGTCCTGTGCGCCGTCAAGTTCCTCCACGCCCGCATCCAGCAGCTCGTGCAACGGCGCGCGCAGCTCGCGCATATCGTGCAGCGGCTCGAGCGGCACGAGTTTCCAGGAAACGCATGCGCCCACCGCATCGCCCGGGGCTTTGCCCCCAAGCTCCACGAGCACCGCGCTCTTGTCGTAACGCGCCTCGCCGAACGAGTACTTTAGCGGCGATCCGGCATAGCGCACCGTGTCGCGCCCCACCCGCTGCGCCCGGTGGATATGTCCCAGCGCCACGTAGTCGAACGCGTCGTAGACCGAGACATCGACGGCATCGATGCCGCCGAGCTTGATTTCGTCGTCGGCACGCTCGGGAGAAAGCCCGCCCGACGTCACCAGTTGGTGCGACAACGCCACATTGCGCTGGTTCGGGTCGATCTCGCACGCGCCCAGCACCGCCCGCAATGCAGCAGCATAATCGTCTCCGATTTCGATATCGGGAAAATACCGGCGCACATCGCCTGGCTTCAGGAACGGCAGCAGCCAAAACGACACGGTGCCGTGTTCGTCTTCCAACTCCACAACGTTCACCTGGCCGGAGAAAACCGGCGGGAAACACACGCCCTGGCTCGCCAGCAGTCCCTGCACATACGCGACGCGCTCTGCGGAATCGTGGTTTCCAGGAATGCCCAGCACCCGGATGCCCGCCTGGGCGAGTTCGGTCAGAAACGCGTCGAACATCGCCACCGCCTCGGCGCTCGGCGATGCCTTGTCGTAGATGTCGCCCGCGACCAAGAGCGCGGCAACATCCTCGCGTTTCGCAACGGCGACAATCTGGCCGAGGATATGCGCCTGATCCTCTACCATCGACATCCCGTTCACCCGCTTGCCAATATGCAAGTCGGAAACGTGCAGCAACTTCATCGCGCTCACCTTCTCTCTTTTCTTGGAAGCAATGATACCCGTGAAACAAGGACCTGCCCACGTCCTTCACCAAGGGCAAGGCCTCGTAAAGCATTTCAAAGGCGAAACGAGCAACCAGAGCAATCGCCTCACCTGACCAAAACCTCAGAGGTGTTGGTCACATTCTGGTTAGGATGCACCTATGACGGCAAAGAATGTGTCTTTGATATGGGACATCTTAAGGTTTTCCCACAAATCACGTTAAAACAAACGGGCCGCCCGAAGGCGGCCCGTTTCGGTTCGCTTTGCAACACTCGTTACAGCAGGCGCATGCCCACGTCCTTCAGCTGGGCCTCGGTAACCGGGGTCGGGCTTTCCTGCATCAGGTCGGTGCCGGAAGTCGTCTTCGGGAAGGCGATGACGTCGCGGATGGAATCCTTGCCGGCAAGCAGCATCACGAGGCGGTCGAGGCCGAGCGCGATGCCGCCGTGCGGCGGGGCGCCGAAGTCGAGCGCGGTGGTGAGGAAGCCGAACTGCTGCTCGATCTGCTCCTCGGTCAAGCCGACGCGGCGCAAGATGCGCTTTTGCTCCTCGGCCTGGTGGATACGGATCGTGCCGCCACCGGCCTCGTAGCCGTCCATCACGAGGTCGTAGGAGTAGCTGCCGCACGCCAGCGGATCGGTCTCGATTTTGTCGAGGTCTTCGCGGCGCACCTGCGTGAACGGATGGTGCTCGGCCACGTAACGCTCTTCTTCCTCGTCATAGCGGAACATCGGGAAGTTCACGACCCACAGCAGGGCGTGGCCCTCACGCGGGATGTTCAGGGCGTCGGCCATGTGCAGGCGCAGGGCCGAGAGCACGGCGTTCGCGGTAGCAGCCGTATCGGCCGCGAACAGCAACAGGTCGCCGGGCTCGGCATCCATGGCTTCCTTGATCTTCGCAACGGTCTCGTCATCGAAGAACTTCAGGATGGGGCTCTTCACGGCACCATCGCTCTTGAATGCCATCCAGGCCAGGCCCTTGCCGCCGTTGTCGGTGGCGATGCGCGCGAGCTTGTCGATCTCGCCGCGGCTCCAGTCGCCAGCGCCCTTGGCGTTGATGGCCTTCACCACGTTGCCGTTGGCCGCAGCGCCGGCGAACACCTTGAAACCGCAATCCTTCACGGCCTCGGTAAGGTTCACGAGCTCCATGCCGAAACGGATGTCCGGGCGGTCGCAGCCGTAACGCTCCATGGCCTCGGAGTACTGCATGCGCTGCAGCGGGAAGGGATGCTCCACGCCAACCTGCTCGAAGACCTCCTTCAGCACGTCCTCCATCAGGTTCAGGATGTCATCCTCCTCGATGAAGGACATCTCGACGTCCACCTGGGTGAACTCGGGCTGGCGGTCGGCACGCAGGTCCTCGTCGCGGAAGCAGCGGGCGATCTGGTAATAGCGCTCCACGCCGGAGATCATCAGCATCTGCTTCATCAGCTGCGGGCTCTGCGGCAGCGCGTAGAACTTGCCGGGCATCAGGCGGCTCGGCACCACGAAGTCGCGGGCGCCTTCGGGGGTCGACTTGCCCAGGATGGGGGTCTCGACCTCGAGGAAGTCGCGCTCGTTCAGCGCCTTGCGAATGGCCTGTGCCACGGTGTGGCGCAGCTTCAGGTTGGAAAGCATCTCGGGACGGCGCAGGTCGAGGTAGCGCCACTTCATGCGCAGGTCCTCGGCGGTCTCGATGCCATCCTCGATGGCAAACGGCGGGGTGACGGAGGAGTTCAGGACCTCCATGCCGCTCACCATGACCTCGATATCGCCCGTGGGCAGGTCGGGGTTGATGCTCTCGCGCATGCGCACCGTGCCCGTCATCTTCACGACCCACTCGCCGCGGACACGCTCGGCATCCGCAAAGACGGCCGGATCGGCCACGTCGGGGTCGAACACGCACTGCGTCTTGCCGGTACGGTCGCGCACGTCGACGAAGATCAGGTTACCCAGGTCACGGCGACGCGCTACCCAACCGGTAAGCACCACGTTTTCGCCGATGTTGTTAGAACGCAGCTCGCCGCAGGTGCGGGAGTGCATGCAGTATTCATTGCTAAAGTCGGTCATGAAGACCCTTCTTCCCTCGTTTGTAAGCGAACTGCCCAATGATATACCGCTTCCCCAGCAGCGGGGGCAATTACATGGATTCCCCGCTTTCATTTGGGACAGCCGCTAAGCACCGAAAAGGCGTTTCCTTGCACGAACATGGAACTTACGAACGATTCGACACGCCTGCGAAAGGCTCGAAGGGGCAATTCGTGCACTCAAAGCGCGCTTATGAACGGAATCACCCGCTAAACACAGCCCATCTAGCCTGTGCGGCCATTCATAAATTCAATTCTGGTGCAATAACGGATGCGTTTTATGCCGACGCACGCCGCGATACAGCGCTTGCCGCTACTCGGCAAATGCAGCCGCCACTTGGTCGAGCGGCACGTTGACTTCCTCGTGGCTCGCCATGTCGCGCACCTTCGCCATGCCCTGGGCAACCTCGTCGGGGCCGAGAACTACCACACGGCTCGCGCCGAGTTTGCCCGCCTGCTTGAACTGGCTCTTCAGGCTGCGGTGCTGATGGTCGAGGTCTCCCCTGAAGCCTGCATCGCGCAGCGTCTGCAGCACGTTGAACGCCAGCGGACGCACCGAATCGTCCACGCAGGCAATGTAGAAGTCGTATGCCATGGCCGGCTCGAGCTTGAAGCCGTTGGCCTCCAGGGCAATCTTGCAACGCTCGTACCCGAGCGCGAACCCGAAGCCCGGCGCAGGATTGCCGCCGATTTCGGCCATGAGCTTGTCGTAACGCCCGCCGCCGCCGATGGCGTTCTGCGCGCCCATGCCCTCGATGACCTGCACCTCGAACACGGTACGGGTGTAGTAGTCCAGGCCGCGCACCAGCGTGTAATCCTCCTGGTAGCTCACGCCGGTCGCGTCGAGCAGGCCCTTCACGGCATCGTAGTGCTCGTGGCATTCCTCGCACAGATTGTCGACGATGCGCGGAGCCTCGGCCATCACCGCATGGCAGCCTTCCTTCTTGCAGTCGAAGGCGCGCAGCGGGTTGGTGTCGGCACGGCGCTGGCACTCCTCGCACAGCGCATCGGCGTGCTCGAGGATGAACGCGCGCACCTTCTCGCGATACGCGGGGCGGCATTTCTCGCAGCCCATGGAGTTCACCAGCAGGCGCATCGCATCTGCCGGAATGCCGATGGCCTCGAAGAAGCGCATGAGCATGATGATGCCCTCGGCGTCGATGGTGGGCTCGCCGGCACCCAGGCACTCGATTCCCACCTGGTTGAACTGGCGTTGGCGACCATCCTGTGGACGCTCGGCGCGGAACATCGGACCGGCGTAGGACAGCTTCACGGGCGCACCGCCCTGCGTGATGAGCCCGTTTTCAGCCACAGCGCGCACGACGCCCGCCGTGCCCTCGGGGCGCAGCGACAGGCGGCTCTTGCTCTTGATGTGGCCGCCGCCCAGCAGTGTTTTCAGGTTCTCGCCGGAAATGGCGGTGAACATCTCCTTCGACACCACATCGGTGGCCTGCCCGATGCCACGCACGAACAGGTCGGTCTGCTCGAACACGGGCGTCTCGATGGGCACATACCCATAGCGACCGAAGATCTCGAACGCCGTCTCGCGGAACTTCTGCCAGAATTTCGCCTCGTCGGGAAGCAGGTCCTTGGTGCCTACCGGTTTCTGAATGCTCGCCATTATATAAACTCAACCACCTTATCGCCCATGGCTTCTGTGCCCAGCACCTTGCTCGGATCCGTATGCGAATCGGCCAGGTCGGGGGTGCGGTACCCCTCGTCCAAGACGCGCTCCACGGCAGCGGCAAGGGCATCAGCTGCGTTTTGCATTCCGAAACTATAACGCAACATCAGCTCGACCGAGAGAATCTGCGCAAGCGGGTTCGCAATTCCACATCCTGCGATGTCAGGCGCGCTGCCATGCACCGGCTCGTAGAGCGCCGTGCCGTCGCCTAAGCTCGCGCTTGCCAGCATGCCGAGCGACCCGCACAGCACCGCCGCCTCGTCGGAAAGGATGTCGCCAAAGGTGTTCTCGGACACGATGACGTCGAACTGGCGCGGATCGAGCATCAGCTGCATCGCCGCGTTATCCACGAGCATCTCCCGAAATTCCACCTGGGGGTATTCTTCCGCCACGCCGCGCGCCACCTGCCGCCACATGCGGCTCACGCCCAATGCGTTGGCCTTGTCGATGGAGTGCACCCGCTTTCCCCGTTGCAAGGCGAATTCGAAGGCGCGGCGCACGATGCGCTCGACCTCGTATTCGCTGTATTCCATCGTATCGAAAGCGTACTGGCCCGGCGCACCGCCCGGCCCCGCCCCCGGCACATCGTAGGTCCGGTCGCGTTTGCCGAAGTACAAGCCGCCGGTAAGCTCGCGCACGATGAGCACATCGGAGCCGCGCACCACTTCGGGCTTCAGCGGCGATGCGCCGATAAGCTGGTCGTACGCGCGCACGGGACGCAGGTTGGCGTACAGGCCGAGCTCCTTGCGGATGGCGAAGAGCCCTTCTTCGGGACGCGGGTCGTCGGGATTTCCGGTTTCCCACTTCGGGCCGCCCACCGCCGCAAGCAGCACCGCGTCGGCTGCACGCGCAGCCTCGAGCGTTTCTGCCGGAAACGCGGTGCCCAGCGCATCGATGGCCGCGCCGCCGATAAGCGCCTCGTGGCACGTGAACGTCACGCCATAGCGTTCGGCAATGCGGTCGAGCACCTTCTGCGCCTGGCGCATGACTTCCGGCCCGATGCCGTCTCCCGGCAGCAGGCAGATATTCAACGGAGCACCCACGGGGAACTAGAACGGGTTACCGTAGTAGCTGCCGGAAGCCGAAATAGCCGCGGCGAGTAAACTCGCGAAGGCCACAGCGAAGAGCAGGCCCAGCACCACATCGACGGCAAAGCCGATGACGGACCAGGTGATGGCATCCTTCTTCACCTGCGGGTGCTTGTCGGCGTTCACGAGCCACGCCAGGAGCATGCCCGGCACGGTGAGGAACAGGCCGATGAGGAACCAGCCGAACTTCATGCCGCCGGTAAGGCTCGTCAGCGAATACTCGTAGGGATTCGGAACCGTCGGGTCGGGCGCGAAGGGCTGGTGCGGAACCGCATTCTGATATCCGCCCTGGGCGTACGTGGGCTGAGCATACGTCGGCTGCTGGTAGGTCTGCTGCTGGTAATCCGGCTGTGCGTAGGTGCCGGGGCCGGGGGAAACCTGACGGGCTGCCGCCGAGTAAGCAGGAGCCGCCGTGGGAATGGCGGCTGCCGCAGGAGCTGCAGCGGCAACGGCGCTTGCGTACGGATCGGCTGCGGGAACCGGGTTCTCGGGCACAACCGGGCTTGCAGGTTCGGAAACGTTCGACGATGCAAACGGGGATGCCGGGGTCGTCGGGGTCGGGCCTTCAAGCTCGACCGGTCCCAGCGGCACGTCGAAACCAGCGGTCGTCGGAGTCGGGTCCGGCGTCGGGAAGGGTGTCGTATCCTGCGGCGGGGAGAACGGGTTGGGCATCGGCGTGGTGGGATTGGCGGGAACGGGAATCTCCTCGGTCATCGCAGCAAGCTGCTCAGTCGGCATCGCGGCAGACGCATCGTCTTGAGCCGGGAGCTCGATGAGCACCGTGGGGTCTCCGGCTTCCACCGGTCCGTCTGCGATAACCTCGACAGTATCTGCTGCCGTCTCGAAGACTTCCTCCACCGGTGCCGTGACCTCTTCTGCCACAGCCTGCGCCTCCGGGGCGATTTCGGTTTCGATAGCCTGCGTTGCCTGCACGAACTCGTCTTCGACTGGGGTATTGTTGAGCTCTTCTGCCATTGCAGCTTCCTCTCGTCTAGTCTTCGGGGCAGCCAGCATCTTCGCGTATTTGGGCGACAAGCGCTTCGGCGACCTTCAGACCATCAACCGCCGCCGACGTGATGCCACCCGCGTAGCCTGGTCCTTCGCCGCAGGGGAAGATTCCGGTGTGGCCCGTTTCCTTTTCGCCGATTATACCCGCACGCAATACCGCCTGATAGTCGTCTGCACGGAGTATCCGCACAGGAGATGACGAGCGGGTTTCCGGTGCCGTCATGACCGCTGCCGGGTCTGCGAAACCATGCAGCTTCCTATCGAGCAGCGGGATTGCCTCGGCTAGCGCCCGGCTCACGAACGGGGGCAAGCAGTCGTGCAAGTCGCATGCAACCGTACCGCGCGCATAGGTGGGCTTCGGCACCTTGCCCGCACGCGTCGGAGCATCGGCGGCGCCGAGGAACGACCCGACCGTCTGTGTGGGCGCCCAATGGGGCTTTCCACCATGCTTTAGCGCAAGGTCGTATGCGGCCCGTTCGATGTCGCGCTGGAACAGCATGCCGCCGAGTGGCCCTTCGTAACCGAAATCGTCCGGGTCCACGCCGACGAGCAGCGCGGCGTTCGCGTTGCGGCCATCGCGGGCATGGTTGCTCATGCCGTTCACCACCACGCCGCCCTCTTCACTGGCAGCGCACACGACCGTGCCGCCCGGGCACATGCAAAAGCTGTACACGTTGCGGGGGTCTTTGCCCTTCAGGTGCTCGACCAGCTTGTATTCCGCCGCGCCGAGGGCGGGATGGTTTGCGGCGCTTCCCCACTGGGAGCGGTTGACCACCGACTGCAGGTGCTCGATGCGCACACCCACCGAAAACGGTTTCGGCTGCATGGCGAGGCCTGCGTCGAGCAACATCTCGAAGGTATCGCGTGCCGAATGCCCGCATGCCAGCACGAGGTGCCGAGCGGGAAGGACCTGCGTATCGCCATCGGGGCCCTGCAGCGTTACCGCGGTGAGCCGTCCGTTTTCGAGTTGTACGTCCACGAGCTGCGTCTCGAAGCGCACCTCGCCTCCGAGCTCGATAATCTGCCGGCGCATGTTCGCGACAACATCCGGCAGGTTATCGCTGCCGATGTGGGGATGCGCTTCCCAGAGAATCTCTTCGGGAGCACCGGCGTCTACGAACCAACGCAGCACATGGGCGATGTATTTGTTCTTCGTGTTTGTGGAAAGCTTGCCGTCCGAGAACGTGCCCGCACCGCCTTCGCCAAATTGGATGTTGGCCGAAGGGTCGAGTGGCGCGCCTTCGTTGAAAGCTGCGACCGCTTTCGCGCGCTTTGCCACGTTCGGTCCGCGCTCCACCACCACCGGCTTCGCACCGGAACGCGCCAAGTACAGCGCGGCGTAAAGGCCCGCGGGACCCGTGCCTACGACAACGGGACGCGGCGCCTCCGCAGGCCAAGATGGCACAACGAGCGGCTCGTACGGCTTGTGTTGCGACACGCCGGGAAGCTCCCGATCCAGCAAGGCCTGTTCTTCGGCTGGACGCGCAAGCGACACCGTGATGGTTGCCACGAAATGCACGTCCTTCTTCTTGCGGGCGTCGATGCCCCGACGGCGCAGCGATGCCGAAGCGATGTCTGCCGGCTTCACGCCCAATTTGCGAGCCGCGGCGCGAACGAGGAACCGCTCTGTGTCGGCACCGGGCGTCCATGCGTCCAGGGGAACAGGTACATTGGCAACATCAAGCATCGCAATCACACCGATTCGTCATCGCGCACTCCCGGCAGCCGCAGCCGCACCCGCAAGCAAGCCGCACGTCCACGCCCAATGCAGGTTATACCCGCCGCACGGGCCATCGACATCCAGCGCCTCGCCCATCACGTGCAAGCCGGCATCGCGCAGCGATTCCATGGTCGTGGGATTCACCTGGTCCACCGCCACGCCACCTTGCGATACCTGGGCTGACTTTTCCTCGAAACGCTCGACCTGAACCTCGAACCGCTTGAGGCGACGGGCTACGTCAACGCTGCGTCCAGTCGTCAGCGGTTCGGCCGGATCGAGGCCGGCTTGACGCAAGACCGCATGGGCGACTACCGGCAACACCATGCCCGCCATCTGCTTCTCGGCAGAACGGTCTGGAAACCGCTTAATACGTCGAATCAGGTTATCCGCAATGAGCGGCGCGCTCATATCGGGAAGCAAATCCAACCGAATCGTATCTCCGACCTGCGCGAACCGCGATAAATCAAAAATGGCGATGCCGGAAACCCCAAACGAGCGGAATTGAATCTCGCCGCTTTGCTTGGCAACGATCTCGGGGCCGCGCAAAAGCGCCGCCTCCCCCTTCACGCGAACGCCATCGAGACCCTTCACGGAATCGCGATCGGTGCGGATGGGGCATAAGCGCGGCGCACGCTTCACGAACCGATACCCGTCGGGCAGCAAGCTCCGGGCTATCGAGCCACCACATGCCACCAACACGGCATCGAATCGCTCGGTTCGCCCTCCTTGCAGGTTCACGACCCACCGAGACCCGGATGGGCACACGCTCGCGACGGGGGTTTCGCACGCAACGACCACGCCCAGCTCCTCCAAGCGAAAGCGGAGCGCATCGAGCACGCTCGAAGCCTTATTCGCTTGCGGATACAGCCGCCCGGCGGTCTCTTCGGTCCAGAGCAAGCCCAGGTCCGCGAACCAATCCCACACGCGCTGCGGCGGGCAGGCGTCGAACGCGCGCGCCACGAATCCCGCATTGGAGTAATCGGCAGCCTTCACGGTGGCATTCGACCAGTTGCAGCGCCCGTTCCCGCTAACCAGGATGGAATGGCCGATGCGCTTCCCCGCCTCGAACAAGGTTACCCGCGCGCCTGCTTCAGCCGCGGTAATGGCAGCGGCGATGCCTGAAGCACCGCCGCCGATGATTGCGATATTACGCATGCCGATACTTAGATCTCGGCCTTCCACAGGCCATGCAGGTTGCAGTATTCGTACGCGGCCACCGGTGCGTCGCCCTCAGCCACGGCGAAATCGGCGATGGGATCCATGCCAGGAGCGAGCTCGACGATCTGATACCTCTTCTGCGTCTCCAGGCAGATGAAGGTGATGAAGTGAGCCTCGAGCATCGGATGAATGGTCTCGCCAACCTCCACGTGCACAGCATTGCCATTCACGGTTACAGCCGGGATGTGCTTCTCGAACGCTGCCTCTTCGGTGTTGGCCGTAAGCTCGACCATCTTGCTTTCTTCGCCGCAGCAATCGAACGGACGCACGACAACTGTCCCGCACTTCTCGCACTTGTAGAACTTCAAAGCCATGGTTGTCTCCTCTCATGGTAAATGCCTAAGGAAATGATACCAGACGCACCACCCGCGCCCCATGAGACACCCGCCCTCTGAGGGAGAGTGTCTCATCCTCGTTTAATCAACGCTGGGCAAGGTTTTGCAGCTTCGTGAGGATGCCGTGGCCGACCTCGCGGTCGGGGAAACCCGCGAGCGCGCTGGGATCGTCAATCATGCCGCTTGCGAGCAGAGCGATGCCGCCGCCGAAGGCAAATTCCAGGTCGATGCGGTCTTCGGATGTCAGGTCGGCCTCGCTCAGGCCCGCCGCGGAGAGCCACGCCGTAATCGCCGCTTTGCGGAGCATCCCCACGAGCATCGGCGAGCCGCTGCCGGCAAGCAGGCATAGCTTGCGATATCGCTCGCTGAAATCGGGGATGGTCGCAACCACACTCGCCGGATGCTTCCCTTGCTGCATGGCTGCAAACACGGTCATGGGGCCTTCTGCGATGTTCAGTCCCTCGAACAGCTTGCATGCCATGTCATCCATGTCCGAGAAGTAGTAGTAGAAGGTATTGTGGCTCACGCCCGCGCGCTCGCGCAGTTCTTTGCCCGTCATCTTATGGTAGGGCATTTCGGCAATCATCTCCCAAAATGCATCCTCCATGCGTTCATACGCCGTTTTCTCGCCCGCTACACGCTTTGGCCTTGCCATCGTGAACCACCTTCGGTAATGGGAAGGATTCGCTTCATTCTTCCATTTAATGTTAATAGGATTCTTATTATAATTACTTCAAGAATACCAGTCAAAGAATCGAACCCATCCGGAAGGAGCCAACGATGGATAAACTGAAGGAGTTGGGAAACCGGGCGCTCGCGATACCGTTTGGCATTGCACTCGTCATCTTCTGCGTGTTGGGGCTGGCGATTGCCCCCATGCTGCACATGTCGCCGAAGAACATGCCGGTGGCGGTGGTAAATCTGGACGAAGGCGCTGAGCTTCCCACGGGCAACACGCTGGTGGCGGGCGACATGATAGTCGACCATCTTGACGAAGCCATATCGGAGAACACCAGCGCGGGCGACTCCCCCATCGCCTTCACCGTGTTGAAGAGCCGCGAGGAACTCGACGCGAACATGGACTCGTATTACGGGGCGCTGGTTATCCCGGCCGACTTCACCGAGCGTCAGATGGCGGGCAACACCGCGTTGGCATCTTCGCTTGGCGAGGGAATCCAGGAGCTGATGGCCGGATCCGCAGCCGCAGGCGCACCCGATGATGCAGCGGCCGCAGCGGCAGCTGCGGCGGCTCAGGCGAACCCCGAAGCCGCAGCGCAAGCCCAGCAACAGGCGCAAGCCCAGATGGCCGCTAAGATGCAAGGGATCATCATGAACGCCGTGGTAGCCCAGCAGGC
>JAUNCA010000050.1:12684-13488 GCA_030526775.1 Coriobacteriia bacterium | reverse complement strand
GTGCAGCGAACGCCCAGGCCGGGGCCGGGGAAGGGCTGGCGGTACACCATGTTATCGGGCAGGCCGAGCTGCTTGCCGACCACGCGTACCTCGTCCTTGAAGAGCAGCTTCACCGGCTCGACGAGCTCCCAGTTGAGCTCCTCGGGCAGGCCACCCACGTTGTGGTGCGCCTTCACGCCCGCTTCGGACTCGAGGATGTCGGGGTAGATGGTGCCCTGGCCCAGGAAGCCGATGCCGTCGAGCTTGGCGGCTTCCTCGTCGAAAACCTTGATGAACTCCTCACCGATGATATGGCGCTTAGCCTCGGGGTCGGCCTCGCCGGCCAGCAGGTCGAGGAAGCGGTCGGTAGCGTCGACATAGATGAGCTCGGCGCCCAGCTGGTTGCGGAACACGTCGATGACCTGCTCGGATTCGCCCTTGCGCATCAGGCCGTGGTTCACGTGCACGCATACGAGCTGCTTGCCGATGGCCTTGATGAGGAGCGCGGCCACCACCGAGCTGTCCACGCCGCCGGACAGTGCCAGCAGGACCTTCCCATCGCCGATCTGCGCGCGCATGGCGGCAACGGCTTCCTCGATGAAAGCATCTGCGAGTTCCGGCGTGGTGATGCGGACCATATCATCGGGCCGCTTGTTGGAGGTGAAATCCATAGTGCGCTCCTTTGCGCTCGGGGTATTGCGTGCGCTCTCATATTAACGGATGCCACGGGTCCCCTTCGCGTGAACGCGCAAGAAACATGTAACCCCCAGCTCGCGCGGTACGTGCGGCAAACGACCGTTTTCGGATGCGAACTATTCAACGAGA
>JAUNCA010000050.1:0-12674 GCA_030526775.1 Coriobacteriia bacterium | reverse complement strand
CGCATAGAACCACCGCAACATCCAGCAAGGAGGCCGGATATGGACGAGAACGAACTGCACTATCTTCGACTTCTCTCCCGTCAGTTTCCCACAACAGCCAAAGCATCGACTGAAATCGTGAACCTGCATGCAATCATGAACCTGCCGAAGGGCACCGAGGTGTTCGCCTCGGATATCCACGGCGAATACGAGGCGTTTTCCCATCTGCTGCGAAACGGCTCGGGCAACGTGCGCACGCGCATCGAGGAGGCGTTCGGCGACACGTTAAGCGATGACGAGAAGACCCAGCTGGCTACGCTCATCTATTACCCCGAGCAGAAGGTCGACCTCTTGCTCTCGCAAGTCGACGATGAGGATGCCTGGTATGCCGATGTGCTGCCGAAGCTCGTGGCCGTATGCCGTCAGGCATCCGTGAAATACACGCGCTCGAAGGTCCGCAAGGCCATGCCGGAAGACTACAAGTACGTCATCGAGGAGCTGCTTGCGGAAAGCCGGCACGACCCCATCAAGGATGCGTACTATTCCGCCATCATCGAGGCGGTCATCCGCACGGGCAGCGCGCGCGGGCTCATCATCGCGATGAGCTTGCTCATTCACCGGCTGGCCATCGACCAGCTGCACATCATCGGCGACGTGTACGACCGTGGCCCGTATCCCGACCGCATCATGAATGCGCTCATGGGCTACCACAACGTGGACGTGCAGTGGGGTAACCATGACATCGTCTGGATGGGTGCGGCCACCGGCCAGCGGGGTTGCATCGCGCATGTCGTGCGCAATTCCGCCCGCTACGGCAACCTGTCCATCTTGGAAGACGCCTACGGCATCAACATGCTGCCGCTTGCGCGTTTCGCGCTCGAGGCGTATGCCGACGACCCGTGCGTCGCTTTCGGCTTGAAGGGAAATCCCAACCTGCGTCCCGACGAGATCGACCTTAACATCAAGATCCAGAAAGCCATGGCCGTCATCCAGTTCAAGGTGGAAGGCCAGCTCATCGACGAGAATCCCGATTTCGACCTCGAGCACCGCAAGCTGCTGCACCTCATCGATTACGACAAGGGCACCATCTGCATCAAGGGCACCGAGTACGAGCTCATCGACAAGGTCATGCCCACCATCGACCCGGCCGATCCGTACCGGCTCACCGACGAGGAAGAAGCCGTGATGCTCCACCTCGAGCAGAGCTTCCGCAAGAGCGAGAAGCTGCAGCGCCACATGCGTTTCTTCCTCGAGAACGGCGCCCTATACAAGATCGTGAACGGGCACCTGCTGCTGCATGCCTGCGTGCCGCTGAATGCCGATGGCTCGCTGAAAGAGGTGAACGTCTTCGGCAAGACGTACAAGGGCCGCGAACTCTACGATGTCCTCGACAAGTATGTGCGCGCCGGCTTCTACAGCGCCGACCCGGCCGAGCGCAAGCGTGGCGCCGACCTCATGTGGTGGCTCTGGCAGGGCGAGGGCAGCCCACTGTTCGCGAAGAGCAAGATGGCGACGTTCGAGCTGTATCTCGTCCCCGACAAGGCCGCTCGCAAGGAGGAGAAGAACTCGTTCTACAAGCTCATCGAGAACGAGGAGGTCATCAACGGAATCTTTAAGAGCTTCGGCATGGACCCGGATACCTCGCGCATCGTGTGCGGCCATGTTCCCGTGAAGGTTAAGGACGGCGAAGACCCGGTGAAGTGCGGTGGCAAGGTGCTGTGCATCGACGGCGGGTTCTCGCGCGCCTACCAGGGCGCGACCGGCATCGCGGGCTTCACGCTCATCTCGAATTCGCACGGCGTGTTCCTGGCTGCGCACGAGCCGCTCGAATCGATGACGGCGGCCGTCGTGAAGGAGCTCGACATTCATTCGCAAATGCGCGAGGTCGAGCGTTCGAAGCGTCGTGTGCTCGTGGGAGACACCGATACCGGCACCGAGCTTCGCGAGCAAATCGCCGATCTCGAGCGCCTGCTCGAGGCGTATCGCCGCGGCCTGATTCCCGAGGGGTAGGCTCGGCGCAATACATAACAAGCAGAACGCAGAAGGACCCGCAGATGCGGGTCCTTCTGCGTTCGGTCGATGGTGAGGTACTTAGCCCCAGATGCCCTTCATGATCTCGGGATAGGCGTCGTCGATTACGGATGCGGCAAGCATCACGGCTTCGGCTACGGCGAAGCCGGCGTCGTGTTCGCCGAAGACGATGTCGGCATCGGCGATGACGTCGTTGTCTTCGTCGAGGTAGAACTTGGCCCAACGGAAATCGCAGTTGCACTGGTTCAAGACAAGCAAGAGCTTAGAGGTCTTGGTGGCGGGCACGTTTGCGATGGGGGAGGAGACCAGCTGCGCGCTCTCGCCGTCGTCATCGAAGGCCACGGTTATCGCGATGTTGCTGAACGAGTAGTCGCCACCGCCGAACGCCATGCCGATGGCCGGACGGTCGAAGGAATCGATGTACTCATAGGAAACCCCGCGTGCGGTGAGTTCCAGCCCTACTTCGTTGATTTGCTCCTTCACATCTGGCATTTTGCATCCTCCGTTCAAACGGTTCTTCCTTATATGAGTCCATCACCATTATGCGCTTTGAGTCGCTTCAGCGCATGCATTGCTATTCAGTCAGGTTGCCGGGCGGGATGGGGGACGGCTCGGCGTTGTCGAGCACGCTCACATTGCCCTTGATGGTCGAGTTCTGCGCGATGTTGCGCACATCGAATTCGTAGCTGTCGGCATCGAGCATCCAGCCATTCGTGCCCAGGGCGTCGTCGACCATGCTGGCCTTCCCGTTCTCGATGTTCGTCACGAAGACGAGTCCATGATCGCCCCAGTCACCGCTTTGCAGGTGGACAACGCACGGCTCGGCCTCGGCATCCTCATAACCGAAGTACTTCAGGATGTACTCGGTCATCGAGGCGAAGTTATAGCAATTGCCCGAATTTCCCGATTCGAACCACTGCTTCGCCATTTCGATATCCCATTGCTCGCCCCACGGGCTCTGGTTGTTCTCGCGCTCGACATAGTCGGATTGCTGCACGATGCAGTTCACGGTGAAGGCGTTGTCCGCCGCGCCCGCTCCTTGCGTGGAGTTGTCGTCGCAGAACTGCTTGATGTATCCATCGAGCGTGCTGTCGCCGGTGCTGAAGCGGCCGCTTGCGGTCCAGGGGCTCTCGACGCCTTCGGTGCTCGCGGTGCTCGAGCTCTCGGAAGCGCTCTCGGACCCGCTTTCCGTCGCCTCGCTTCCTTCGGCGGTGGCAGTCGATTCGGTCGTTTGCGCCTCGGTTTCGCCGCCCGAAATGGCGCCGGCAACGCATTGCACGAGGTTCACCAGGATGAACAGCACCAACAGCGCGCCAACGACGATGCCGATGCGGGGAAGCCAGACTCCCGGGTCGAACCCGTCTCCCGGGCTGCCCGAGCCTCCGCGCCCACCGTATCCTCCGCGTTGCGGGTTGGGCGATCCCTGCCGATAGGGGCGACGGTCGTCTACCGCCCGTCCCGCCCGTGCCTGGCGTGCTGCAAGACGCTCGCGGGCTGCATCGGCGTCATAAGCTCGTGAACTGCGGTAACCGTCGTAGTCGTCTCGATAGTCATACGCGCTCATAGTTGTCCTCCGGCTAGAATTGGTTGTAGATGAAGTCGGCGGAGGCGCCGAATCCCGAAAACGCGACGAACAGGAACAAGCCGAACACTCCCACCGCGAATACGGCGCCGATTCCGGCGCAAGCGATGCCGTTATGCGCGTTCATCCACGCTTGGATGCGCTGCAACGTGGTTGGTTTCTTCTTTCCCAGCGCCATCATGCATCCTTCCGGTAGAAGTCGTAGAGGCTCTGCTCGACATCGATCCATCCCGTCCAACCGAAATGCACGATGTCGTACAGGAAGTACTTCTCGTCCTCGCGGTCGGAGAAGTCGGCCAGCTGCGCGCCGTGCGATTGTGCAATCTCGCGTACGTGGGAGTAGCAGTTCTCGCGCGCCTGCGCATCGATGCCGATGTAGTCGTAGTAGGGGGCCATCACGGGCGAGAGCACCACGAGCACCTCGATGCCGCACGCGTTCGCAACGTCGAGGAAACACGCCAGGTCATCGTATTCGGGCGTGTCGGAATAAGTTTCGCCTGCGCGGCTGTCTTCTAAATCGGCTAGCACCGGCTCGAGCTGCTCGGTGTAAAAGCCGTCTTCGACGCCCCAGTCGTTCGTCGTGCTCATCTCGGCGCCGGTTTTCTCGGCTTCTGCGCGCAATGCGGCGAAGTCGGGTGTGGCCGGCGTGTCGGATTCGATGCGCTCCATGCCCTTGCCGCGCACCTCGATGAGGCTCTGGCGCAGCTTCAAGTCGTCGAGCGCATCGAGCGCGACCGCGTTCAGGTGATCCTGCGGGAGCGTGGGGCTTGCGGCATTCAACTGCATCTCGTCGATGCCCTGCTGCTCCAGGCGGCTGCGCACGTATTCCTTCGCCTCGGCGGGGACGTTTTCGTTCGCGCAGAAGGCGCGATAGAGCGAATACGAGAAACGCGTCTTGAAGGTTTCGGCGTCCTGCCCGCCGTCGGTGAACCAGCCCGGTGCGGCAATTATCGCCACCTTGCGCTGCGGGATGCCCGAACCCTCGAATGCGCCGAGCGCGATGGTATGCCAGAGGCTTTGGTCGAAGGCTTCGCCGATGAGCATCAGGTTCAGGCCGTAATCGGCGGTTCCGAATACCTCGCTCGGCACCTGGGGAACCAGGCGCTTCGGCGTCGAGAACTCCGATGAGCCGAACACGATCATCGACTCATCCGTCATGCCCGCTTCGGCGAAATCGACGCTCGACGATTTCGCGCCCGAATACACATAGCCGTAATTCACGCCGTCGCGGACCTGCGACTGGGCGGGGAACAGCCAGAATACGAGCGCGATTGCGCATACGGCCACGGCCACGCCGATGGCGAGGGCAGCGAGCCGCGTGTGCAGGGTGCGGGCTTCCATGTATTACAGGCGCTCCTGCACCCGCTCGATAATCAGGTTCACGGTGTTCATTTCCTCGCGCTCGAGCTCGGTAGGCGCGATGGACACGCCGAACTCCTCCTTCAAGCTCACGAGCAGCTCGATGGCGCCGAGCGAATCGAGGACGCCCTCTTCGAAGAGGTCGATGTCACGGTAATCGCCGATTTCCTCTTCACCGGTGATGTCCACGAGCAGGTCGATTACCTGCTGGTCGATGTTTGCTGCCATATGCGTATCCTTCCTCTCCGTTTCGGCGCCCGCTACAGCGGGTTGTGGAATACCTGGCCGCTGAACAGGGCGAGGCCGAAAACGACCGCTATCATCGTAACAGCCCACGAGCACACTTTAAACCAGCGGTCGCGTTTATGCTTCTTGTAGAACTTCCATTTGCGCTGCATAAGCTCGCAACCCGCGAGCAGGCAGCCGTGGTAGATGCCGTACACCACGTAATCGATGGTCAGGCCATGCCAGACGCCCATGAGGGTCATGTTGATGATGAAGCCGAGGCAGGCCGTCGTGACCGCCGATTTGAACCATTTGTGCTCGAACGCCGCCGCGGAGAAGCGCATGAACACGAAGTCGCGCAGCCAGAACGACAGCGTGATGTGCCAGCGGTTCCAGAAGTCCTTGATGTCGATCGCCAGGAACGGCGCGCGGAAGTTGCGCGGCACCTCGATGCCGAGCGCGAAACCGAGTCCCACGGCCATGTGGGAATAGCCCGCGAAGTCGAAGAACAGGTACATCGTGTATCCGAGTGCGTACACGATGTTGGCGCCGACAGCTGCCAGAGCCGTGTCGGTGCCGATGACGCTCGGCAGGAACCACATGGCCCATTGGCCGATGGAAGCTCCCACGAACTTGTAGACCGCGCCGAGCATGAACCAGCCGGCTCCCCGGTACAGCAGCCCGAGGTAATCGTCGCGCGAGCGGGTCTTGTTCATATCCTTCACGAAGGTGCGGCTGCGCAGGATGGGGCCGGAGGTGAAGGTGGGGAAGAACACGAGGAAATACAGGTATTCGAACAACCCCATGTCCTTGATGAGGCCATCGCGCGTCTCGATGAGCACCTGTACGGACTTGAAGGTGATGTAGGACATGCCGATGAAACCGAGGAAGTCGGGCTCGAACAGCACGCCCACCTTGTACACGGCCAGGGGCGCGATTTGCAACGCGAGCGCGATGCGGTAGCGCAGGATGCGCTGCGGGTGCGGGTTGCCGGGGTCTAACAAGCCCGCTACGTAGCGGGCGAGCACCAGCGAGAACGCCAGGTAGCACACGAAGAAGGCGAGGCTCGGAAGCGAGCGGCTGAACAGCAGCAACAGCATGACCACCGAGGCTGCGCAGCCATAGCGCGCGAGCGGCTTCTCGAGCCAGCCGAGTACCACGGCTATGCCCACGATGGGCACGAGCAGCAGGAAGAACGCAGGCTCCGAGAAGAATCCCATGGGCTACCCGTCGATGAGGGCGGCAAGCGCCTTGCGGTCGGCTTTGCCGTTTTGGTTCAGGGGGATTGCGTCTACGTACTTGAACGTGCGC
The DNA here is from genome assembly GCA_030526775.1 of Coriobacteriia bacterium. Classification (GTDB taxonomy): domain Bacteria; phylum Actinomycetota; class Coriobacteriia; order Coriobacteriales; family Eggerthellaceae; genus UMGS1519. The sequence continues at coordinate 6,187 of JAUNCA010000050.1, read as the reverse complement.
GGCACCATGTACGGCGGCAGAATCGGGCGGATCTGCTGCTTCAGCAGCTTCGTCTGGGCGAAGCCGCGGGGTGCGTCGGCATCGGCGAGCACGATGACCGCGACGAGGTGCGAGATGAGTCCATCGCGCTTGATCGGCAGGACGCAAGCCATGTTCACCTCGGGCAACGAGCAGAGCGTCGCCTCGATGTCGCCGAGCTCGATGCGGTAGCCATGCAGCTTGATCTGCAGGTCGTAGCGCCCGTGGTAGTAGAACATGCCGGACGGGTCGCGGGCGATCTCGTCGCCGGTGCGATAGCTGCGCCGTCCGCGGGCAATCGATTCGGGGCAGGAGTGGAACGCGGCTTGGGTGAGGTCATCGCGGCCCCAGTAACCCTGGGCCACCGTGTTCCCGATGACGAAGAGCTCGCCGTGCTCCCCATCGGGGACGGGCTCGAGCGTTTCCGGATCGAGGACCACGAGCTCGGTGCCGGGCTTCGTGTAGCCGATGGGCAGCGAGCGGTCGTCCGCGAGCATCTCGGAGGTTATCTCGCACAGCGAGACGAAGTCGGTGGATTCGGTGGGGCCGTATCCGTTGAACACCTGCAATCCGGGGAACCGCTGCTTTGCGAGGCTCACGGTCTCGGGGCGAAGCACTTCGCCGACATGAACCGTGCGCTTTAAGGTTGGGATGAGGTCCGCATTGAATTTCTCGTCCGCGAGCATCTGGTCGAGGACGGAAGGGGTCGAGACCCAATCCGTTATCCCGCTCTTGGAGAGCGCCTCGAATGTTAGAGCGAGGCTCTTCTCGGCTTCGTCCTCGAGTGCGAACAGCGTGTCGCCATGCGGGAGGCCCCAAGCGAGGTCGGTGACGCTCAAATCGAAGGTGAAGGGCGAGCGGTTGAACCATACGCGCTTCTCGTCGAGGGCGAACTCGCTGTTTAAAAGCCAGTTCGAGAAGTTGTCCATGCACTCGGCGATAATCTGCACGCCCTTGGGCGTGCCGGTGCTTCCCGAGGTGAACAGGATGTAGAAGGTGTCCTCGGGCCTGACGCACGCGGGTGCGGGGGCGCCGGCGTGCTGAGCGTAATGAGCATCGGAGAACGACGCGATATCGAAGTGGGGGCGTACAAGCAAGTCGCCCATGACCTCGGGGATGGTCCCTATCGTGTCGAGCACCGCGGTCTGCCCGAGCTGCCCGATGATATTCGCGATGCGCTCGCGCGGGTAGAGCACGTCCACCGGCACGTATGCATGCCCGCTTTTCACGCAGGCGAGGAAGCAGACGAGCATCAGCGGCGATTTATGCCCGTACACGACGAGGGGCACGCCGGGCTCGAATGCCGGCTCTGCCGCAATCCAGCGGGCGAGCGCATCGGATTTGCGCTTCAGCTCGCCATAGCTGATGCTTTCGCCGCGACTGTTGAAGAACGCGATGGCCTCGGGTGCGGCATCGCCCTGCGCGTCGACGGCTTGGATGTACGAGAATTCCATGCGTTACGTTACTTCTTGACGGCGGGCAGGTCGTCGCCGTAGCAGTTATCCTGTTCGTCGTCGGCGGCAGCGGTGCTCTGCTGCGGTTCGTCGCCGCCACATCCAACAAGGGCGGTCGTGCTGAAGCCGAGCGAGAGTGCCAGCAGCAGCGCGAGCAGCATGCGGGAGATGGAGAAACGGGTTATATCTGTCATATGAATACCTCGCGGTTGTTGTTTACGGAAGATTCAGGGAATCTTACCATACCTTGTGGGTTAATTCCGCGATACTACCAGGGAGCGTGAAAAGCAGACAATTCAGCGGGCGCGCCGAGCGGATGCCGAGGAGGAGAGGGCGATGGAGCAGCTCGATTTACAAGATCTTCTGGCCAGGTGTTATGACATCTGCGATGCCCTCATGCGAGCAGACGTGGGGCGCGTGCGCAGCGAGGGGAAACAGCTGCGCTCGATGTTCCGCGACGACATGGCGTTATTCGGCGCGTACATCACCGGCGCGGATGGCGTGGTCACCGACGAAGAGGCGGACTATATCCGCTACAAGCTCGGCTTCGCGCCGGATGCGCAGACCCTCGCCGATATTCGCCGCAGGCGTGGCGTGGCGGCTGGGCGTTCCGCCGAGATCCCGCAATCGCTGAAGTACGCCGTGTTGGCCGATGCCGGCAAGAAACTCTCGCCCGACCCGTTCGACCGTCAATGCGCGATGTATTTCTACGACACGTTCAAGGCGTTCGGCCAGGAGATGCTCGCCCGCTACGCGCGCGAGGTCCCGCAGGACGAGGTCCAGCGGTTCACCGACTACCTGGAGCGCATGGAGCGCATGTTGAACGAGTACGCGGTGTGGCGGCCCGTCTCGCAGAAGTCTTACATCGTGAAGGAACCCGCGCCCGATCAGCAGACCGAGGAGGAGCGCGCCGAGGAGCTCGAGGAGCTGCTCGCCGAGCTCGATTCGCTCATCGGCCTCGGTGCCGTGAAGCGCCAGGTGAACACCATGGTGAACCTCATCAAGGTGCAGCAGATGCGCGAGGAGATGGGGCTCAAGCCCGCCGACATCGCCAAGCACATGGTGTTCCTGGGCAACCCGGGCACCGGCAAGACCACCATCGCGCGCATGCTCGCGAACATCTACCGCTGCCTGGGCGTGTTGCGCACCGGCCAGCTGGTCGAGGTCGACCGCTCCGGGCTCGTGCGCGGCTACATCGGGCAGACCGCCACCCAGACGGCCGAGGTCATCGCGAAGGCGATGGGCGGCGTGCTGTTCATCGACGAGGCGTATTCGCTTACCGTGGATAAGGGGCAGGGCGACTTCGGGCAGGAGGCCGTGGACACGCTGCTGAAGGCCATGGAGGACAATCGGGACGACCTCGTGGTCATCGTGGCAGGCTACACCGAGCTCATGGAGGAGTTCCTGGACTCGAACCCCGGTTTGCGCTCACGTTTCGGCACGCGCATCATGTTCGAGGACTACACGGCCGATGAGCTCGTGGGCATCTTGCTGATGAACCTGAAGAAGCAGGAATACCGCCTGTCGGCCGAGGCCGAGGTGAAGGCGCGCGAGATGATAGCCGCGCGCGTGGAGAACAAGCCCGAGAACTTCGCCAACGCCCGCGATGTGCGCAACTTCATGGAGAAGGCCATCGCGAACCACGCCACGCGCGTTGCCGGCATGGAAGGCGCGAAGGGCAACAAGGACATACTGGCCACCATCGAGGCCGATGACCTGGAAGACTTGGAATAGGGAACCAATTCATCCCACCCGATGAGGCACATAGACCAGGTCTGTTTGTCTCATCGTGTGCGATTCTTTCACCATGGGCAAGAGCAGGAACACCATCGACATGTTGAACGGCCCCTTGGCCGGCAAGATTGTCGCGTTCGCTATCCCGATTGCCATCGCGAGCATCTTGCAGCAGCTGTTCAACTCCGCGGATGCGGCGGTGGCCGGGCATTTCGTCAGCCCGCAGGCGCTTGCGGCCATCGGCGGCACGACTCCGGTCGTCATGCTGCTCATCAGCCTCTTCACCGGTTTGTCCGTGGGCACGAACGTGCTGGTGGCGTTGCGTATCGGGCAGGGGAAGCCCGAGAAGATATCCGACGCCGTGCACACGTCCATCGCGGTGGCTCTGGCCAGCGGCGTGCTGCTGCTCGTGCTGGGCATCGCGTTCGTGGAACCCATCCTGCGCCTTATCGAGATGCCTGCCGACGCCTTCGACCCGGCCGTGCTGTACCTGGACATCTTCTTCGTCGGCATGCCTTTCGGCATGCTCTACAACTTCGGCAGCGCCATCCTGCGCAGCCGCGGCGACACGCGCTGTATGCGCTGGTCGTGGCCGTGCTGCTGAACCTCGGGCTGAACGTGCTGTTCGTCACCGTGATTCCCTGGGGCGTGGCGGGCGTGGCCGTGGCCACCGATATCGCCAACGCCGCGAGCGCGGGCATCGTCGTGTGGTTCCTCATGCACGAGGAGGCCCCGTACAAGCTGGAATGGCGGCGCTTGCATTTCGCGAAGGCCGAGCTGCTCATCATCCTGAAGATCGGCATCCCTGCCGGTTTGCAGGGCGTGGTGTTCTCGCTTTCGAACGTGGTCATCCAGGCGGGCATCAACAGCTTCGGCTCGGCTTCCACGGCCGGCGTGGCGGCGGCGGTGAACTACGAGTTCTACAGCTTCTTCGTCGTGAACGGCTTCGTCCAGGCGGCGGTTACCTTCATCGGGCAAAACTATGCGGCGAGGCAGCTCGACCGTTGCGATGCGGTGTTGCGGTGGTGCCTGCTGTTCGGGTTTGCCTCGATGGGTGCGCTCTGCGTGCTGTGGCAGGTGCTCGGCGCGAATGCGCTCGCCGTGTTCACGACCGACCCGGAGGCTATCGACCACGGCTTGCAGCGACTGCTGTACGTGCAGGCATTCCAGTGGCTCGTGGTTTCCTACGAGGTGCCGGCTGGGGCGATGCGCGGCATGGGCTGGTCGATGACGCCGACGCTCATCACCATCGTGGGCTCGTGCCTTCTGCGCATCGTGTGGGTGTTCACCGTGTTCGCGGCTTCCCCCGACTTCTTCACGCTGATGATCGTGTACCCGGTGACCTGGGTTGTTACCGGTATTGCGATGGGCATCACGTTCTTCTTCGTGCGCAAACGCGCTTACGCGAAAGAATAGGGCTCGAATTCTTGCCGAGCTGCCTACCAGATGCGCTATCGGTGCGCTCAGCGGGCGATATTTCCCCGCAATTTAGTGTCTACGGAATATTTAACGGCAGCGGTTTGTGACAATTCCTACCATATCTGGCGTTTCGGGGTATTATGTAGTGCAACTGTTAGAGCCAACCTGTTTTGCGAGGAGGCAAACATGCTCGTTAATGCTACTCAAATGCTTCAGTCCGCCGTCAAGGGTCATTACGCCATTCCGGCTTTCAATACGAACAACCTGGAGTGGGCTGCATCCATTCTCGATGCCGCTGAGGAAAGCCAGTCGCCCGTCATCATCCAGTGCACCAGCGGTGCCGCCAAGTGGCAGGTGTCCTTCAAGACCGTTGCCGACCTGGTGAAGGACCTTGTCGAGGCCAAGAATATCACCGTCCCGGTTGCCATGCACCTCGACCACGGCACCTACGAGGACGTCTTCAAGTGCATCGATGCCGGCTTCACGAGCGTCATGTACGACGGCTCCCACGAGGAGACCTTCGAGCTCAACCTCGAGCGCACCGCCGAGATCGTGAAGATTGCGCATGCCAAGGGCATCTCGGTCGAGGCCGAGGTCGGCGGCATCGGCGGCGTCGAGGACGGCGTTGCCAGCATGGGCGAGCTGGCCGACCCGCAGCAGTGCAAGGCCATCGCCGACACCGGCGTTGACTTCCTGGCTTGCGGCATCGGCAACATCCACGGCCTGTATCCGGAGAACTGGGCCGGCCTGTCCTTCGACCGCCTGTCCGAGATCAAGGCGCTCGTTGGCGACCTGCCGCTCGTCCTGCACGGCGGCACCGGCATCCCCACCGACATGGTGCAGAAGGCCATCGGCATGGGCATCGCCAAGATCAACGTGAACACCGACCTGCAGGTTGCCTTCGCCAAGGCCACCCGCGCCTACGTCGAGGCCGGCAAGGATCTCCAGGGCAAGGGCTACGACCCGCGCAAGCTCCTGAAGCCGGGCCGCGAGGCTATCGTCACCCGCGCCAAGGAACTCATCGTCGACTTCGGTTCCGCCGGCAAGGGCTGGGCGTAATCGATTCGCGTTTCCATACGCCACGTACCGGGGCTGGCCACGTGCCAGCCCCTTCTGTTTGCCAAACGCACACAAGTCGCAAATGGAGCTAGCGCCGTCCAAGCGTGGCACGGAATGCAGGCCTTGCTGCCAGCAAACCCTGCAAGTGGAGCCAGCCGGCCCCATGCATGGCGCGGGATGCAGCATCTGCTGCCGGCAAACCCTGCATTCGGAACCAAGCGCCTGCGGGGATGGCGCGGGATGCGGCATCTGCGGCCCGCAAACCCTGCATGCGGAACCAAGCGATTGCGGGAATGGCACGAGATGCAGACTTTGCCGCCGGCAAACCCTGCGTTTGGAACCAGCCGGTTCGCGGGATGGCGCGGGATGCAGTATCTGCTGCCGGCAAACCCTGCAAGTGGAGCCAGCCGGCCCCATGCATGGCGCGGAATGCGGCCCTTGCCGCCAGCAAACCCTGCATTTGAAGCCAGCCCGGATTTCTCGGCGGAAGATGTAACTTGCGT
>JAUNCA010000186.1 GCA_030526775.1 Coriobacteriia bacterium | reverse complement strand
GGTCGAAGCCCTGCGCCTTCAGGCTCGCGCGCACGTCGGCGAATATCTGCGAGCCGATGCCGCGGCCCTGTAGGTCGCTTTCCACCATGAACCAGCCGATGAACGCGTCGCCCGCCTCGGGATATCCGCAAATGAGGTCCAGCACGGCCACGAGCTCGTCGCGCCCGTCGTAGAAGCCCAGCAGGTACTTGTCCTCGTCGCCCGTGCCCTCGGGAACCTGGCTGACGACCTCGGTAAGGCGCGAACGGCTCGGCCGCACGCCCAGCGCGCGCCAATACCGGCGGTTGCCCCGCAGCAGCAGGAACACGTCGGTGACGTCGGCTTCGTCAAGCCGCCGCACGTTGTACCCCGTGCCAAGCGACTGGATGTCGATCCCCTCCCCGGCCAGCGCGCCGGCGCGCTCGATGGCCTGCTGGAATTGCGTGTCGTACAGCTCGCGGTACACGCCGTTCGCACGCAGCAACTCCTCGTGCGTGCCCTCCTCCGCGATAACGCCGTCCTTCACGACGAGGATGCGGTCGGCTTTCAGGATCGTGGACAACCGGTGCGCGATGACAATGCTCGTGCGCCCGACCATGAGCTCCTCGAGCGCCTGCTGGATGGCCGCTTCGGAAATGGAATCAAGCGCGCTCGTAGCCTCGTCCAGGATGAGAATCTGCGGGTCCTTCAGCACGACACGCGCGAGCGACAGGCGCTGCTTCTCGCCGCCGGAAAGCTTCAGGCCGCGGTTGCCCACCTCGGTGTTGAAGCCCTCGGGCTGGCTCGCGATGAAGTCGTAGATGTTCGCGATGCGGCACGCGCGCTCGATTTCCTCCATCGTGGCGTCCTCGTTGGCATAGCGCAGGTTCTCCAGAATCGTGCCGTTGAACAGGTACGCCTCCTGCGTCACCACGCCAATGCGCTGGCGCAGGTACTCCAGGTCGAAGTCGCGCACGTCCACGCCCGCGATTTTCACCGAGCCCGCATCCACGTCGTAGAGGCGCGGGATGAGGTTCACGACGGTCGACTTGCCCGACCCCGACGGCCCCACGATGGCGTACATCGCGCCGCCCGGCACCGTGAAGTTCACATCGGTAAGGATGAGCTGGCCTTTCTCGTACCCGAAGGCCACGTGCTCGTATGTTATGGGCTGCTGCTCCACGTCCGGTTTCGCGCCGTTTTCCGGCGAGACGATGGGATTGTCGCGGTCGAGGTAGTCGAAGATGCGCACGAACAGCGCGAGCGAGCGCGTGAAGGTCACCTGCAGATCGAGCAGCGATTCCACCGGCCGGTACAACCGGTTCACGAGCGACACCATGGCCGTGACGGTGCCCACGGTGAGCGCCGGATCCAGGTGCTCGATTATCAGCAGGCCGCCTGCAAAGTAGATGAGCAGCGGCCCGAGCTGCGTGAACATGCCCATGGCCACGCGGAACAGCGAACCGGAACGCGTCTCCTTCATGGACAGGTCGCGCACTTGCGCATTCACATCGCTGAATTCGGCCGCGGCCTTCTTCTCGCGCGTGAACATCTTCACGAGCAGCGACCCGCTCGCGGAAAGCGTCTCATTAATAAGCTGGTTCATCTCGTCGGTCTTGGCCTGCGTGCGCGTGGCGTACTTCAGGCGGGACTTGCCCGCGATACGCGTGGGCGCGATGAGCAGCGGCAACACCGCAAGACCCACCCACGCGAGCTGCCAGCTTAACGTGAACATCGCCACCAGCGTGGTGACGATGGTGGCGATGTTGCCCACGACCCGCGAAAGCGTGCCGGAAATGACGCTCGAAACACCCGAGATGTCGGTGTCCATGCGCGTGATGATGTCGCCTTGCTTCTCGGTGGTGAAGAACGAATGCGGCATGCGCTGCAGGTGCTGGTACATCTCGTTTCGCATGTCGAAGATGATGTGCTGCGAGATCCAGGCGTTGATGTAGTTCTCCAGCACGCCGATGAGCTGGCTTGCCACCATGGCGGCAAGCGCGATAAGCAGCAGCTCGACGAGGAACTGCAGGTCGTCGCCCACGAGTGCCTGGTCGACGATTTTGCCGGTGACAATGGAGGGCACGAGCCCCACCACCGCCGCGATAAGGATGGCCAAAAACACGAACAGGAATTGCACCCAGTAGGGTTTCAGGTACGAGAGGATACGCTTGAGCAGGGCCTTCGTGACCTTCGGCATGTTTGCCTTCTCTTCGTCGGTGAGGAACTTCCCGCCCGGGGGTCCTCCCGCGATACCGCCACCTGCGCGCATTGTCGCTCCCATCCGCAAACCGCAATCGGCCAACCCCCCGGCCAACCGGAATTGCTTCGCTCAGACGTTCGACGTCGTATAGCTACGCGTACACCTCGCGCTCGACCACGAGGTCGTTCTTGATGTGGCCGACCAGACGCTGCAACGCATCGATGCAACGCGGGCGGATGTCCGCGCCCACCAGCACGTACATAATGGAGTCGCCCACCTCGAGTTCGCCCTCGTTCAGCCACACGCGCACGTACTGCACGCCATCCCACGTAAGGGCCTCGGCCACGGCCGCTTCCAAGCCCGCCACATCGTACGAGAAATCGACCCGCGCCACCGGCGGCATCTCGCGGCCTTCGCGCACCTGCGCCTTGGCAGTCGCGCGCACCACGCCGTTGTGCACGAGGAACATGCCGCATTTGTCGGCGCCTTCGCACGCTTTCGCCTCGGCCAACCACTCGGTAAGATTCGGCTCGGGTTTCGCCATTTTGGCCTCCTTCAGCATCCCAAACGCAGAAAACACATTTCGATTCTACCCCACCGCGTCCAAAATAGGCCCTGTGTCGGCGTCGAGCCGCAACCGAAACACCTTTCCCGAGGTCACAAGCCGTTTATCTCCAATTACTACAATTTATCGTACATGTCGTATATGACAGGCGCTCTCACACGTAAAACTGTTAAATATTGCCTGTTTCACGACGTATTCTCCATCCATTTTTTGCCCTTTACCTGGACTTGAGGTACCATGAGCGCATCTGAAACCGCAACTCGAGTCTCATAGGAGAAAAACATGCGTAAGACGAAGACGTTTGAAGGCAAGCGCCACATCTATGACACCACCAAGGCCGAAGCTCTGGGCAACAAGACCTACAGCTACTATGGCGATCCGGCCGGCTACGAGGAGACCCTCTACAAGACCAAGGGCGGTCTGTTCTTCCTCTGGGGTATCGGCGGCGCCGACAGCCCCTACAACGCGGGCGAGGACATCCAGCCTATCTCCAAGGGCGAAGCCGAGGCTTGGCTGGAGGAGTAACAGCTACTTCACGCTGTAACGAAAACCCCCGCGCGCACGATGGTGCCGCGGGGGTTTTGCTTTCGGGGCGTTATTCCTCGATGCGGCGGAAAACGGCGGCGAGCAGCGAACCGGAGATGTTGTGCCACACGCTGAACACGGCGCCGGGCACGGTGGCAAGCGCCATGCCGGGGAACACGGTGAGCGCCAGCGAGGTGGCGAGGCCCGAATTCTGCATGCCGATCTCGAGCGAGAGCGCCTTGCGGCGCGGCAGCGTCATGCCGGTGAGCTTGCCGATGCCGTAGCCGAACGCGTACCCGAAGAGGTTGAGCGCAATGACGGCGATGAACACCGAGGCAGCCGCAGCGAAAATCTGCTCGGAGTTGTGGCTTACCACGGCC
>JAUNCA010000049.1 GCA_030526775.1 Coriobacteriia bacterium | reverse complement strand
AGTCGGCCGACGCCAGCCCCATCGCCAGGGCATACCCAGCCTTCTGCAGCTTCCGCGCCACAATCTGCCCGACAGCTTGATCCCCCGCAAACGCAAATGACTTGCTCATCAACACTCCAACTCAGTTATCGTCCCGATTCGGGAACTAAGGTTACTTCCGCGAATCTGGACCCCAGAACACCATGGAGAGCATGCCCGGACCAACATGGCTGCCGATAACAGGCCCGATATTCATGTGCATAATCTTCAGGTCGCGGGCAGTCTTGCACAGCAAATCCTCGAGGCGCTTTGCATCCTCGGGGCAGTCGGCGTTGCCGATGAGCACCAGGCGCCCAGCGCGGTTCTGCTCGGGAATAAGCTTGGTGAACAGGCCCACCATCTGCTTGATGGCCTTCTTCTTGCCGCGCGCGATGCCGCACGAATGCAGAGAACCGTCAGTAACATCGATGTCGAGCAGCGGCTTCACATCGAGCTTCGAGCCGATGACGGCCAGAGCCGGTGGAATACGGCCGCCGCGCTTCAACGCGGTAAGGTCGTCCACGACGAACATCTCGTTCACATGCGGCGCCGCCTGCTCCGCCCAATCGAGCATCTCCTGTGCGGTAAGGCCTTTCTCCCATTGCGTGAGCGCCTCGAGCACGAACAAGCCCTCAGCCGTGGCCGCAAGCTTCGTGTCGTAGAAGTACACGGGCTGGCCATCAGGGTTATCGGCACGCAGGCCATCGTACACCATGCGCGCCGTGTCGAGCGTACCCGTGAGCGCGCTCGAGAAGCTCAGGAACACCGCAGGCTTGTCGGCAGCCATGGCCTTCTCGAAGGTTGCGCTGAGAATGGGCATCGGCAGCTGCGAGGTCTGCGGCTCCGCGCCATTGCGCATGGCCTCGTAGAAATCGTGCGGGGTCTGCTTTTCGAACATGTCGTCGACATGCACTTCGCCATCGAGCGTGTACACGTAATTCAGCAGGAACACGCCGTCGCGCCGCAGCATCTCGGGCGGCAGCTCGCAGCAAGAATCCAGGATGAGGTTGCATTTCGTGGTCATACGACTCCTTCGTGAAGGAACCGGGCAACGTTCGCCCGGAACCCCTTATTCGTAATGGCGAAGCTTCTTCACCAGGTCGGAACGGCGGTGGAACAGGTCTGCCTCTAGTCCCACGGGATAGCTGTGCGGGTTGTGGAGGCGCCTCTGGGACTCGTCGAGCTCGGCGAGGCTCTTCTTCGCACGCGCCTGCGCGCTCATGACGTCGCGGAATTCCGGCTCCAGGATAACCTTGCCATCTCGCGCGAGCGGATACAGGATGTCCTCGTAGCGCAAACCGGTCAGCTTCTTCTGACGCAGTTCGTCGGCGGGGTCGATGATGACCTCGCGCTCGTTCACGGGCGAGAACAGGTCGTAAACCATGTCGCCGGCGACCAGGCCGGACTCCTGGTAGTAACGACGCACGCCCAGCACGCCCGGCGTGGTGAGCTTGTTCGTCTGCCCGGACACCTTCAGGCAATCCTTCCATTTGTCGGCGCCTGCGGGCTTCACTGCGGAAAGCTTGTAGACGCAGCCGAGGGTGGGCTGGTCGTACGAGGAGGCGAGCTTCGTGCCCACGCCCCAGCTCATCACCTGCGCACCCTGGCGCTTGATGGAGCGGATGGTGTATTCGTCGAGGTCGTTCGAAAGCACGATGCCCGTTTCGGTGAGGCCAGCGTCGTCGAGCTTCTTGCGCGCGACCTTGGCCATCCACGCGAGGTCGCCGGAGTCGATGCGGATGCCCATCAGGCGCTCGCCGCGCTCCTTCATCTCCAGGCCGACGATGATGGCATTGTCGATGCCCTGCTCCACGTCGTAGGTGTCGACGAGCAGCACGCAGTTCTGGGGCATGGCCTTCGCGTAGGCGCGGAATGCCTCGAGCTCTGAATCGAACGACATAACCCACGAATGCGCATGCGTGCCCGAAACCGGCACGCCGAAGCGCTTACCGGCCAGCACGTTGCTCGTGGACGAGCAACCGCCGACCATAGCCGCGCGGCTCGCGAATATGCCGCCCGCCGGGCCTTGGGCACGGCGCAGGCCGAATTCGGCCACCGACGATCCGGCCACGTCGCAGATGCGGGCCGCCTTCGTGGCGATGAGCGACTGGAAGCCCACATGCGTGAGCAGCGGCGTCTCGATGATCTGGCACTGCAGGATGGGGCCGGTCACCCGCAGGATTGGCTCGTAGGGGAAGATCATCGTGCCCTCGTGGACGGCATCGATGTTCACCTGCATCTCCATGTTGCGCAGGTATTTCAGGAACTCGGGCTTGAAGAGCTTCCCGCCGCCGGGAGCCTTCAGGGATGCGAGGTATTCCACGTCCTCATCCGAGAAGCCGAACTCCTCGATAAGGGCCGCCACCTGGTCCATGCCGCATGCCACCACGTAGCCGCCATCAAACGGGTTCTTGCGGAAATGCATGTAGAAGCACGCCTGCTCGTCGAGCTTGCCGAACTCCCAATAGCCCTGCGCCATCGTCAGCTGGTACAGGTCGGTCAACAGCTCCTCGTTATACTTGCTCATCGGTACTCGCTCCTCCTGCCTTATGGCTGCGCCGCCTCACGCGGCGATGAGCCGTTCCATTACCCGTCGCAGGCTTTGCGGCCGCGTCGGGAGCCTCCGCTGTCTTGCGTTTGCGCGATGCCGCGGCAGATGCCTGGCGCGGTGCCGGGGCGCCCTCGGCATGCGCTGCCGCCCCACGCCGACGACGGCGCTTGCGCGGTTCTGCCGCATCGTGGGCCTTCTCGGCCTCGGCGGCAGCGCGTTGCGCACGGCTGCGCGGCGCTTCCTTCACCGCCTCGCGCTGCTGGCCAGCCGGGCGGCTGCCACGCGAACGGCGCTTCCTGCGGCTTGCCGGAGCCTCTTCCTCTGGCTGCTCCGGAGCCTCCTCCTTCTGGCGCTGCGGGTTGTGGCGGACCATGCCCTTCTCGGCGAGCTTGTCCTCGCCGGTGAAGCGCTCGGTCGTGCCCATCGACGCCGCCAAGCGCGCGGCGAGGTCGTTCGCGTTCGCATACTCGTAGTACACATCGCCCACCGATTTCGGACGCTGGCTTTCCGCGCCCTCCTCCACCGGGTCGAATGCCGAAAGCGGGATGCGCACCTTCTTGTTTTTGTCCACGCGCAAGACCACGACCTCGTGCGGCATGTCGAGCTCAGCTACCTTGAAGTCGCCCTCGGGGGTGTGGACGGTGCCGCCGAGCTTCGGCGCACGTGCCTTGAAGTCCTTGTACGTGTCGTATTCGTAGCGCAGGCAGCACATCAAGCGGCCGCACACGCCGGAAATCTGAGCCGGGTTAAGCGAGAGATCCTGCGCCTTCGCCATGCGGATGGACACCGGGTTGAATTCCCCGCCGAGCCTGCGGCAGCACAGCTCCTGTCCGCAATGGCCCAGGCCGCCGACGATGCGCGCTTCGTCGCGCACGCCGATCTGGCGCATGTCGACGCGCACATGCAGGCGGTTGGTGAGCTTGCGCACGAGCTCGCGGAAGTCGGCGCGCTCCTCGGATTCGAACAGGAAGATGGCTTTCGTGCCGTCGAACAGGTACTCGACCATAATCGGGCGCATCTGCTCGTTCGTCTCGGCCGCAAGCTCGCGGAACACGGGCAGCGCTTCCACGGACAGGCGGCGCATCTCGTCTCGCTGCGCGAAATCCTCTTCCGTGGCAACGCGAAGAATCGGCTTGAGCGGGGTCTTCAGCTCGTCGACCCGCTCGTCCTCGACCTCCACGATACCCGAGGCGGCGACACCGAACTCGATGCCGCGCGCGGTTTCGACCACCACCGAATCGCCCTTGGCGACCTCGATCTCGCCGGGATCGAACCAAAGCGTCTTGGGGTCATATTCAAGCCTTATCGGGGCTATGCGTTTCATACAACGCCTCTCTGATATCGAAAAGCAACACGTCAATGCATGTTTCAAGGGATACATTATAGGTCATGGCATCGTCGGCCTCATCCACAGAACGCAATGCCCGGGAAACGCGCTCGGCGCTCGTGCGGGCGGCAGCTGCCTCGATGCCCGCCATCACGTCGGCGTTGATGACCAGGCCGGGCATGCCCTCGCACACCACCAGCACGTCCCGCAGCCACGAGCGGATGATGCTCGTCAGCTGGCGCAGGTAGTCGAAGGTGTGCATGGTTATCGCGCTCTTGTTCCGCGCCTCGATGCGCCGCAGCGCGGAAACCGCGAGCAAATCGGCATTTTCCTCGAGCTCGCGTTCCTGCTGGGCGCGCACGGCGTCGAGCGGGGCCTTCGCCCCCACGACGAGCTCGCTGGCGGTCGTGAGGATATCCAGGTCGTCGGCCGTGTGCAATCCGCTGAGCACCTCGAGCACGCGCCGGCGGTACGCCATGCGCTCGGGGCTGCGGACGAATTCCGTGGCCTTCGTGATGGAGCCGCCACACGCCTCGATGGCCGATGCCGCCTTGTCGCGCGTCACCCCCGTGTTCTGCACGAGGATGCCGACCGCCTCGTATGCGGGAATCTGCCGGAAGGGAACCACCTGGCAGCGCGAGACGATGGTCGGCAGCACGGAATCGCGCGTGCGCCCGAGCAAGATGAGGATCACGCCGGGCTTCGGCTCCTCGAGCGTCTTCAGGAACGCGTTGGCGGCATGCACGCCCAGCAGGTCCACGCGGTCGATGATGTAGACCTTGCGCTTCGCGCGGATGGGTGCGACCTCGGCATCGGCGACCACATCGCGCACCTGTTCCACCAGGTAGCCCGATGCGCCGGCCGGCGCCAGGTACCGCACGTCCGGGTGCTTGCGGCGCTGGATGCGCTTGCAATCGTCGCACTGCCCGCATCCGTGGCGCTCGCACACCACCGCCTGCGCGAACGCATACGCGGCCTGGGTCTTGTTCGACCCGGCAAGACCGGTGAAGAGGTATGCGTGCGAGACACGGCCTGTCGCAATGGTCCGGCGCAGGAACTCGCGGACCTTTGGCTGGCCGTATACGCTATCGAAAACGTCGGGCATGCGCAGTCCTGCCTATACCGCGCCCATCGCGTTCGCGCTCTGGTCGACGACCGCTTTGTGGTCGGCGTGCTTTATGGCAACCTGCTCGAAGAAGCCCGCAGGGAAGCAGGTATCCAGATCGTCCCATCCGAAGATGTCGGCGACGGCGGCGAAGATGTTGCGCGCGGTTTCCGGCTTGGGCGTGAGCGACGACACCACGCGGATGCGCTCGGGGTCCTCTTTTGCGATTTCGAAGAAGCCGCGGTTCACGTTCGCATGGAAGGCGAGCCCGGCCTGCTCGAGGCGGTCGGCCGTGCCGTGCTTCGTCGCGCGCTGCAAGCCCGTTTCCACGGCATCGTCGGCATCACCTGCGGTGAGCAGGATGGTGCGGTTCGGCCACACGCCCTGGCAGGCGAATTCGTTCGCCGTCTTCACGAATTCACGTGAAAGGCCGCGGCCATACGCTTGGTAGGCAACCGTTGAATCGCAGAAGCGGTCGCAGAGCACCACCTGGCCGCGTTCGAGCGCGGGCGCGATGATCTCGCGCACGAGCTGGGCGCGGGCTGCCTCGTAGATGAGCAGCTCGGTCTCGTCGCACAGCGCGGTGTTGTTCTCGTCGAGCACGACGGCGCGCAGGTCCTCGCCGATCGAGGTGCCGCCCGGCTCGCGCAGGCACACGACGTCGCGGCCCTGTTCGCGCAGGGCTTTCGCGAGGAAGTTCAGGTGCGTGGTTTTGCCGGCGCCTTCACCGCCCTCGAAGGTGATGAAGATGCCCGGGTACGCCCCCTGACGTTCGGCGGTAGTCATCGTGTGTCATTCCTATCCGGGACGCAGCGCAGTTCACGCCCCCGCGGTTTGGTCAGATACGTCGGCGCCGGTGGTATCGACGCCCACGAACACCGGGAAATCCACCACGTCGATGCGGCGCAGGGCCTCGGTGCCCAAGTCATCATACGCTACGGTCGCGGAACTTTCCACGCACTTCGCAAGATATGCAGCAGCGCCGCCCACGGCGATGAAGTACACCGAACCCGTTTCCACGCATGCGTCTTTCACCAGCGTATTGCGCGTTCCCTTGCCGATGGTGGCCACCACGCCCGCACGGTGCAGGCGGGGCGCCGCGAAGTCCATGCGGCTCGCCGTGGTGGGCCCGATAGCCCCGAAGGGACGCCCCGCAGCCGGCGGCGTGGGCCCTGCGTAGAAGATCGCCTGCCCCTCCAGCCCGTAGGGAAGCTCGTCGGTTCCCTGCGCGTCGAGTTCCGCCAGCAGGCGGATGTGGCCGGCATCGCGCAGCGTGTACATCGGGCCGGTGAGCGTGCAGGCATCCCCCGCGCGCAGCGTCTTCAGGACATCCTTGTCCAGCGGAAGGGTAAGTTTGCGAGTTTCCAGCATCTCTGCTCCTTCAATTCGATCGTGCGCGATGAGTCACGGTGCCCAGGTCAATTTGACTCATTCAGGGCAATTTGACTCATTGCAGCTCGAAGGTTGCGCGGCGCATGGCTGAGCAGCCCATGTTGATGGCCAGCGGCAACGCGGCGATATGGCAGGGCGCAGTCTCGACGCGCACGGCAAGGGCCGTGGTCGCGCCGCCAAGCGCACCGGCGCCGATGCCCGTGGCGTTCACCAGTGCAAGCAGCTCCTGCTCGAGCGCGGCAGCTTGCACGTCGGGATTCGGCTCGTCGATGGGGCGCATCAGGGCGTGCTTGGCCAGGCCGGCGACCTTGTCGAAGGTCGCGCCGATGCCGATGCCGATGATAAGCGGCGGACACGCGTTAGCAGCCTTCTCGCGCACGCAGGCCAGCAGCGCATCGACGATGCCCTGCTTGCCGGCGCCGGGCGTGAGCATCACCACGCGGCTCGCGTTATCCGAGCCGCCGCCCTTCAGCATCACATGAAGGCGCGCACCCGAACGGTCCACGAGCTTCACCTCGGTGAACGCGGGCGTGTTGTCGCCGGTGTTCGCACGGTCGAACAGGGCGTCCTTCACGATGGACTTGCGCAGGTTGTGCTCGATGTAGGCCGCGCCGATGGCTTCGTCCACGTCCGCGAGGGCATCGCCCGCCACCGCGACATCGGGTCCGGCTTCCAGGCATACCCAGACGCTGCCGGTATCCTGGCAGATGGCCACGCGGTCTTCATGCGCCACGCGGGCGTTCTCGCGCAACAGGCGCAAAACCTCGGCGGCACGCGGGCTTTCCTCGCGCTCCGCGGCCTTCGCCAGCCCCTGCTCGATGTCCGCAGGCAAATCGAAGGCCAGCTGCGGAATCGCATCCCGCAGAACCCCCGCCACCTGCTCTCTCGTGATCGTCTTCATGCGCTCTCCTCGTTCAGCATGCTCCCAACCGGAAGATGAGACACTCATCCCCTGAGGGCGGGTGTCTCATCCTGCTTGCTAGGACTTCTTCTTGCGGGATCCGCGGGTACGGCCGCCCTTCGCCTTCTTCTCGGCTTCCTGCTTCTCCTTGCCGGGGCAATCGAAGTTCGGGCAGAGCTTCCAGGGGCCGCGTTGCGTGGTGACCACCACCATCGGGGCCTGGCAATCGGGGCAGATGTCCGCGGTGGTCTCGAGCTTGCCATATTGGGGCAGCGGGTAGCTCGTGTTGCATTCCTCATAGTTCTCGCAGCGGATGAAGCGTTTGAGCGAGCGCGGGTTGCGCTTCGCCACCAGCTTGGCCTCGCGTCCAAGTGCCGCGCAGGTCGGGCACATGCCCACCTCGACATCGGGCTCTTGGTTCGTCACGCAATGCGGGTCGATGCACATGATGCGCGGCTTCTGGCGGAAGGCGGTCACCTTCACCTGCGGCATGCCGCACGTCGCGCACACCTGGTCATGGCTCTCCACACGGCCCGACGGCAGCGGGTAGGTCACGTCGCACTCCGGCCAGCCCGAGCAGCCGATGAACATCGAGCGCGTCTTCTGGCTCGCGCGCAGCTGCAGGTCCTTGCCGCATTTGGGGCACTGTCCCACGTACGCGTCGGCCGCCACGGCATCGGCCAGGGCGGCGTTCACCTCCTCGGAGTGCGGCATCAGCTCGCCGAGCTGCTCGGCCAGCAGGTTGCGGCTCACGGCCACGACCTCGTCCTTGGGCATCTTGCCCGCGGCGATGGAGTTCATCTTCTCCTCGAGGTCGGCCGTCATGCCGGGACTCGTCACATGCGGAGCGAACGACCCCAGCGCATCGCACACGGCCATCCCCAAGGCGCTCGGCTCGATGGGGTTGCCCTGCACGTACTTCACCTGGTATAGGCGCTCGATAATGCTATGGCGCGTGGACTTCGTGCCCAGGCCGTGCTTCTCCATCTCCTGCAGCAGGCGGCCTTGCGAATAGCGCGCGGGCGGCTCGGTCTGCTTCGCGTCGATGCGGGCACCGTTGAACGTGATGCGCTCGCCCTCGCTCATCAGCGGCAGTTCCTCGTCCTTCTTGCTGCCATACGGGTAGATGGCGCGGAAGCCGGGCTTCACGAGCACATCGCCGCGGGCGACGAAGGGCTCGCCGTTAACATCGATGGTCACCTTCGTGCCCTCGATGATCGCGGCTTCGGAAAGCGTGGCCAGGAAGCGGCGGGCCACCAGGTTGTACAGCTTGTATTCGGCCGGCGGCAGCGTGTCGGGCGTAGCGACGCCGGTCGGGTAGATGGGCGGATGGTCGGTTTCTTCCTTCTTGCCGCGCGTGGGTGTGAGCTTCGGTTGCTTCAGCAGCTTCTCGCAGTGCGGGCGGTAAGCCGGGTTGTCCGAGATGCGCTTCACGACCTCGCGCAAGTCGAGCGAAGCCGGGTACACCGTATTATCGACGCGCGGGTACGAGATGTAGCCGTCCATGTACAGGCTCTCGGCCAGGCGCATCGCGCGGCCGGGCGCAATGCCCTCGGCGGACGCGGCCGCCATCAGGCTCGTCGTGTTGAAGGGCGCGGGCGCGGGAACCTTGCGGCTCTTCTTCTCGACCTCGGTGACGATGCCATGATCGGCGCCGGCCACATGGTCGAGCACGGTTTGGGCCGCCGCCTCGGACTTGAAGCGCGCGGTGCGGTGAATGATGTCGAGGTCCTCCCCCGCCTGGTTGAATGCGCCGTGCACCACCCAGTAGTCCTCGGGCACGAACGCGAGGCGCTCGCGTTCCCGGGCCACCACCAACGCGAGCGTGGGCGTCTGGACGCGGCCGGCGGAACGCACGTTGCCGTAGCCGCCGAACTTCACGAGCGTGAGGTAGCGCGTGAGCACCGCGCCCCAGATGAGGTCGATGTCCTGGCGCGACTCGCCGGCGTTGGCCAGGTCGTAGTCCAGCTCCACGAGGTTCTCGAACGCGTGGGTTATCTCTTGCTTGGTAACCGCCGAATAACGGGCGCGCAAGGCCGGCACCGTCGGGTTGGCCTCGCGGATCATGGACAGCGCGTCCATGCCGATGAGCTCGCCCTCGCGGTCGAAGTCGGTGGCGATAACCACGCTATCGGCCTTCTTCGCAAGATTCTTCAGCGAGCGGATGATGTCCTTTTCCTTCGGCAGCTTCTCGATGGGCGCGTACACCAGGTACGGCAGCGCATCCATCTTCCAGCCCTTCAAATCGATACCGTCGGCGAGGAACGGCTTGCGCTTGGTCTTGTACGGCGGTTTCGGAAGATTGCGCGGAATATGCGCTTCCAGCTGCTTACCGTCGGAGTCGATTCCCTTCCAACCGCGGCTCTTCTTGTACTCCAGGCGCGTAGCGAAATCGGGTTCCAGAATGTGTCCGCGCAAACCGATGATGACGGCCTCCTCGCCGTCCATCTCGCAGCGGTACACAGGCGTCGAGTACACTTTGTCTGCCTTGCCCTTGCCGGCCCCCACCAGCTTCGCAATGTTTTGGGCAACATTATTCTTCTCGGTAACTATGAGCTTCACACGATACCCCTTCCTTATTTTTTTACGTGTGCGGGGATGTAGCTAGCAATATTACCCAAAACCCACGCGTGGGAACAAGTGAAGATACGTGAATATGAAGCGTGTTAACAGAAAGGGGACGGGTGAGACGGTAAGCCTGACCTCTGTCTCGCTATTGTGCAGCCGCCGCGGCTTTCTCGCGCTCCTCGCGCGCGAGCACTTGCTTCATCGCGATGATCGCGCATTCGAGTTGCGTGTCGTCTGGCTCGTGGGTGGTCAGGCGCTGCATCTGCAGGCCGGGCCACAGCACCACCTTCACCACCGGATGCTCGGGGTGGCTGCCCGCCCACTTCACCGTCACCTCATAGGAAAGGCCGGCGATAATCGGCATCATCAGCACGCGCACGACCATGACTAAGATGAGTTTCGGCAGGCTCTCGTGCACGCCCCAGGCGTCGATAAGCGCGTTGATCGGTGTAATCGCATACACGAAGATGGCGATGATCATCACCATGATGAGGAATGCCGTGCCGCAACGCACGTGCAGGCGCGGGAACTTGCGCGCGTTCTCAGGCGTCAGCGGCAAGCCGTGCTCGAAGCAGTGGATGGTCTTGTGCTCGGCGCCGTGGTACTCGAACATGCGCGAGATATCCTCCATGCGCCCGATGAGCCAGATGTAGAACACGAATATCGCGATGCGCAGCAGGCCGTCGACGACATTCCACAGCAGCGTCTTGTCGTCGTACTCGCCCACGATAAGGTTCGTCGCTGCCGCCGGCACCACGATGAACAGCGCGATGCCGAGCGCAAGGCCGAGCACCATGGACAGCGCCATCATGCCGCTGCCGAACTCGAAGCCCTCCTCGCCGGTCTCCTCGTTGGCCTCTTCGTTGAAAGCATGCTCCGCAGCGATGGAAAGCGCCTTGAAGCCCAATACCAGCGATTCGAAGAACGCGGTGCAACCGCGGATGACCGGCCAGTACAGCCAGCTGTTCTTCTTCTTGCCGCTGGCCAGGTCGTGCTCCTCGATGTACACGTTGCCGTCGGGCTCGCGCACGGCCACCGCCCAGTTGAACTTGCCGCGCATCATCACACCCTCGATGAGGGCCTGGCCGCCGACATGCGTCTTCAACGCGCCATCTTCGGTGAAGGCGCGCTTGAGGTCTGAATCCTGTTTGGTGAACGCAAAGCCCATTTAGTCGCGATTCACCTTAGGATACGGGTTGCCGCAGGTCATCTTGCCCTCCGGGCAGGCGCCGCGCACGCAGGGCGCACCGGCGTCCAAGAAGATGAACGGCGCCGTGGGACGCGCAAGCTCGAGCATCTGGTGAGCCAGCTCGCGGATTTCCCACTGCGCGCGGTTGCAGCAGCGCAGCGTGAAGAAGTGCAACAGCTCGCGCACGTTCATGGTGACGACGATCTTGCTCTCGCAGGCGTTCGGCAGCAGGTAGCGCGCATCTTCGGCCGGGATGTCCAAGGCCAGCAGCTTCTTGTACGCCTCGACCGCGGCGTCAAGCGCCTTGTCGAAGATGGCCTCAGCCTCCGGATTCTCCGCCACGGTGTGCGGCTTCACGGCATCCACGCCGTCCTTGAACTTCACATAGCGCTGGCTTTGCTGGTTAAAGCTGGCCAGGCGGTGGCGCACCAGCTGGTGCGTCAGGGCGCGGGATACCCCGTCGATGGCGAAAGTGTAGCTCGCATGCTCGAGCGTCGAGAAGTGCCCGCTGGCCATGATGGTCTTCAGCACGCTGTGCTGCCGTTCCTCGGACATGGATTCCATCAGCTCAGCCGCACCTACCGGTGCATAGCAAAGCCGCGCCGCCGTGGCGATGGCGCGCTCGGGATCCGGCGTATGGTAAAGCAGCTCAACGTTCATGTGGGCCTCCTTCTCGTTTTCTTTCGCCATACTACCCCCGCCAAGCCCGGCGGTTCCCCTGTGCTTGAAATCACCATGATTCTCTTGCATGCATTATATCGCGCGCGATAAGACGGGAAGACCGGGGCTCTTCGCCTCATCTTTTCCAGGAGTTTCTGTTTACGCGCTTATCGCACCTCGTGGTCGCGGCGCTTGGTAACGGTCGGGTATTCAGCGACGATGCGCTGGTAGCACGGGCAATCTTCGTCGTGGTCGTTGATGATGCCGCATGCTTGCAGGTGCGAGTAGATGGTAATCGGGCCCACGTACTTGAATCCGCGCTTTTTCATATCCTTGCTGATGCGCGCGGACAGCCCGTTGCTCACCGGCATCGCGCCTTTGGCGTGCCCCTGGTACAGGATGGTCTTCCCGCCTGCAAAGCCCCAGATGTAGGCGCAGAAGCTGCCGAATTCAGCGCGCACCTGCTGGTAGCAGCGCGCGTTGGCTATAACCGCCTGCACCTTGCGCGGCGAGCGGATCATGCCCGGTGTATTCAGGATGCGCTCGATGTCCGCGTCGTCGAAGGCTGCGACGGCATCGAAGTCGAAGCCGGCGAAACACTCCCGGAAAACGTCGCGCTTCTTCAGCATGAGGTCCCAGCTCAGGCCGCATTGCAGGCACTCCATCGATAGGTGCTCGAACATCTGCCGGTCGTCGTGCACTGGAACACCCCATTCCGTGTCGTGATATATGCGATTGGCCTCGTTCATGCCAGCCCAGGCGCAGTTGCTCATCTTTCGCCCTTCCACCTGCCCTGCGAGTTTCCTGTAGCGCCCATCATCCAAGTTCCGAGCCCGTATTTCAAGCGGTGTCTCTCCAAGTGAAAATTTCATAAAAGGGACAGTCCCTTTTATGAAATTTCTCGCCCGCAAGCGGTGCACCGCTGCACATAACCCTCGTCTTGGAGATTCGATGCGCAGGGAATATAGTGGGCAAAGGAGAGCAAAACGGAAGGGCATGCCATGATTCATCCAGCGGAAACCGCGTTCATTATTATCGACATGCAGTGGGGTTTCATCGACGAGGCATCGTCGCTGTGCATCGCAGGCGCTCGCGCCAGCATTCCGGCCTGTGCCACCGCGCTGCAAACGGCACGGCGGCTGGGCATGCCGGTGTTCCACGTGCGCCGCGCCTATGCGGCGGACGGCTCCGATGTCGAACCCGTGCGCGTGGGAATCTGGCTTGCAGGAGGACGCCCAGTCTGCGCCGAAGGCGATAACCCCGATTCCGTCCTAGCACCGCCCGAACTGACGGAGCTGTCCGGCGAGGCAATCATCATGAAACCGAGCTTCTCCGCATTCTACGGAACAACGCTTGAGGCCGACCTACGCGCCCGCGGCGTGCGCACCGTGGTGCTCGCCGGCACGACTTCACCCAACTGCATACGCTCCACATGCTACGACGCGCTTTCCCGCGGCCTGAACGTCGTCGTGTTGGAGGATGCCACCTCCTCGCGCACTCCCGAAGTCCAGCAGGCGAACATCGTGGACATGGCCTATATCGGCGCACACATCATGGCGACAGCCGAATTCGCCCAAAACGGCCTCCAAAACGTTCCCGACGTAGCCCAACAAGCAACCGAGATGCTCACAACCCTCAATTGAAAATTTCATAAAAAGGGACAGTCCCTTTTTATGAATTCTTCATCCTCTCAGGTCGCCTTTCATCGGTGCAACGTAAAGCGGCGGCCGTTAGGCCGCCGCAACATAGGTGGAGCGGGTGACGGGAATCGAACCCGCGTCAAGAGCTTGGAAGGCTCTGGTTCTACCATTGAACTACACCCGCATGGTCGGGATGACAGGATTCGAACCTGCGACATCTTGCTCCCAAAGCAAGCGCGC
>JAUNCA010000048.1 GCA_030526775.1 Coriobacteriia bacterium | reverse complement strand
GGTGGCGGCGCCCGGTAAGGAACGTAACCGTAACGCCTGCTAATTGGGGGTATCAGTATGGAAGTCCTGTATTTCCTGGAAAGCATCCGCACGCCAATCGTGACGGAGTTCATGTCGGCGGCCACGTATTTGGGAACCCAACTCGTCTTCCTCGCAATCGCGATCATCGTGCTCTGGTGTGTGGGCAAGCGGCAGGCGTACTTCATCTTCGTGGTAAGCCTGGCGGGAACGTACATCAGCCAATTCCTGAAACTCGTTTTCTGTATCCCGCGACCATGGGTGCTCGACCCCAACTTCTCCATCGTCGAATCGGCGCGTGAGATGGCGAGCGGATTCTCGTTCCCATCCGGGCATACGCAGGGCGCGGTGGGCGCATTCGGCGCCATCGCCCTTGTAACCGAACGGCGATGGGTACGCGTCGTCTGCATCATCGTCATCTTGCTCGTGCCGTTTTCGCGCATGTACCTGGGCGTCCATACCCCGCTCGACGTGGGCGCGGGCTTCTTGTGCGCCGTCGCGATGCTCGCGCTCTTCTGGCCCTGCTTCAAAAACGAGGACCGGTTCCACGCAAGCATGAAATACCTGCTGGTCGTCCTCAGCGTGACGGCCGTCGCCTTCTTGATATGGGTGTACGTGAATGCATTTCCCACGAATGTGGATGCAGAAAACCTTACGGAAGGCATGAAGAACGCCTGGAGCCTGCTCGGATGCACCCTGGCGCTCGCTATCTCGTATTTCGTGGACGAGAAGTGGCTGCACTTCGATGTGAAAGCACCTCTGCCTGGACAGATTCTCAAAGTGGTGTTGGGGTTGTTGTTGCTGTTGGGCATAATCCAAGGTCTCAAGATGCTGTTCATCGCCATCGCCGGCGGCGCATTGTGGACGAATGCCATCCGCTACGGCCTCGCCGTCATCTTCGCCTGCTGCATTTGGCCCGTCACCTTCCCCTTCTTCGCGCGTATTGGAGCGCGTGAGGCGGAACAGGGTGCGGAATAGCAGGCCGAACGGGGTGGAAATCGTGGGCGAATTCAACGACAAAGTCTTCGAAGTGGTGCGGAATATCCCCACGGGGTATGTTTCCACATATGGCGACATCGCGCGAGCCATCGGAGAGCCGCGCAAGTCGCGCTTCGTCGGTTACGCCCTGCGCAACAACCCGGATCCAAGCGTCTACCCGTGTCATCGCGTGGTATTCAAGGACGGGTCCCTCGCCGCAAGCTACATCTTCGGCGGACTCGGCGTGCAACGCAAGCGGCTTGAGTCCGAGGGGGTTCCCTTCGCAGACGATACCCACGTGGACATCGCCCGTTGCCGCTGGACTCCTGGAAGCATCGCCTTTGGCCGCCCCACCGATATCGACTGGGATGCCGAAATGGCGGAATAGCGAACGGGCGCGCGGCAACACGCGTAGCCGCTCCGTGCTTAGGAATTAGTAGATTGCGCTGGTAACCTGGATGGCAAAATCCGGTTCGTCTTTCGGAGCAAGGGAAGCGCCAAGCACTTGCCCCCACTCGTCGTAGTGCTCGAGGCTCGTGAAGACGTGGGCGAACGGAATGCGCTTGAGCGCCGGTGCTCCAACGTCGAAGTGGTACTTCTGCCAGGAATCGGAATTACTCCAAGCGCAACTGGAGATTGCACAGGCGTATTTCGCGGCCACGCCCAACCCATAGGCAAGAATGATACCGGGATTTGTTTCGCGGGCGATTTTGCAACAACGGACAAGCTCTTCACGGTAAAACCTGCTGTCCGGCACACGCATGTCGACAACGCCCTTTTCCATCGTGTGCAAAGAGCTCACGAGGCGGCGGCGAATGAGGTCGTGCGTGGCGCTCTCCTCGCAAATGAGCATAATAGGAGCCTCGTACGACTCGAGCTCATCTCTCAGCCGTTTAAACGTAACTGAATCGAGAAATATGTCGCAATGCTGCTGTGCGTTCGAAGGGTGACTCATCGGAATACTCGCTTTCGCTTTTTACCGCAAAAACGACTTTCGCAGAAATACGCTGAATAGCAATTTCCAATACCCAAAGGAGGATTGGGCATAATAGGCTCTGTTAATCTGTCCTTCTCACCAGGCATAACGCGCTGCCTGAAATACGGCGTTCGCACCCCTGAAACAAAAACTACACAACCGCCATCCGTTTTTGCCGGCAGATGGCGCCAGCCAACACCTCCCCATTTTGTGGAATTGACTGGTCAATGGCGGGTATATAGGCTGAAAGTGCCATGCAAGAGATGAGGGAAGGATGTACGATGGCCAAGCTCAACGCGCTATCTAAGGCCGCCATTGCCGCTGCCGCGGCTCCGGTTGTTGCATATGGCGCACTCAACGGTTTCCTGAAAGTGGTCGGCGAAACCTACTCGAACAAAGTTTGGCAAACACCGGAGGAATGTGCAGCCCCCCTGCCCGGTGACGATTTGGTCGTGGATCCCAACGGGTATCCCGTTCTTACGGTAAGCCAAGCCAAGGACCTGAACGCATCGGTTGAAGAGGTGTGGAAGCACGTCTACCAAACGGACGTCACCAAGGCCGGCTATTACAGCTGGGTGATGTTCGAGCGCATTTTCGGCATGAACGCGAACAACTGCTACAACCTGCAGGAGATGTGGCAAGGCGAAGACGAGAAACGTCCCGGCGACATGTGGTGCTGGGGCTTTATGGGATACGGCGCAGAAGTGTGCGACCTCGTGCCCAACAAGTACATCGTATGGGTTGGTGACTCGCGCCGCCCACCCAAGGCGCCGGGCGCGACGGCCATCCTGCTGCCGTTCATGGATTACCTCATCTGGAACTGGACCATTGCGTTGAAGCCTTTGGACGGCGGAAAACGCTGCCGCATCTACTCGCGCTACACCCTGGCCTGGGGCCCGCATAACCCCTATACGAACAATGCGCTGCGCCTGGTCGTGGGCGAAGGCGGCGCAATGATGACCCGCCGCATGTTCGAGAATCTCGAGAAGGCCGCCCGCTACGAGCGCCCCAAGTCGCGCGCCATGTGGGCGTGGGAGCAGCTGATGGGCCGCGCCCATGCCGCACCGGACGACCTACATGCCATAACCTCGTATCCCGAGGTGCGCTGGTCGCGCGAGTTCCCCTGGGTGGAAGGCGTGCGCGCTCCCATCACCGACGACCCGAATTGGCCGCCAGAAAACCCGGCCGATTACAAGCCTCCCATCGAGGAGAACAACGCGAAGTGCGGCTGGACGCCCGAAAAGGCCATCGAGAACGAGGCGAAAGCGCAGGCCAAGTATGAAGAGCTGCGCGAGAGGATCGCAAAACTCCGCTCGTAAGGCAAAAAGAGAGACGCAAGCTTAACGTCTCGTTTCAACGGGAAGGCCGCTTCGTTGAGCGGCCTTCCCGTTTTCGTCGATTAATCGGCTTCCGTAAACCCCACGTCCTTCAGAAGGACATTCCCATCGGCGGCGGTGGTTGCCAATTCATCGCAGCGCTCGTTTTCCGGGTGGCCGGCGTGACCCTTCACCCAATGGAAGGTTACGTCGTGCGGCTCTTTTGCAGCCAACAGGCGCTCCCAAAGGTCGCGGTTCTTCACGGGCTTTTTCTGGGAGTTCTTCCACCCGCGCTTCAGCCAGCCATCCACCCAGTGGTCGTTGAAGGCTTTCACCACGTATTGGGAATCGGTGACGACATCCACCACGCAGGGGCGTTTCAGCGCCTCAAGCGCCACGATGACGCCCAAAAGTTCCATGCGGTTGTTCGTCGTGCGGCCATACCCTTGCGAAAGCTCCTTCTCGTGCAGCTCGCCCACCGCATCGCGGAATTGCAGCACCGCGCCATACCCGCCCGGACCCGGATTCCCCCGCGCTGATCCATCGCTGTATATGGTTACATGCTGCATATGGTTCCCTTCATTCTCGAAAGGCTACTTTAGCAGGCCTCATCCTTCCCCGCCAGATGCGCATCTACTCGCCATAGCATGGGCAGGATTTAGCCGCTATTTTGCACATATTTTGCACATTAGGTTGATAAACTGGACTTACCGAAGAAAGGAGCCCCTATGCCTCTCGCACAGCGAATCCCCGAAACCAGACCGGTAAGCGATCTTCGCACTCACCTTCCCGAAATCGAGGAAGCGGTTCGCACTACCGGCGAGCCCATCGTCCTCACGCGAAACGGAAGGCCGTCGCTCCTGGTGTTCGACTGCAACGCATATAACGAGCAGGTACAGCGTGACCGTCATATTCGCAAACTGCGCGAGGCGGAAATCGAGGAGCGATACCGCTCGGACACGTACACGCTCGAGCAGTCCCGGGAACGTATGCGCGCCATCCAAAAGCTCGTGGAGGCACTCAATGCTTGACATCGAGCTGCGCCCCCGAGCCCAGCTCGATTTGGAGAGCACGTATATCCACATCGCCGTCGTGCTTAAGGCGCCACACACGGCAGACAGACTGCTCAAAAAGGTGAACGAGGCATTTGAGCGCCTCGCGGAGTTTCCCGACCTGGGAAAGAGCCTGGAAGACAGTGAACTCTCCCGTCCTTATCGCCGGTTCCTCTGCGGGTCGTATTGGATTTGCTATACCCACGACGATAACGCCCTTACTATCTGGCGTATCTTCCACACATCGCAAGACATCGACGATTACACGTACATGGACCTGTAAGCCTGATGAGTCGAAGAACGTATCTTTGACTCATTTCCCGCAACGACTTCACCACATGGAAACGCATCGAGAAAATGAGTCGAAGATACGTTCTTCGACTCATCCTTCCCAGCCGGGCCTGCTTTTCTTACTTGTTTGTTGCGCGAAGCCTTACGCGTCGGGCGGCTCCGTCATGCGGAAACCGGAGGCACCCACGCCAGGAGCCTCTTGGCGCGCGGTGCCGGGGGCGTAATCGCCGCTCGGCGTCGTCGGCGCGCTCGAGGTGAAGCTCACGGACGGCGCGGTGGCGGCTTCGGCAGCAGCGCTGAAGCCCGCCTTCTCCTTGAAACCGAACATGCCGGCAACTAGGTTGCCCGGGAAGGTCTGGATGGCGTTGTTGTAGGTCATCACCGTGTCGTTGTAGCTCTGGCGCATGTACGAGATCTTGTCCTCGGTCTCGGTAATCTCGCGCTGGAGCTGCATAAAGTTCTGATTCGCCTTCAGGTCCGGGTATTGCTCGGCCACGGCGAACAGGTTCTTCAGCGTGCCGGTAAGGAAGTTGTCGGCCGCCTGCTGCTCGTCGAGCGTCGTCGCGTTCATAACCGCAGTACGCGCCTGCGTAACAGCCTCGAGGGTCTGACGCTCGTGGGCGGCATAGCCCTTAACGGTCTCCACCAGGTTCGGTATAAGGTCCAAACGGCGCTGCAGCTGAACGGAAATCTGCGTCCACGCGTTGCCGACGCGGTTTTTCTGCTTAACCAGGTTGTTGTAAATCAGGATGACGGCAACGATAAGCACCGCCACAATAGCCAAGATGACGATTAGCACTTCCACGGTCTCACGACTCCTCTCATAGGGATGCGCCCTCCGCTTGCTTGGGAGAATTTTACCATGTCAGATGCACGCGGGAAAAGCTTTCGTGAAGCCATGCGGAGGCGCGGGGAGCGCGATGCGGCAGGCGCATTTCATTGTCTCGGTTCCCCCCTTGCTAGACAATTGGAATTACCCGTCGCAAAAAGAGAATTCCTAGCGTTTCACTGCCCCGTTTTCTGCATCCGAAAACCGATTCATTCTCCAGCGTGGTAAAGCCACGGGCCATAATAAGTTAAAGCGTCCGTTGGCGGAGCCCATGGAGACCGGGTCCGCCTATTGGGAGGTAGGAGTCCCCATGCGGAATGTGAACCTTTCGCAGGTTCCCGCTTCGGATTTCAGCGCTCGGGAAGTTATCGCACAAGAGGCTGGCGTCGACTTCCTGGACTGTTATCAATGCGGGAAATGCACCGCCGGCTGCCCCATGGCCCATGCCATGGATCTTATGCCACGCGAATTAATTCGCTTGCTGCAGCTCGGCCTCGTTGATGAAGCGCTTCGCGCGAAAACCCCTTGGATTTGTGCCCAATGCGCCGTATGCACGGCCAGATGCCCGCAGAACGTGGACATCGCAGCCATCATGCGCGCTGTGCGTCATGCCTCGAAAGACGCGGGCTACAAGCCGGTGCGCGAAAGCGACCTGTTCGACCGCCTGTTCGTGGACGGCATCCGCGCCCATGGTCGGTCGAACGAGCAGTACCTGGCCGCGAAGTACAACTTCGCCAGCGGCCACTTGCTGCAGGACATGGCCAACGCGCCCAAGATGATGGAGCGCGGCATGGTCGGCATGGAAATGCAGAACGTGGAAAGCCGCGAGGCCGTGCGCTCCATCGTGGAGAAGGTCATGGCATCGGGCAGCTCGATTGACGAAGAGCTGTTCCAGGAGATCGGCGCCCGTTCGCGCCTCGGCATCCGCAAGGTCGAGGAGCTGGAAGCCGCCCTGCTCGAGCAAGCCGGCAGCGCCGCAGTCCAGCGCCGTACCGAAGCCGTCGACCAAGCCTTGCCGAGCCCTCCGGGCCGTGCCGCCCAGTGGGCAAGCAACGCGCGCGCCTCGATTCGCACCACGCCTTCGATCGTGCGCAGCGGTATGGAAGTGAATCTCGGCTCCATCGTCGCCGCGCTGTCGAAGGACAAGGCGGTCCAGAAGACCGCGTCCGGTGCCGCCGGTGCCGCCGTGCTTGGCTTTGCCATGAAACGCCTGCTCAAACGGAAGGGACGGTGATCGGCATGAAGTCATTCGCATACTTCCCCGGATGCTCCGCCGAATCCACCGGCTTGGCCTTCACGCGCTCGAGCGCGTTCGTGGCCGAGCAAATCGGATTCAAGCTCACCGAGATTCCGGACTGGAACTGCTGCGGCACGATGGCCGCGAAGCTCGAAAACCACGAGCTGGGATATGCGCTTTCCGCTCGTAACCTGGCCATTGCCGAGCAGATGGAAGGACACCCCGACGTGGTGGCCTCCTGCGCCGGCTGCTACCAGGCGCTCAACCTCGCCCGCCGCTTCGTGCGCGAAAGCGAAGAGAACCGCGAGCACATCGAAGAGCTCATCAGCATGCCCTATGCAGGTGAAGCGAAGGTCGTGAGCCTGCTCGAGGCCATGTCCGACGAGGAAACCATCAAGATGGTGAAGGCCACCGTGATGAAGCCCTTGCGCGGTTTGAAGGTAGCCTGCTATTACGGCTGCACGCTCGTGCGACCGGAATACGAGGGTTCCTTCGACGACCCGGAAAACCCCCAAAGCATGGACAACATGATGCGCGCCATCGGCGCCGAACCCGTTGACTGGGCGTTCAAGACCGAATGCTGCTCCGGTAGCCAGGCTGTGGCCATGCCCGGCGCTTCGAAGGTGCTCATCGAGCGCATCTTCCAAAATGCCGTTGCCAACGGCGCGGAATGCATCGTCACCACGTGCCCGCTGTGCCAGCTGAATCTCGACATGCGCGAGGCGGAAATCAACAAGCAGCGCGAGGCCCGTGGCCTCGAGCCCTTCGACATCCCGTGCTACTACTTCACCGAGCTCGTCGGCGCCGCCATGGGCGGACGCGCCGATGAACTGGGCATCGACCTGCACTTCCATCCCGCATGGGAGTTCCTGGCCGACGCCAAGCTGCGCGCCATCGAGATCCTCGAGAAGGAGCGCGCCGAGGCCGAAGAAGCCGCACGCAAGGAGGCAGAGCGCGCTGCGAAGATCGCCGCCGCCAAGGCTGCCCAAGCTGCCAAGGCCGCTGCCGCCAAGAAGGCGGGCAAGGGCGAGGAAACCGCTCCTGCGAAGAAGGCTCCGAAGAAGCCGGAGCCCACGGTAAGCACATATCAGAAGCCGCGGCACAGCCAAGAGGAGAAGGAGCTGAAGGCGGCCCAGGAAGCGCTCGCCTTGAAGCAAGCTCAGCTGAACGCAGCCCGCGCTACCGAGGAAATGCTGCGCGAAGAGCTCGCAAAGCAGGCCGAAGAACTGGCCCGTGCGAAGCGGCGTGCCGATGCCCGCGCGGCATTCGAGAACGTCCACGACGACGCAAGCGGCTTCGAACATACTCCGCTTCCCGCAATGCCCGACTCCACGAGGAGCGCACCGGTACCGTCGGCCGCTCCCGCCGCGAAGGAGGTGACGGACAATGAGTAGAATCGGCGTGTTCATCTGCCACTGCGGCACCAACATCTCCGCTACGGTCGACGTCGAGAAGGTCGGCGAGGCTGCCGCCAAGCTGCCGAACGTCGTTCACGTGGAGCTGAACAAATACATGTGCTCCGACCCGAGCCAGGATATGATCCGCGAGGTCATCAAGGAGTACAACATCGACCGCATCGTCATGGGCACCTGCAGCCCGCGCATGCACGAGCTCACGTGGCGCAAGCTGCTGGCCACCACCGACGTGAACCCCTACATGCTAGAAGTCGCCAACCTGCGCGAGCAGTGCAGCTGGGTGCACAAGAACCGCACCGTAGCCACCGCGAAAGCCATCGACCTCATCAAGATGGCCGTAGCCAAGGTCGACAAGCTCTCGCCGCTGAAGACCACGCAAATTCCGGTGACCAAGCGCGCGCTCGTCATCGGCGGCGGCATTGCCGGCATGCAGGTGGCTCTCGACATCGCCGACGCCGGCTTCCCCGTGACCATCGTCGAGAAGAAGAGCTCGCTCGGCGGCAACATGGTAATGCTCGACAAGACCTTCCCCACGCTCGACTGCTCGGCCTGCATCTGTACGCCGAAGATGTCCGAGGTAGCCAACCACCCGAACATCACGGTGAAGACGCTGGCCGAAGTGGAGGCCATGAACGGCTACGTCGGCAACTTCGAGGTGACCATTCGCGAAAAGGCCAAGTACATCGATTACGACCTGTGCACGGGCTGCGGCGCTTGCATGACGAAGTGTCCGAGCAAGGTTCCGAACGAATTCGACCAGGGCATGAGCGAGCGCCCGAGCATCTACAAGATGTTCGCCCAGGCGGTTCCCGCAAAGCCCGTTATCGACCCCGTGAACTGCCGCAAGCTCACCGAAGGCAAGTGCGGCGTGTGCGCGAAAATCTGCCCCACTGGCGCTATCCGCTACGACGACGAGGACAAGGTGACCACCGAGACCTACGGCGCGGTCATCTTCGCCACGGGCTACGAGCTTATCGACTGGAAGAAGATTTACGGCGAATACGGCGGCGGCATGTATCCCGACGTCATCACCGGCCTGCAGTTCGAGCGCCTCGTGAATGCCAGCGGCCCGACCGAAGGCCACATCCTGCGCCCGAGCGATGGCAAGGAGCCGAAGAGCGTCGTTATCGTGAAGTGCGTCGGCAGCCGCGACCCGCACAAGGGCGTGTCCTACTGCTCGCGCGCTTGCTGCATGTACGGCGCGAAGCATGCCCATCAGTACATGGACAAGGTGCCAGACGGCAACTGCTACGTCTTCTACATGGACGTACGCACGCCGGGCAAGAACTACGACGAGTTCTACCGCAGCGCCGTCCACGATGGCGTGAACTACCTGCGTGGACGCGTTTCGAAGATCTACGAGGAGGACGGCAAGCTCGTGTGCCTGGGCGAGGACACCCTCTCCAGCCGCCCGGTGCGCGTCGATGCCGACATGGTGGTCCTCGAGACAGCCATGGTGCCGAGCACCGGCGTCGAAGAAGTTGCCGCGCTGTTCGGCGTGGGCCGCGACAAGGACAACTGGCTGGTTGAAGCCCACGCGAAGCTGCGTCCGGTCGAGACGAACACGGCTGGCGTATACCTGGCCGGCGTGTGCCAGGGTCCGAAGGACATCCCCGACACGGTATGCCAGGCAGGCGCCGCGGCCGCAAAGGTCATCGGCCTGCTGAACAAGCCGTCGCTCGAGTCCAACCCGCAGATTTCGCGCGTGAACGAAGCCCTGTGCCAGGGCGACGGCGCGTGTGTGAACATCTGCCCCTACGGCGCGATCAGCTTGGTGACCAAGCACTTCCGCGAGAATTCACGCCATGTGGACCGCGTCGTTGCACAGGTGAATCCGGCTATGTGCCAGGGCTGCGGTGCCTGCACCGTCACGTGCCGCGCCGGCGCCATGGACTTGCTGGGATACACGAATGAATCGATCATGAGGGAGGTGGACGCGCTATGCCAGTGGTAGAAAGCACCGGTTTCCACAGCAGCCGCAGGCAACGCAAGCGCGACGAGGAGCTGTTGCGCTATCGTCTGGATCCCGAGCGCATCTCGCCCGACGTGGTCTCGGGCTCGCTCGACGAGGCAACGTTAGCCCAGATGAATAGCCATTCCGAGCAAATGCCGGACGACCTGTCGGTTACCGACCTGCCCGGCGCCCCGGACGCTGCGTCTACGTTCCAGATTAAAAAACCCGACACCTGGAAGCCCCGCATCGTGGCATTTTGCTGCCACTGGTGCACCTACACGGGCGCCGACCTTGCGGGCTTGAACCGTATGACCTACCCCGCTGACGTGCGCGTGCTGCGCGTGCCCTGCTCGGGACGCATCAACCCGCAGTTCGTCATCGAGGCGCTGAACAAGGGCTGCGATGCCGTACTCGTGTGCGGGTGCCATCCCGGCGACTGCCATTACGTGTCCGGCAACTACTTCACCCGCCGCCGCATGCTCGTCTTCAAGCGTCTCCTGGAGTTCGAGGGGCTCGAACCCGAGCGCTTCCAGGTGCGCTGGATTTCCGGCGCCGAGGCGGGCAAGTTCCGCGATACCGTCACCGAAGTTTGCGAGCAAATCCGCAAACTCGGTCCGCTTCATAAAGATGAGGTTCCGTTCGTGCCCACGGCGGCTGCCATGAAGGGGGGTGAGGGCGCATGACGATGGAGGAAGTCCAAACGGCATTGCGCAAACGCGTCGGCCAGCTGCTGGAAGACGGCACGGTTGCCACGTTCCTCGGATGGGAAGCAGGGCGTTTCCCGAACCAGACAACGCCGTTGGTGGTAAACGATGCCGCTGCTGCCGAGAAGCTCGTCTGGAATGAATACTGCGTGAACACGCTGGCCAAGTACACGCGCGACCTCGCCTACCGCGGGCGCGTGGGCATCGTGGTGCACGGCTGCAACTCCCGCGGCATCGTGCGCCTTATCAACGACAAGGAAATCACCCGCGAGGATGTTTACCTCATCGGCGTGGGTTGCCCCGGCATGCACGATATGAACGGCGAGCCGCTAAAGAAGTGCAAGGAATGCCGTCATCAGAATCCGGTACTATTTGACGAGTTCATCGGCGACAAGGTAGAAGAGAAAACTCCCGAAGGCCGCTGGGCCGAGGTCGAAGCCGTCGAGGCCATGACGCAGAAGGAGCGCGCGGCATATTTCGAGAGCGTCTATTCGAAGTGCATCCGCTGCTATGCCTGCCGCGACGTCTGCCCGTGCTGCACCTGCCGTGAATGCTTCGTCGACGCACGCCGCGAAGACTGGGTGGGCAAGCAGAATAACCTTCCCGAGAACCGCTTCTACGGCATCACGCGCGTCATGCACATCGGCGACCGCTGCATCGAGTGCGGCGAGTGCGAACGTGTGTGCCCGATGGATCTGCCGCTTATGACCATGAACCGCAAGGTCATCCGCGACATGAACGAGCTCTTCGGCGAGTTCGAATCGGGCATGGCTATTGGCGAGGCCAAGGAAAAGCTGATGACGTACGAAAAAACCGACCCCGAAGAATTCATGTAGGGAGGTGGAAGCGATGATTTTGCAAAAAGGAATGATTAACGCGGTGCTCGCGAACCTCATGCAGACCCGCGAAGTGTACGTGCCGTCCATCGTTGATGGCGTGGCGAAGTTCGCCCGGTACGACGGTACGCAGAAACCCGCGTTCGACCTGATGAACACGCTGATGCCACCCAAGGATCTGCTGTTCCCGCAAACCCAGAAGATGTACAGCTTCCGCTTGGACGACGACGGCAATTACCGCATCGACCAGTATGACGACAGCGTGGAACGAGCCGTGGTGGGCATCCGCCCGTGCGACATGCGCTCGCTCGTCTGCCTGGACGACGTGTTCCTGACTAAGGGCTTCGTCGACGATTTTTACGCGAACGCGCGCGAGAAGCTGCTCACCGTATGCATCGGCTGCGCGGCGCCAGCCCAGACCTGCTTCTGCGACTCGATGGGCGTCGACCCGAACAAGGCTCCGAACGCCGACGTGATGCTACGCGATGCGGGCGACGTCTGGCTGGTCGAGGCCTACACACCCAAGGGCGAAGAGGTCGTGGCCGAGTGGACGAAATCGGGCTACCTGAAGGAAGGCAACCCCGAACCCACCGCCTCCGCATGCACGCTGAAGGTGCAGATGGATGGCGTGAAGGAGAAGCTCGACGGCATGTTCGACGCGCCGCTGTGGGACGACCTGGCGGTAAAGTGCCTGAACTGCGGCACGTGCACCTATGTGTGCCCCACCTGCCACTGCTTCGACATCTCGCAGGAAAACCGCATGAAGGAAGGCGTGCGCTTCCGTTGCTGGGACTCGTGCATGTTCAGCGAGTACACCGCCATGGCCGGCGGCCACAACCCGCGCCCGCAGAAGAAGGAGCGCGTGCGCAACCGCTTCATGCACAAGCTGAACTACTTCGAGGAGCGCTACGGCAAGACGCTGTGCGTCGGCTGCGGCCGCTGCGTGGAGAAATGCCCTGTGGCGCTGGATATCACCCGCCTCATCGACGAGATTGGAGCCTACCATGAGTAACACCGAAGCGCAGGCTGCCGGCATCCCCGTCGAACACGGCGGAGCAACGGGCGAGCGCCCGCTTATCCCGCAGGTCTGCAAGCTCATCAAGATCACGCAGGAGACTCCCGACGTGAAGAGCTTCCGCCTGCAGACGCTCGACGGCAAGAAGCCCTTCGACGCCGAACCCGGCCAGCTGGGCATGTACGGCGTGCTGGATTCCGGCGAGTGCATGTTCTGCGTAAGCGCACAGAGCGATGAGTGGATCGAGTTCACCGTGAAGCGCGTCGGCCTGGTTACCGAACGCATGCACACGCTTTCCGAAGGCGACCAGGTTTCCGTGCGCGGGCCGTATGGCAACTGGTGGCCGTACGAGGCCTGCAAGGGCCGCGACATGCTGTTCATCGCGGGCGGCATCGGCCTGCCGCCGGTGCGCGCCTTCTTGCGCTATTGCCTGGAGCATCGCGACGATTACGGACGTATCGACCTCGTGTATTCGGCCGCCAACTACAAGGACCTCGTGTTCAAGGACCAGCTGTTCGAGGAATGGCCGGCCATCCGCGACACGCACGTGCACGTGTCCGTGTACCACGGGTCGCCGGAATGGCAGGGCGAGATTGCCTACACGGCGCCGTTCCTGGAGAGCCTGGAACTCGGGCCCGAAAACAATCGCGTGGCCGTGCTGTGCGGCGGTCCTTCCCTGTATCGCACCTGTTCCAAGACGCTTGCCGAGCAAGGCTACGACCCCGGCAACATCCTGACCACGCTCGAGATGCGCATGAAGTGCGGCGTGGGCAAGTGCGGCCGCTGCAACATCGGCGGGCGTTTCATCTGCCTGGATGGGCCCGTGTTCACGCAAGCCGAAGTGAACGCGATGCATAGGGACGCGTAAGGAACGCGAAGATAGTGCAAAATGAGTCGGAGAACGTATCTTCGACTCATTTTTTGAATAAGCGTCCGAGCTGCCAACCTCTTTCGGAAAATGAGTCGGAGATACGTTCTCC
>JAUNCA010000003.1 GCA_030526775.1 Coriobacteriia bacterium | reverse complement strand
TCAGCCGCTAGTTAGCGGCTGACCTTTCTTTTTGCTTTGTGCTATTAGGAACGCTTGAGCAAATTATGTGCAAATCGCAGCGAGCGACAGCCCTACTTCACCTTCAGAACCGAGAACAGTTCGGGGGCATCGGCTTTGGCCAGAATCTCGCGCGGATTCAGGAACTCGAGCTCCATCAAGCACGCGATGCCGACGAGCTCGGCGCCCAACGAGCGCACCAGGTCCATCTGGGCCACCATCGTGCCACCGGTCGCCACCAAGTCGTCCACGACGATCACGCGGTCGCCGGGACCGAGTGCATCCTTGTGGATCTGCAGCGTCGCCGTGCCATACTCCAGGTCGTATTCCTCCTCGACTACTTCGCGCGGAAGCTTGCCCGGCTTGCGAGCGGGCACGAATCCAGCGCCCAGCTCATGCGCGACCGGGGCGCCCACCATGAAACCGCGCGCCTCGGCGCCGATAACCTTGGTAACGCCGTAGAAGCGGAAGTGGTCGGCAATGGCGTGCGTGACGGCATTAAAGCCGGCAGCATCGGCCAACAACGGCGTAATGTCCTTGAAGACGACGCCCGGCTTCGGGTAATCGGGAATGTCGACGATGAGGGAGTCGTAATCGAAACTTGGCATGGAAATCTGCTTTCTATCCGAGGGTCTCCAGAACGCGCAACAACTTACGTAAAGATGAACATGCACAGGAACGCGATGGCAGCTGCCCACATGAGCGGCCTGACCTTATCGGCCTTGCCCAGCACGATCATGATAGCCACGTACGAGATGAAGCCGAGGCCGATGCCGTTCGTGATGGAGTAAGTGAACGGAATAACGACGACAGTGATGAACGCGGGGAATGCGTGCTCGATGTGGCCCCAGTCGATCTCGCCGATGGAGGTCATCATCAGGTAGCCGACGACGGTGAGCGCACCGCAAGTCGCCGAGCTCGAAACCATGCCGACCACCGGCGCCGCGAAAGCGAACACGATGAATAGGGCGCCGATCACCAGGTTCGAAAGGCCCGTGCGCGCACCGGCTGCCGCGCCAGATGCAGATTCCACGAACGTGGTCTGCGAGCTTGCGCCGAAGAAACCACCGAGGATGGCGCCGACGGAGTCGATGGCGAGGATGGACTGGATGTTGTCGATGTCGCCGCGCTCATTCAGGAAGTCACCCTGCTTGCCAACGGCCACAACCGTGCCCATCGTGTCGAAAAAGTCGCTCATCAACAGGGCGAATACCGAAAGCAGCAGCATCGGTTGCAAGAATACCGTTAACACGGCCAAGCCCCCGGTATTCGGATCGGTTTGGAATGGCGCTCCAAAGGCCGAGAAGTCCAGGCCGAAATTCCACGTGCCCGGGACGACGGTAACGCCGAGCGGAATGCCGATGATGGTTGCCGCAATAATGGAAATGAGCAGGCCACCCGGCACCTTCAGCGCCGTGAGGATGACTGCGAGCAGAATCGAGATGAGCGACACGATGCACACCGGCGACGTGAGCTCGCCAATCGTGATAAGCGTCGAATCGCTGTTCGCGATGATGCCACCGCCCTTCAGGCCGATAAACGCGATGAACAGGCCGATGCCGATGCCGATGGCCAAGCGCAGGTCCATCGGGATGGCGTGCATGATGGCCTTGCGCAAGCCGCACAGCACGAGGATTAGGATGACGACACCTTCGAGCAGGACGCATGCCATGGCAACGCGCCAGTCGACGCCAATACCCAACACCAACGTGTACGCGACGATGGCATTGATGCCCATGCCCGATGCCAACGCAAGCGGTCGGTTCGAGATGACACCCATCATGATGGTCATGATTGCCGCACCGAAGCAGGTCGCGGTAAGCGCCGCTTCGAACGGAATGCCTGCATCGACCAGAATCGCCGGGTTCACCGCAATGATATACGCCATCGCGAGGAACGTCGTCAGGCCGCCGACTACTTCGCGCCCGACCGTACTTCCACGTTCGGAAATCTTAAATAACTTGTCCATTTTGCAGTATCCCTCCAACTTGCCCGCATATGAAGGACTTATGGAGGAATTCTAACACGTACGCCATTCGATGATGGCCACATCGGGTCTTCATTCCAATGCACAGCATGACGATTACGGCCTATGATGCCGCGACAGTTTGCTTTCGCGCGTCCAGTTCGCTAACCGAGCGATTATTGCCACCGTGCACGTTCCGCCCGGCTTGCCCATCTCGCCTTGTCGCCGAAGCCCTATAATCTGCGCATGGACCAGGCGCGAAAGCAGGCACGAACTCGCTTTTTGCTGACTGTCGCATTGCTCGCGATAGTCGGCGTCCTCATGCTCGTATTCAGCCAGGTTAAAGGCGCCTTTTTCCCGGCATATCGGGTATTCTCCAAAACCGTCGAGGGCGCGCTCTGCTTCGTGACGAGCTTCGTCCCCTTCTCGCTTTGGGACATCTTGGCCATCCCGCTCGTCCTTGGCCTTATCGGGACCTTCATCTGGTGCCTGGCGCGCAAACGCTCGCTGCTGAAATGGCTCTCCACCGTCAGCCTTATCGTGGCAGCACTCTTGCTGTTCCTGGTGGGAGCCTGGGGACTCAACCACTACTCGCCGCCACTGTCCCAGGACCTCGCTCTCGAAGTGCGGGAATACTCCGCGGACGAACTCGAGCAAGCCACTGCCTATTATCTGGAGCAAGCAGCCGCGCTCGCGCAATCCGTCCCACGCGACGACGAAAAGCACCTCGTTCGTCAGGATTTCTACGAACTTGCCGGCATTGCCGGAGCGAGCTACACCCCGCTCGCGAAGCAGTATCCAATGTTCGAAGGGGCCGACCAACCGGTAAAGGCCTTGCTCGTGGCGGGCGAGCCCCTGATCTATTCCGGCCACGTGGGCATCTTCTGGCCGTTCACCGGCGAGGCAAACGTTCCCCTTAACGTCGCACCTGCCGAGGCACCCTTCACGATGAGCCACGAAGCAGCCCACCGCCTGGGAATCGCAAGCGAGCAGGAAGCCAACTTCGCGGCCTTCCTGGCGAGCACGGCCAACAAGGATCCCCGGTTCGTGTACTCGGGGTATTACACCGCCTTCAACTACTGTCTGAATGCGCTGGTTGAAAACTACCCGGAACGCACCCAAAACTTCATCCAGCAGGCAATCGGGGAAACAATCGACCCCTCCAACGCCAAGACGTACGGCGCGCGGCTCGTGCTGTTCGACCGCGCCTGCACCAACGAGCATTACCAAACCTACGAAGGCCCTGCTGAAGACGCCGGACAAGCGGTCAACGACACTTACCTCAAGGTATTCGGCGAGGAATCGGGCGTGAAATCCTATGGCGAAGTGGTCGACTACCTTATTGCCTGGCAACTTGCGTTATAATCCGTTGGCTATCAAAAGACCTGTTGGGAGAAAACCATGGCTGCTAATAACGACCTGCAATTCCAAAACACGAACCGCTGGAGCACGAAGCAGCTCGTCACGATGGCCCTCATGGGTGCCATCGCCATCTTGCTGAGCTTCATCGAGTTCCCCATCATGCCCGCCGCTTCCTTCCTGAAGCTTGACATCGCGCTCGTGCCCGCCGCAGTCGTCGGCTTCGCATATGGCGCTGGCCCCGGCATCCTCGTCGGCATCGTCTATGCCGTCGCGCATGCGGCCATCGATGGCAATTGGGTGGGTGCGCTCATGAACAGCATTGTCGCCATCGCGTTCATCACGCCGGCGGCTGCCATCTACAAGCGCAACCGCACCTTCAAGGGCGCTGTCACCGGCATGACCATCTCCGCAATCTGCCTCGTGGTAGTCGCGATTGTCGCCAACCTCGTCATCGACCCGCTGTTCTACGGCATTCCGTTCGACGCGGTCGTGCAGCTCATCTTGCCGGCCATCCTGCCGTTCAACATCATCAAGGCCATCGTGGTCTCGATCCTCACCGGCGTGGTGTACAAGTCCATCTCGAACCTCATCACCCCGGTAAAAGACCAAGTGAAGGGCCGCTAATCATAAAAAGGGACAGTCCCTTTTTATGAAATTTCGCATGGCTGCGATAGAGTTCGACAACGCAAGCTTCACCTATGACGGGAAAACCCGGGCGTTCGACGGGGTGAATCTTCGTGTGCACGAAGGCGAGTTCTTGTGCGTGCTCGGGGGCAACGGCAGCGGCAAATCGACCCTTGCCAAGCACATCAATGCGTTGCTCACGCCCGATGAAGGCAAGGTGCGCATCCTCGACCGCGACACCTCCGATTCCGCGAATACCTACTACATCCGCAGCAATGCGGGCATGGTGTTCCAGAATCCGGACGACCAGATTGTCGCAAGCGTCATCGAGAACGACGTGGCCTTCGGCCCGGAAAACCTCGGCGTTCCCACGGAGGAGCTGCGCGAACGCGTAACAACCGCGCTGGCGCAGGTGGGCTTGCAGGGTTTCGAGACCCGCGAGACCGCGAACCTCTCCGGCGGCCAGAAGCAACGCGTTGCCGTTGCCGGCGTTCTGGCCATGGAGCCACGCATCCTCGTGTTCGACGAGGCGAGCGCCATGCTCGACCCTCGTGGGCGCAGTGGCCTGATGCGCGTGTGCCGCGAGCTCAACGATGCCGGACTCACCATCGTGCTCATCACGCATTTCATGGAGGAAGCAGCGCTCGCCGACCGCATCGTCGTGCTCGAAGCCGGCCACATAGCCCTCGAGGGCACGCCCGACGAGGTGCTCACGCAGTTCGAGGTGCTCGACCGGCTCTCACTCGAGGTGCCCTTTGCGGTGCGCCTCAGCCATGAACTGCAGCAACGCGGCGTTCCAGTCAGAATACACGTGGATACCGCCGCACTCGAGAAAGAATTGCTCGGGCTCCTATCCGAACCCAACACGAAACGTCACACGCCCTCCGCGATAGGAGGTGTGCGATGATCGAGTTCGACGGCGTCTCCTTCACGTATGAAGCAGTCACGCGTAAACACCGCAAGGGTCGCTCCGCCGATACGAAGCCGGCCGACTGGGGTCGCTCGCCCGATGACTTCTGGGCTTTGTCCGACCTGTCATTCCGCCTGGAAGACGGCGAGCTGTTCGGCATCGCGGGGCACACGGGAAGCGGCAAGAGCACGCTTATCCAGCTGGCAAACGGCCTGCTCCAACCCACTTATGGGCGCGTATTAGCTAACGGACACGACCTCGCCGACAAGAAGGCCGCTGCCGAGACGCGGCGCGACGTGGGCGTGGTGTTCCAGTATCCGGAACGTCAGCTGTTCGCCGCAACCGTGTTCGACGATGTAGCCTTCGGACCGCGTAACCTCGGGCTTTCTCCCGAGGAGGTGGAAGCGCGGGTACGCGAAGGGCTCGCCCTCGTGCACCTGGACGCCGACACGCTCGGCCCTCGCAACCCCTTCGCCCTGTCCGGCGGCCAGCAGCGCCGTGTGGCATTTGCCGGCGTGCTG
Source organism: Coriobacteriia bacterium (assembly GCA_030526775.1). GTDB lineage: Bacteria > Actinomycetota > Coriobacteriia > Coriobacteriales > Eggerthellaceae > UMGS1519. The sequence goes on along the minus strand of JAUNCA010000003.1, from coordinate 32,621 downwards.
GCTATGCGCCCCACGACGCTGATTCTCGACGAGCCCGTAGCCGGACTCGACCCTAAAGCCCGCCGCACCTTCCTCGACTTGGTCTTGGAACTGCACCGCGAACAGGGACTTACCGTCGTCATCGTCTCGCACAACATGGACGACCTCGCCGCGCTGTGCGACCGCGTGCTCGTGCTGAACAACGGCCACATGCATGCAATCGGCACCCCACAGGAAGTGTTCGCGGACGAGAAGAGGATGCGCTCCATCGGATTGGGCGTTCCCCACGCCGTCTCGCTCGCGAATAGCCTCACCGCCCAAGGCGTGAAGCTGCCCCTGCAACCCGGGCTGCCCACGCTCGAGACGCTCGCCGACGCCATCGCCGCCCGCTACCAGGCATCACCCGCGGAGTAACGCATGGCAGAGCAAGCGTTGTTCGGCCGCTATTGGGAAGCGGATAGTGTCATCCATAGCCTGGATCCCCGCACGAAGCTCGTCGGCGTCATCTTCATGATGGCAGTGGCGTTCAGCGCGGGCAACTTCCCCGCTATCATCCTCGTAGCCATCGCCACTATCGCGTTTTGCCTGATAGGTAGCGTTCCGATTAGCCAGGCATTGCGTTCCATCGCACCGCTCTCGTTCATCATCGTTCTCACCGCGCTTTTCAACCTGTTCTGGGTGCAAGGCGGAGCTGTGTACGTGCAGTGGGGCCCCTTGCAGATTAGCGAAGAGGGTGTGCGGATGGCCATCTTCATCTCCATCCGCCTGACCATTTTGCTGCTGTCGGGAAGCCTGCTCACGCTCACCACGACGACGCTCGACATCACCGAAGCCCTCGAGCGCCTGCTCGCGCCCCTCGCGCGCATCGACGTGCCCGCGCACGAGTTCGCGCTCATCTTGGGCATCGCGCTGCGCTTCCTCCCCCAGTTCGCCGAGGAGCTGCACACCATCCGCATCGCCCAGCTCGCCCGTGGCGCAAAGCTGACAACCAGCCCGACCCGAAGCGGTATCGCGGGGCTTACCAGCCTGCTCGTGCCCCTGTTCGCAAGCGCGTTCCGCCACGCCGATACGCTTGCATCGGCCATGGAAGCCCGCTGCTACCATGGCGCTCAGGGACGCACCCGTTTGCAGCCGCTCGCATTCACCCGCAACGACACCCTCGCGGCTTGCGTGCTGGTCGGCTTGCTCGTCGTCACCATCGTCATTTCGCAGCTGCTCTAAACTTCCTGTAAATGGGAAAGCCCCCAGCTGCATAAATCTGCCCCGATTACCTGGTACTATGCATCCATGGACAAGTACACGGCCGAACATATCCTTGGACTATCCGGCACGTATGACGCGCGGTTCCTGAAGGCCGCCTACCATGCGCTTGCCGCGAAGTATCACCCCGATGCGGCGGAGCTCCATGGCTTCACCAAGGAAGAGGCCACGTCCAAGATGCAGGCCATCAACGAGGCCAACGACTTTCTTGCCAAATACGTAGTTGTCCCCGGAGAAGTCACCATCTGCGACGAAAGCCCCGTCGGCTCGTATGCGGGACCAAGGGCCCAAGCCAAAGAAGAAGCTGCGGCCGCGCAGGCCGCTTCAGCACCGTTCAACCCCTTCGAAGGACGTCGGCCTGGCGCGACAGACCGGCGCCACCGCCAGCGAACCGCCCAATACTATTGGTCCGACCCGCGCTACCAAACGAGCGCGCAAAACGCACGGCGCCGCGCCGAGCAGCGCGAACAGGGGGAAGAGCCCCGGTATTACAACGGCGAATACGAATCGTTCAGCCAAAAACCGCAGCCCGAGCCGAAGGAAGATCCGGCGCATCCCTTCCCCAAGTGGTACCTGCCGCTTTGGCGGTTCTTCGCGGTCTTCCCTTACCGGTTCGTGTTCTTGTTCGCGATATGCCTGCTCGTGAACTTCACCGACCCCCTTGGAGCTAGCGCACGGCTCGGTTTCATCTCGTTCGAGGACACACTTATCCTGCTCGCGGTTATAAACCTGGTCCGACCGTTCCTCACCAGTCCCATTCGTGCGGCAATGCTCTGGCTCGTCGATCGTGCCCGCGATGCCGCCTGGGCAATACGGGGCTTAAGAGCGCACAGCTGAACAGAACCGCTATTCCTCAAGCTCGAAGAACTTCAGGATGTGGCTACAAACGCACACGACCTCATCGTGTTGGTTCACCACCACGATGTCGGCGAAGGTCTTCATGGCCTCCTCGTCGACATCCTTAACGGTATAGGTGGCAGTAAGCGTGTCGCCGAAGAACACCGGCGCGGTAAAGCGGACGTGATCGTAGCCGTACGAGACGCTCGGGATGCCCGCGTCATATTTCTGCTGAATCAGCGTGCTCGAAGTGCTGGCCATGCAGAAGGTCAGCGGCCCGTGGACGATGCGCGTGCCATACTTCGTGGTCTGCATGAACTGCTCGTTGAAGTGCATGCGGCTCATGTCACCGGTCGCCGCACCGAACAACACCACGTCGGTCTCGGTAATGGTCTTGGAATACACGTAGAAGTCGCCCGGTTTCAGCGGGACTTTGCTCTCGGCCATGGTCGTCCTTTCCTCGTAAAGCGCCTACAGGAAGAACTCTACCGCAAATTGCTTTTCACCTGCACGTCAGCCACGTTTATCGGTATTATTCTGTGCTTGCGCATCTCGAAAGGAACACATGTGAACGCCAAAGGACCGATACTGCTGCTGATAACCGCCATCCTCTGGGGTATGGCGTTCGTCGCGCAGACCGACGCCGCACAGTACGTGCAGCCGTTCACGTTCAACGCGTCGCGCAACTTCATCGGGGCGCTATTCTTGACGGGCGTCATCATGTGGCGCAAACGCACCGGCGCCGATAAGCCCCCGCGCGAAGACGTCACAGGCTATAACCGCCACACGCTGCTCGTCGCGGGCATCGCCTGCGGTGCGGTCCTTTTCGTTGCTTCCTACCTGCAGCAATCGGGTATCACCTCGTATCCGGACGAAGCAGCCGCATCCGGGCGTTCGGGTTTCATCACCGCCCTCTACATGGTGATGGTCGCCGTATTCGCGGCCATCGTGGGTAAGCGTCCGCACCCGCTCGTAATCTTGGCAGTGGCGATCGCGCTCGTGGGCATGTATTTCCTCTGCGTGCCGAACGGGCTGGACAACGTGTACTTCGGCGACCTGCTGGTATTCCTGTGCGCCATCGGCTATGCGGGGCACATCATCGTCATCGACCGATTCACCCAGGTCGACGGCGTACGTCTATCGCGCTTGCAGCTCATAACCTCAGGCGTGCTCTCGCTGGTCGGGGCCGCCATCTTCGAGCAGCCCGAACTTGCGCTCATCCTCGCAGCCATCGTCCCCATCCTGTATGCAGGCATCTGTTCGGATGGCATCGCCTACACCTTCCAGATAATCGCGCAGCAAACCACCGACCCCACCGTGGCATCCATCCTCATGAGCCTGGAGTCGGTGTTCGCCGCGCTTGGCGGGTGGATTATCCTCTCCGAAGCGCTCACTCCCGTGGAGCTGCTCGGCTGCGCGCTCGTGTTCGCCGCCGTCATACTCGCCCAGGTGCCCGATTTCATGGAAAACGCCCGACGGAAAAGATCCGCCCTGGAATAGCCAACGCCCGCGAGAACGGCGCAGCTACACGAGCCCGAGCATGCTTGCGGTAATGCCGAAGGTGAAGTGGATGAGGGCGAGTCCCCAAATCGAGCGCTGCTTCAGATATACGATGCCGAACACACCCAACATCACGGCAGCGCCCAACATGAACAGCGGGCTATACATCAGGTGCAGGCTCGCGAACATGATGGTGGACATCACAATCGCAACCGCATTGCGATGCGGCCCGGTAAGGATATGCATCAGGCTTTCCTGCATGATGCCACGCGTGAGGAATTCCTGGATAAGCGCCGTGAACACGTAGAAGATGATGTTGCCAATTGGAACCCACGCGGGGTCATAGAACGCCTCGGGGTGCGCGATTACCTGCGGGGCCGCGTTCATCATAATCAACTTCAGCAGGCAGAAAAACGCGATAATGCCCAGGCAAGCCAAGCCGTCCACCTTCAGGTTATGCGCGAGGTTTTTCGTGCTGAGCCCCAGGTCGGAGAAGGATAGCGAGGTGCGGCGGTACACGATGATGCCAAGTACGATGCCGCCTACCTCGAGGATGCGCGTGAGGTACTTGGGCTCACCTGGCCGACCGATGTAATTCCAAACCGCATAGATGAAGATGAATGTGCAGATGTAGGCAATGCAGGCCATGAGCACGAAGATGGATTCGCGACGCAGGCGTTCCGCTTCCTCTTCGGCCGTCACATCGGCACAGGTTATGACGAGGTACGACTCTTCACCATATTTGAGTTGGGAGCTGGTGACGAAAAACATGAACTGCCGGCCATTGGGTGCCACGAAGGGGCACCGCCCCTGAAAACGATTACGCTTATCGCGGACCGCCTCGAGAAAGACCTCGTAGAACTCGTCGTTCACCTTGTTGGCGCTTTCCATGAAGTAGTCCGCAAAGGGCCTGCCCACGAAAGGCCCGATACCCATGGCCTTTTGCGCAGCCTCGTTGGCATATACGATAGTACCGCCCGGCCCCAGCACCACGGCGCATCCCGGCATGTCGCGCAAAAGCCGGGCTTCGTAGGCTCGCTCCGCAACGGGGTTTTTCGCCCTCGATATGTGCGCACCCGTCTCCATAGGCCTGATTCTACCGGGAACAATCGTCCGAGCACAACCTCACGATGGCATGCGATTGTCCATGATATTCTGTGGCAAACAGGCGAAAGGAGCTTGCATGCTGTTCGTGGAATACCCGAAATGCTCGACCTGCCGGAAAGCCAAGAAGTGGCTTGACAATCACGGATTCGAATACGTAGACCGCCACATCGTGGAGCAAAATCTCTCCGCGCAGGAGATTCGCGACCTGCAAGTGCAAAGCGGCTTGCCCATCAGCCGGTTCATCAACACAAGCGGCAAGCTGTATCGCGAGATGGGGCTATCCAAGAAGCTGCCCATCATGTCCAACTTCGAGATATTCACCCTGCTGGGCAGCAACGGCATGCTCGTGAAGCGGCCCATCCTCGTCGAGGGCGACACCATCCTCGTGGGCTTTAAAGAAGCCGAGTGGGAAGCCAAGCTGCTCCGCCAAGACGGCCTATAAGTCGAACTCCACGTAGGAACCGCAATCCAGCGCAGTCTGCAGGGCCTTCGTGGCTTTGCCGGCAGCCTCTCTGGACGGCGTTTCCCCCGCCTCGCGCTCAAATGTGCGCGCAAGCTCGAGCGCATCCACCATATCCTTCAGGTACAGCACTTCGCCTGTGCTCGTGCCAATAGACAACCGAAAAGCCCGGTTTAACTGCTCGAACAGGGGCACGAGCAACCGACACTCGTCCGGCGAGACGGCAACCCACAGCACGTTCTGGTCGTCGGGGAGATCCTGCACGAGCGCCCGGTTGCCCTCGTTGTTCAGCGGAACGGCAAGGTACCCCCCATACCGCAGCCCATCCCAATCATCAAACGTCATTGCGCAACCGTCCTATGATGCTTCGATCTTGCAACTCGGAACCCGTCCCATACCGGCCGGGTTTCGAGAAAGCTGGAGAAGTAGTATTTGCCGCTCCCTGTGCAGTCTCTCAGCAGCTTCTCCGCCTCTTCGTACACTCTGTCCATGCCGTCGATTTCAAAGCCGTCAGATTTCGCGCAGGAACGCAATTGCGTGAGTATCATTCCCTTGTCTTCTTCTGTCATCGCAATCTGCAACAGGTCCAGAACGAGGCTTTCGTCTTCCGGTCCATGCACGCAATGCTTGAGCGTCCTCCACCAGAAAACCCTCCGGAGCGATTGCTTCAAGGAGTTTCCCATGGAATCGCCAGCGCCTTGCAGTATCCCTTCGACTCCCTCGCGGGCGTCGCGGATAACGTCCATGTCGACAGCGCCAGACGTCGGGTTCTTCGTGAAATCGAACCAGCCTGCAGTTTCCATCCTTTTCAGCCATACGTACATACCGATATCCGATCGCGTGGTCCCATCGGGGCGGCGCATCATCTTTTCGGCCTTCTCGTACACCTCGGTCATGCCATCAGCGTCGCTCAGACCGCACTCGAGCAAGTCTCCCATTACCCGAGCGAACAGCTCGACATCATCGGTTTTGGCCAGAAGCAGCAATACCTTAATTTTTTGCGGACTCCACGGCTCGACCATGCAGTCCTCAACCCGCCATTGCCAGGCCGTCGATTTATCTGGGAGCTCCCGAAGCAGCCGTTCCCAATCTTCATCCTCGAAGTCCTCAACGCAATCAATCGCCGCTTCGCAGTAAAGGGTGTCCCACGAGTTGTCGTTCATTTGGTCCCAGCAAGCATCCGGGTAGTCTTCCGGTTTTTTGCCATCCCAGAAATACACGTTGGCCGGCCGGCCGTCTGTGCAAGACTCGATGTTGTACTCAAGCGCATCGTATGCGTAAGACATCTGGGTCCCTCTTCTCTTAAAGCATGCGTTGAACTTCGCCACAGATACGTTGCTCGTTACGACAAGCGCTCGTCGGCACCTAGCGAAACGTGCTACTCGGCCGGAAAATGCAATCCCATCGGTTTCTTCTCGGTGACGTCTTCGTATACCGGCACGGTCACCTTCTCGGTCCAGTCTTGCGGGGCATCCGGGGAAACCCGCCGATTGGTAGTCTTCACGCCTACTTGCTTTTTCTCCTTCACCTGCGTCTCTGCGCCATCGATGGCTTTTTTCAGCTTGCCCCATACCGGATACAGGGTCTCCGGCTCGCGCTGCGCCACCTCGATAAGGCGCTCCGCCGATTCCTTCCAGGCTTCGCACTTCCGCTCGTGCGCGGCTAGACCTTCGCTCTTGCTGCCCGGACTGGCCCCGTAGGCCCGCAGGTCGCAGTACAAGCTCATCGTTTCCACGGCTTGGGCGATGTCATACGCATAGGGGCGCAAGGCGTCTATAAGCAGGCAGCAGCCGATCAGCTTCCACTTGGTGGAGTGCAGGCCGGTGTACTCAACACGCGTGTCAATTGAATCGATGTATTCACGCTGCCCTTTAGGATCCGCAGGCAACTCGCTTTCCAGTTCCCGTAAGACCTCGGAGCATTCCTTGGTCTCCCTCGCAAGATACTCGCTCCCGGTTTTGCGCGCGATGAACATGAAATCCCAACCGTGAACAGCCGATTCGATAAGCGCTCCGATTCTTGCCTTGTCCACGTCCGATTGGCACGCCGCACGACCGATATCCCGCATCGTCCGGTCGAAGCCTTCGAAATCGAAGAAGCGCTTTCCTTCGAGTCTGCGCTTATCGGCTGTCGCAATCGCGATTTCGGACAGCTTAGCGATGTCGGTTATCTTATCGACGGAAACGTCAGGCTCCTGAGTCGTTTCTTTCTTCTCGGCACTTCGTTTCTTCCCGGACGACCATATCGACTTGAAGAACCCCATGACGCACCTCCTCGCTTATGACTATTTCAGTTATACAACACGCCGCTGAAATCACCCTTGGCAATAGCCGGCCAGATTACGCGCTCACCAGCCCGGGCACTTGCAAAGGAACATCCGATGCGACAAGCAGGTTGTTGTTGGAGCCATCGAATTCCTCGTCGGGGCAAAGCAGCAGGTAGACATGGGTGAAAACGGAATGCAGTGCATCTGCATACGGGGCCGCCTCGGCGGCATCCTCCGCAACGACGTTAGCCACGTATATGCCATCGGCTGTCAAGACGCGCTTTGCATCGCTTAGAGCAGCGGGCGAGAATAGCGCGCTCGTGCATTCGGCCCCGTCGAAGGAGTCGTTAACGACAACATCGTAGGTGGACTGCTCCGAGGTTCGCAGGACCTGAACGCCATCGGCCACGATTATGCCAAGCCGCCCGGTACCCTGCGCGCCATGCAACCGCTCGACCTCGTCCAAGTCGAAATGCCTACGGGCTATATCCACGATTGCGGGATCTATTTCCACGACGTCGATACTGGTATCCCGGTAAATCGAGTCGGTGCTCATCAGCAGATGTTTGGGATACGAAAACCCGCCTCCGCCGATCATGAGCATGCGCCAAATAGGCCTTCCGAGATGAAGCACGAGGTCAATGGCGCGGTAATACGCGAAAACCGGATGAAAGCGGTTCTCCCCCACATACGTCGCCGATTGGAAGCCTCCGCCCACATATAACACGCGAAGCGGCGTGCCCTCCTCGGTCTGCAGCACGAACACTTCGGCATCCCCGAACATCGTCGGGTAGACATGCTCCTCTAATAGATCGTCAGCACAGGCGTCGAAGCCGCCCTCTTCCCCAAACATGAAAACCCTTCCACAGATGGCAGCAACACTTCTCCAGCGAGGATAACGTATTACTCGCAAGAAGAAAATTTCATAAAAGGGACTGTCCCTTCATGAAATTTAGCGAGGGCAGCGCGCGTTGAGTGCGCACGCAAGTTGGGGCGTTTATTCAACCAGGAATGCTGGCGTCCCCTGCGGGATTCGAACCCACGGCCTTTTGCTCCGGAGGCAAACGCTCTATCCAGCTGAGCTAAGGGGACGCTTCAAAATGTCGGCCTAGTGGCCAGTCGAGCAACGTGCGACCACCACGAGAACGGCAATTGCGCAGATAATCAGGGTAATCAGGATATAAGTTCCGTTTTTGTACGGATCCTTTTTCGGGTTATACCTCGCCACACTTGCTCCTTTCCCCATGGTACGCCAAACACGGTGACGGTAATAATAGCACACCTGGGCGAACCCACCACTTTCCCTTTACGAGCGCTTCGCTATACTGTCACAAGTCCGAAAACGGACGAAGGGGAGCTCGCGTGATGCGGGCTGAGAGGAAGCGTAAACCCGCTTCGACCCGAGGAACCTGATGCGGGTAATGCCGCCGAAGGGAGCTAGCATGCTTCAAGAACGTAATCTATCAACCCCAACGCTCGGACTGGTTTGGTTCGGCGCATCCGTTTCGCTTGCCGAGATACTCACTGGCACGTTTTTCGCGCCGCTCGGTCTCGGCCTGGGCATTGCGGCCATCTTGGTCGGCCACATCATCGGATGCGCGCTGTTCTGGCTGGTCTCGCTTGTAAGCGCGCAAACCGGCGCATCGGCCATGCAGGCGGTCGGTCGCTCCTTCGGACGCTTCGGCGCAGATGGCTTTTCCGCCGCCAACGTCCTGCAACTCGTCGGATGGACCGCAATCATGGTCATGTCGGGCGGCGCTGCGGCAAGCTTGCTGGTGCCAGCACTCGGCATGGCAGGCTGGTGCGTGGTCATCGGCGCACTCATCGTGCTGTGGATCGCCATCGGCGTGAAGCGCATGGGCAAGGTCCAGTCCGCAGCCGCGTTGCTGCTGTTCGCGCTCACGTTCGTCATTAGCGCCACCGTGTTCGGGTCGGGCGTGCCCATCCCGGGAATCGAGGACGGTAGCCTCTCATTCGGCGCCGCCGTCGAGCTCGCCGCCGCCATGCCGCTTTCCTGGCTGCCCGTTGCAGGCGACTACACGCGCGAAGCCACCAACCCCAAAGCCGGCACGGCGCTGGCAACCCTAGCCTATGGCATCGGCAGTTGCTGGATGTTCGTCATCGGCCTGGGCTGCGCGCTGTTCGCGGGCTCCGATGACGTGGCCGTCGTGCTCGCGCAGGCGGGCCTCGGCGTGGTCGGCATCCTCGTGGTCGTGTTCTCCACCGTCACCACGACCTTCCTAGATGCGCAATCGGCCGGCGTTTCCGCAAACGCGATTTCCGAGAAACTCGATGCGCGCATCTGCGGCATCGCAGCCGCCGTCATCGGCACGCTGCTCGCCATCTTCGCGCCCGTGGGCAACTTCGAGGAATTCCTCTATCTCATCGGTTCGGTGTTCGCGCCGATGGCAACCATCGTGGTCGTCGACTACTTCGTACTTCACCGTGACAACGCGGACTCCCCCATCGACTGGCGCAACGCCGCGCTCTGGCTGGCAGGCTTCATCCTGTACCGCTTCTCGCTGGGTTGGGACATTCCGTGTGGCAACACGCTGCCCGTGATGCTCATCATCGCCTTGGCCGCCATCGTCCTCGACAAGCTTTTGCGTAAAGCCTAACCATCCAATCAGAACCTCCAGCTGAATGAGCCAAACACGACTGTCATGTTTGGCTCATTCCGGGTTAAACTGAATACGTGTTGCCGCACCCCGGAGGAAGGGGAATCCATGACCCGCACGAACTCGAACTCGCTCAAGGTGTTCCTGCTGTCCTGCCTCGCTGCGCTGTTGCTGGCCATTCCCTTGGCAAGCTGCTCGCCGTACACGAACGACCTGGGGGAACCCCAAGATGCCGGCGACGCCGACACCACGTGGACCGTGCTCGTGTACATGTGCGGCTCCGACCTCGAAAGCCAGTCGGGCTTGGCAACCGAGAACCTCATCGAGCTTACGGGCTCCGATTTGGGCAAGAACGTGAACTTCGTCATCCAGACCGGCGGCGCCAAGAAATGGCGCAACAACGTGATTACCGCGAAGAAGATCGAGCGCTACGTGGCCGAACCCGAGGGCATCGCTTTCGTCGAGGACAAACCGCTTGCCTCGATGGGCGCGGCCGACACGCTTGCCGACTTCATCACCTGGGGTGTTAAGAAGTATCCCGCCGACCGCACGATGCTCATCTTCTGGGATCATGGCGGCGGAACGCTCGTGGGCGTGTGCGCCGATGAGCTGCATGCCAGCAAGCAGGGCGAGATCGACACGCTCACCCTCCCCGAAATGGCGCGTGCCCTGAAGAAGGCTAATCATCACTTCGACGTCGTCGGCTTCGACACCTGCCTGATGGCTACGCTCGAAACCGCGCAAGCTGTGGAGCCGTATGGCGATTACCTCATTGCCTCCGAGGAAACCGAGCCCGGCGGCGGTTGGGCCTACGACGTGTGGCCCGCCTGGCTCGCCCAGTACCCGGGCATGGATGTAGCCGAGCTCACGCGCGGAATCTGCGACAGCTACTACTTCAAGTGCGTGAATTCCTACACCGACAGTATGGCGACGCTCTCCGTCACGGACCTCTCGAAAGTGCCGGCGCTCGCCGAGGCATTCGAGGCCGCATCGCACGAGATTTTCACCGCAACGGGTAACACGCAGGACCTGCGCGTCATCGCACAGGGAGCCGGCCGCACGGAAAACTATGGCGGCAACACGCAAGCGCAGGGCTTCACCGACATGATTGACCTGGGCCACCTTATGAAGAACACCGACAGCGTGCTTGCGCCGCACGCGGGCAAGGTCGTCGAGGCGCTTGACGATGCGGTTATCTACTCCGTAAACGGCACCGACCGCTCGAAGGCGCACGGCCTTTCCGTCTTCTACCCGCTGGCCTTGAACGGCGAAGTGTACAAGCGCTACGAGGAAATCACCGACGAGATTACCGGCAATGTCGCTTATCTCCAGTACCTCTCGGTGCTGTACGGCAACTACGACAAGGTAGACTGGTCGAAGAAGGGCGCCAAGAAGGAAGAAAAGGTCAAGCCGATCACCGAAGACAAAATCAAAATCAGGTTCACCCAGGGCATCGATTCCGACCTGCACCTGCGCTTGACCTTCACCAAGGGCTTCGATAAGGTGGCGTCGGTTCGCTTCAACCTGGGCTTCTACGACCTGGATGACAGCCTCTACTTGCCCTTGGGCACCGATAACGACATCAATGCCGACTGGGATGCCGGCGTGTTCACCGACAACTTCCAGGGAACCTGGCTGGCCATCGACGACAACTTCGTGAATGCACAGGTGGTGAGCGAAACCGAAGACTACAACCTGTATGCGATACCCGTGAACATCAACGGCGAGCGTTCCAACATCATCGCCGCGTGGCGCTTCGACCAGAGCCGTTTCGAAATCTTAGGTGCCTACGACGGCATCGACGAGGCCAGCGGCACCGCCGCGAAGAACATGCGCACACTGAAGGAAGGCGACGAGGTGGCGTTCCTGTTCATGGCCACCGACATCGCAACGGGCGATGGCGAGGAAATCGAACTGGCAACCATCACGTGGCACAACGGGTTGGAAATCAAGGACACCGACCTCGGCGATGGCGACTTCCTGTACCGCTTCGAGATTGTGGACGTCCTCGGCAACGTCACGTATTCCGACCCGGTTCTGATGCACTCCAAGGGCGGCAAGATCGAACCCGAAGAGCTGGGGTAAGAACACAAAACGGAGAATGAGTCGAAGAACGTATCTTTGACTCATTTTCCGTGGCATCTTTTCAGACGAGAAATTCCTTGCAAAAATGAGTCGAAGATACGTTCTTCGACTCATTTCGCGCTCACGGAAGACACGCATTTTCCGTGCTTTTAGAACGTGCACGACGCTTTTAGCACGGTACGTGTGAAAATAATTGCCTGAAATTTACGATACGCGGATTACCGCGAAAGGCACGGCATGCGCATCCTCAAGCATCTGAAGAATCACGTGGGCGAATTGATGCTCATCTTCATCCTGCTCATCGGGCAGGCAGTATGCGATTTGGCGCTGCCCACCTTCACGTCCGTCATCGTCGACGTGGGCATCCAGCAACGCGGCATCGAACACGCATCGCCCGACGTAATGCGCGTGCAAACCTTCGAAACGACGGCCGTTTCCCTGGATACCGCAGACCGCCAAGCGTTCGAGGCTGCATACGAACTTGGCGACGATGGGTATTACCACATAGCAGCCGATACCGATCGGGAAGCCATAGATGCTCTCGCCATTTCTGCCTTCCTGGTTGACGACAAGACCGACGAAGGCGTGGCCACGCAGCGGGCCATTGCCGCCACGCAACAAGAACTTGAAGCGTGCGGCGTGGACGTGAACGCCATTCAGATGGGCTACCTTTTTACCACGGGCGGGCTCATGCTGCTCGTGACGCTCGGAATGGTGGCGTGCTCCGTGCTCGTAGGCCTTATCGCCTCGCGAGCCGGCGCGGAAATCGCCCGTTCGTTGCGCGAGCGGCTCTTCACCAAGGTGGTGTCGTTCAGCGCCACCGAGCTCAACCGCTTCTCCACCGCAAGCCTCATCACGCGCTCAACCAATGACATCATGCAGGTGCAGATGGTGCTCATCATGCTCATGCGCATGGTGCTGTACGCCCCCATCCTGGGCATCGGCGGCGTCATCATGATTTCAACCACGAACGTCTCGATGAGCTGGATTATCGTGCTCAGCGTTGCGCTGGTTATCGGGCTAGTGGCCACGCTCTTCGGCATCACCTACCCGAAGTTCCGCATCATGCAAAAGCTCATCGACCGCGTGAACCTGGTTTCCCGCGAGAGTCTCACGGGCGTGCAGGTGGTGCGTGCGTTCCGCCGCGAGGACATCGCGCAGGACCGGTTCAACCTGGCGAGTAGCGACCTCATGCGCACGCAGTTGTTCACCAGCCGAACCATGATGTTCATGTTCCCCGGCATGACCCTCATCATGAATGGCGGGGCTGCGCTCATCGTTTGGACTGCGGCACAGCAGATAGATATGGGCATGATGCAAGTCGGCGAGATGATCGCGTTCATCACGTATGCGATGGTCATCGTCATGAGCTTCCTCATGCTGTCCACCATCGCCATCATGCTGCCGCGTGCGAATGTGGCAGCCACACGTATCGACGAGGTGCTCGACACCACGCCGAGCATCGTCGACCCCGCCCAGCCAAGCGAACTGAAGCCCCGGACCACAGGGTATCCGGTGGAATTCGACCACGTGACATTCCACTACGGCGACGCCGAGCAAAACGTGCTCGACGATATCTCGTTCACGGCGCAACCCGGCCAGACCACCGCCATCATCGGCGGCACGGGCAGCGGCAAATCAACCGTGCTCAACCTCATTCCCCGCTTCTACGACGTAAACGGCGGGTCGGTGCGCATCGCCGGCACGGATGTGCGCGATGTCCGCCAATCCGATCTCCACGACGTCATCGGTTACGTGCCGCAGAAAAGCGCGCTGTTCAGCGGCACCATCGAAAGTAACCTGAAATATGCCGATCCCGGCATCAGCGACGAGGCCATGCGCGAGGCGGCTCGCATCGCACAGGCCGACGGCTTCATCGAGGACGGCGAAGACGGCTACGGGCGCGATGTCGCACAAGGCGGTACCAACGTGTCGGGCGGACAGCGGCAGCGCCTGTCCATCGCCCGCGCCATCGCGAAACAGGCACCCATCCTGCTCTTCGATGACAGCTTCAGCGCGCTCGACTATAAAACCGACCAGGCCCTGCGCGCCGAACTCCGCAAAACCACCGGCAACGCCACCGTCATCATCGTGGCGCAGCGTATCGCCACGATCCTGAACGCCGACCAGATTATCGTGCTCGACCGTGGCCGCATCGCGGGCATTGGAACGCACAAAGAGCTGCTGGCCAGCTGCAAGGTGTACCAGGAGATCGCGAAATCGCAGCTTTCGCCCGAAGAGCTCGGCGTTCAAGGGGGTGTGCGATGAGCAAGTTCGACGAAGCCACCCGAAAAGCGCAAGCCGAAGCCATCGCCGAAGCCGCCGAGAAGCGCCGCCAAAAACGCGAAGCCGGGCAGATTGAAAACACCCCCGCACGCGGCCCCCATGGGCGCATGCCCGGTGCGAAGGCCCGGGATTTCAAGGGAAGCGTCATCAAGCTCATCTCGTACCTGGGCAAATACAAGCTGCCCATCGTGGTTGTCATGATCATGGCCGTCGGGTCCACGGTGTTCAGCGTCGTAGGCCCGAAGGTGCTTGGCGAGGCGACGACCACGCTCGCGAACGGCCTCGCAGCCAAGATTGCAGGCACCGGTGGCATCGACTTTGCCGCCATCGGCACCATCTTGCTCATTGTGCTAGCACTCTACCTGGTGTCTTCCTTCCTGGCACTCGCTCAGGGCTGGATTATGGCCGGCGTCATCCAGAAGCTTTCGCACCAGCTTCGTTGCGAGATCGAGCACAAAATCAACCGCTTGCCCATGGGGTATTTCGAATCGCACGCCACCGGCGATGTCCTGTCACGCATCACGAACGACGTCGACACGCTCGGCATAAGCCTCAGCCAAAGCGTCACGACGCTCATCACCTCGGTGGTCAGCATCGTGGGCATCGTCGCGCTCATGCTCACCATCAGTCCCATCATCACGCTTGTCGCGTTGCTGGTGATACCCGTCTCGGGAGCCGTCATCATGCTTGTCGTCAGGCACTCGCAGAAGTACTTCTTCGCGCAACAGGAGCTCCTCGGACGCGTGAATGGCCAGGTCGAAGAGGTGTTCTCCAACCAGAACATCGTGAAGGCGTTCAACCGTGAAGACAGCGCGCTCAATGATTTCAGGCGCGATAACGACACGCTCTACACCGCCGGCTGGAAATCGCAGTTCTTCTCGGGGCTCATGATGCCGCTCATCAACACGGTCGCGAACGTGGGCTATGTGGCCGTCGCCATCGTCGGCGCAGCCCTTGCCATCCAGGGAGCCATCACCATCGGCGACATCCAAGCCACCATCCAATACGTGAAGAACCTCACGCAACCGATGAGCCAGCTCTCGATGGTCGCGAACCAGCTGCAATCGATGGCCGCCGCAGCCGAGCGCGTCTTCGAGTTCCTCGAAGAACCCGAAATGGAAGACGATGCCCCCGACGCGAAACCTTTCCCCGCGCGCGTCCAGGACATCGAGTTCGACCATGTGCGGTTCGGCTACGACCCCGAAAAGCCCGTCATCAAGGACTTCTCGGCGCGCATTGAGGCAGGACACACCGTCGCATTGGTCGGCCCCACGGGCGCCGGCAAGACCACGATGGTGAAACTGCTCGAGCGTTTCTACGACGTCGATGGGGGCGCCATCCGCATCAACGGTACCGACATCCGCGATTACACGCGTCACGACCTGCGCGGATCCATGAGCATGGTGCTCCAGGATGCCTGGCTATATTCCGCGAGCATCCGCGAGAACATCCGCTACGGCAAGATGACCGCCACCGACGAGCAGGTGGTCGAGGCTGCGAAGGCCGCGTTCGCCGACCAGTTCATCCGCACGCTGCCCGATGGCTACGACACGCGCATCAACGAGGACGCCACGAACATCAGCCAAGGCCAAAAGCAGCTGCTCACCATCGCGCGCGCCGTGCTGGCCAACCACGACATCCTCATCCTGGACGAGGCCACCTCGAGCGTCGACACCCGCACCGAAGCGCTCATCCAGCAGGCCATGGACGAGCTTATGCGCGACCGCACCTCTTTCGTCATCGCGCACCGCTTAAGCACCATCCGCAACGCCGACCTTATCCTGGTGATGGACGAGGGCGATATCGTCGAACAGGGTACCCACGACGAGCTGCTCGCTGCCGGCGGCTTCTACGCCGAACTCTACAACGCCCAGTTCGAACTCGCATAACCTGAATGGGCGAAACGCATGAGGGGCTAAAACCGCAACTGCATCCCCGAGCTTAGCCGGGAAGGTAGACGAAATGCTCAGTGCGGCGCTCGCCAAGCAACGGGCAATCCACATCGTGCTCCGTGCGCTCGTACCGGAAGCCCAGCTTCTCAAGCACGCGGCTCGACTGGTCGTTGCCATCGTAATAGGCAGCGCGGATGCAAGAGAGCTCCAACTCGCCAAACCCGCGTCTAATTAGGGCGCCGGCAGCCTCTGTGGCGTAGCCACGCCCCCAATAGGGTCTTCCTATCCAATAGCCCAGCTCAAGCTCGTCTTTCGCAAGCGGCATGTTCGCGGCATCACCCTCGTTGAAGCCGGCACACCCAATGATATTGCCCGTTTCGCGCAACACGACTGCATAGGTATCCGGCGCAGCAAACACCGTTGCGATTATGAGGGCGCTTTCCTGGATGCTGGCATGCGCCGGCCAACCGGCACGCGGTCCCACCTCGGAATCGCTTGCCAGCGCATAGAGGCGCTCGGCGTCCGATGCAAGCCAAGGCCGTAGAATTAAGCGGTCGGTTTCGATAACGGTAAACGGTTCGTTCAGCGGGCAAACCATCAGCCACTCGGTATCGTCGGCGCCGTTTCCGACGATGCGGAAGCCCAGCCGCAGGTACAACCTCACCGCCGGATTCTCCTTCTGCACCGATAGCGACGTACGCGCATATCCTTCTTCGAACAGCTCGTCGAGCATGCGGTTCATCAGGGCCGTTCCCACACCTTTTCCCCGATGCTCCCGGTATGCGGAAATCGAGAACGATGGCGTCGCATCGTCGATATGCCCATATTCATCGGTCGTGCGCACCCAACACGCGGCAACCATTTCCCCGTCGCGCTCGGCAACCAGTGCGCGGTCGTCCGGGAGTTCCCCGAAGTCCTCGAACGCCGCCCGGCACTTCGGGTCGTCGTAAATCACGTTGCGCGGGACTTCCCCCTCGAACCCCTCGGGAACGTAAATGGCCTGGTAGAGGAATTCCTCCAACAGCGGGTATTCTTCCACCCTCATGCTTCTAATGATGTAATCCTCCACGGCCCAACCCTTTCCCGGGAACGTCTTTGTCTGAATCTTACGCAACCATCATCTTATCCCGAACGGCCGAGGCCGCTGTCCATGGCTATCATGGCATTCTCGTAGTCGATATCGGCTTGCGTGGGCTTGTGAGCCTCGCGCCAGCGTTTGAGGACCGCAACCGGTTCCGCCAGCAGGGCGGAATCGGCGATACCAGCACATGCCTTCTCGCGCCAGCCGATGGAGATGGAGCCGTTCAGAGCAATCTTGCGCAGGGCGCGATTGGCGGCTTGAGCCTCTTTACTCGTGCCTGCCGCCGTCTTGGAAAGCTCTTTGAGCAGCGTTTCTACTGGCACAGTAATGTCCTGGCCCTTGCGCCCGCTGGTAGCGAGCGCCACGATAAGCTTCGCGCGAGCGGAAACGCTGGTCACGTGGTCACCGTACTTCACATATATCTGGCCGTGCTTGGTTTCGTTGTCGTAGTAGCTCACCTCACCGGAAGCGATGAGCTTGCAGTAAAACTCGTTCTCGTTTGTACCGCAGTCGCGGCATTTCCCACGTTCGAACTCGTGGTAAACACCTTCGTATCCGCATTCTGCGCACCGACGGAGACATCCTTCGACTCGGGTGAATGTGTGGGGTGGAAGCTTAATCGTGCCACACGTACTGCATTTCTTCAGATGGTACAGCCGCTTCTTCGAGCCGCCACCCGAGTACACTTCCGCCTTATTCCAACTATGGTCGCAATCCCGCTTCTCTCCGCACCGGGAACATACGCACCCGTGCCAATCGTGCGGCACGTTGAACGAGTCATAGCAGATAGGGCATCTCTTCCGGCACGAACCCTCGACGAAGCGATAGTCGTGTCCCTCATTGCGTCTCTCACCGCAGCGGGAGCATTTGCAACCGTTCCATTTGTGGCCAGCTATCTTGCATGCTAACGCCATGCAGCCCTCCTACATCGTGTTCACCGTGCGGTAGTTCTTCCTGGCGCCACAGCGGGAGCATTCGTCCCAGCGCGTGCCGGCCGAATAGTCGCGGTAGTCAATGACGTTACCCGAAGTGAACCACCGGTGATTCTCGGTACCGCAGCTCGGGCAGACGCACGGATCGGCAGAATCTGGCCCGAACCAGACTACGTGGCCGCAACCCTTGCACTCGTAGCTGTCCGTAAGCTCGGCCTCCGGAGGCTGTGCTGCGGGGGCAGAAGCGGAAGCTGCAGCAGCTTCTTCCGCGCCGTTGCTCGCGGGAGAAGCGGGCGGTTCGGGCTCCAGCGAGGAGGCGTCCATCCATTCACCGAGCTCGCCGAACACGTAATAGTCGCCCGAAATCTGGTTGGATGAGCCACGTCCGAACAGCGTTTTGTCCTGGAAGCGCCCGCACCCCTGGCAATCCCAACGCAGATGCTCCTCGGTGGTTCCCGCATAGGCCATGGTCTCTGCCACTGCGCCGCCGCAGTACTGGCACACGTCATGCAACACCCGCACTGCATCGCAGCCGTGTTTTTCCCGCAACCGACGCGCAGCCACGCTGCGGATATACACATCGCGCGCCTCCACCGACAGCTTCTCCAGCATCACCTTGTCTTTCACACGCGACACGAGATTCGCCCGGTCTTTGTCGCAACTCGCGCTGGCCGGACTGCCCGCGACTACTTCTTTGTGTGACGCAAGGCCGTTGATGAGGATGTCGGCGATTGCGTCCTCGGATTTCACCACGTCGCACAAACGCGATTGCACGGACGGTTTCACCCCGGACCTGGAAACCGCAAGCAACCAGGGCACATCCGTGATGAACTGCAGCCCGCGTGGATCGCGCTCGTCGAGGTGCTGCTCTACGATACCTTCCAGAACCTGTTGGCCATCGGACCTGCTCGCAAGCTCGATGAGTGCACATTGCCGAATCGCTCGCACCGTATCGGGCGTACACTCCTTCTCCAACCGGGAATTGTCCTCGACAAGCCGCACGAGCTGGTCGTTGTCCAGCATGCTGAATACCACGGTTGCCAGGGATTCACGGCCCTTTTTGGTCCGGGATTCGGCAACGCTCTTCGCATCCTTAAAGCGCAGGTTGCAGGCGAGCATAAACAGCGCATCCGGCCGAGTCAGAGACTGAATGAGCCGCGCCGCCTCACGCGCGGATTCACCTTGGATCGAAAGCCATTGGAAGATGAGCGCATCCACCACATCGCGTTCGAACCGCCTGGCATCACGTGGTGCATCGAGTTGTTCGCGCAGCTCAACCGCCTGTTTGATGAAGCCGCTGCGAATCTGGCGCACAATCGCGCGCTCCAGTTCTTCCTTGGCCTTGTCGGGATACAGCTCCGCGAGTCGCTTGGCGGCATAGGCCGGCGTCTTTGCGCCGACGGTTATCTCCGCAACCTGCAACAACGCTTCATACGAAAAGATGTGACGCACAGCCGCACGCTGGGTGCCCGTTCCGAGCGCGTGGAGCGCAACCTGCAACATAAGATCTTCGTTATCGACGTGTTCCTTAATAATGCGCTGCCGTGCCTCGGGTTCAACCGCTTGCAAAATGTCCAGGATGTCCTCGTTGGCCATGTCCGGGTGGTAGGCGATGCGCTCCAACTCCCTCAGCCTGCCGGCATACGCCATCATCAAGTTGTGAAGCGCCGCCTGAACGACGGGCTTCTCGCCCGATTGCTCGACGATGCGCTCGAGCACGTCTTGGCTGACCGCCTTCTTCGCCGCGGCGATGCGTACTTCTTCCAGCGGCGCATGCAGGGCGGCCTCAGCCAAGGCCTCCTGGTCGCCGATCTTTCCCACAGCCTGCACGGCCTTATCGAGCTTGGCGCGGTTATCCGTCATCCACTTCGGTTTGAAAAGCGCCATACCAAGCCACCTCCCCGACCCATCGCGAATCCGCCCGTGTCCTTCCCAACAGTGTAGCGGATTACCAGTAGCCGGCGTGACAATCTCCCCGCAGTAGAAGAGCACGCCTCTTATTCTCTACCGGCAGCTTTCAGTGTGTCGTGAGCAAGGCTCCGAAGCTCGTCAAGGCTGTAATCACCCTCTGTCTTAACCTTATCTTTCGGCACGATGAAGCTCGACCGATACACAAATACTTTGCTTTCGTTCTCGGCAGACAGTGCGATTACGTATAAGCCGATTCCTATGGTGTTCGTGCGAGTGTATTTTGGACAGCAAGCCCGCGCCCAGCGAATCGGTTCGGAAAGCATCGTAGTAAAGCTCCGGGTGTAGGTCCCCGACGCGATAAACGGAAGCTCCCCCATCACCGCTCCATCTCTGGTCGCTACGACAAGGACGATGTCATCAAGCTTCGATGCATCTTGCGTGTTTGGGCTCAGCCCCACCACGGTACACGATTTCGCCTCATCGTAGAGCACTTCGCCCGAACGCGTGTCAATTAGCATGATATGGCTTCCGACGCTCACGCTGATGACAGAGCCGTCATCGAGCGCTGCGCCACACAGGTTCGGATTTCCATATACGATGATGCGACCATTGTCTTCCTCACGGACGATACTACTCCCGCTATATTGACCGGTATTCTTCCAAATCCGTTTCAATGAGCTGTCGAAAGCCTCGATTGCATAGGGGATGTTCTTGCCCTCGTCCCCATCGCCATAAGACGCGACAATGACGAGCCCGTTCGCATACTGAGCTGCGCCAACGTGCTTGTTGGCAAGTTGCGCCTTCTGAACGCCCGATTCCCCGAGCGTGCCGGCTTGCGCATCCACGCGTACGAGAAGGCCACCAAAGGCAAGGTAGAGATCGCCGGTCTTCTCGTGAAATACGCCGGAACTTGCTTCGGGATCGGTTGCATCGTACGCGAAATCTCCGATTTCAGCTGTAACCTCGCTAAGCTTCTTACCGCCATCAGGAGACAAGAGCCAGGCTTTCAAAGTCCTGCCGTAGGCAAGCCCCGCTATGGCAAGTTGACCCTGGTCGGAAACTACGAGGTTGGTAGCTTCGGTATCATCCGCCCACTTGAAGGTTAGGGAATCCCCGTCAACTTCTATGGCCACAAGTTTTGACTGCGTGGCATTCTTTGCGCGTAAGAGAAGCGTGTTGCCTACGAAGGCGAGATCGCATGATGTGAAGTCTGTCATCGGTTGCCCATCTTCGCCTATTCGGAACGTCTGGATTCTCCGGCCAGTTTCGATATCGTGAATGGCTACCGTGCCATCTTTCTGTGCGTAGGCAAACCAGCCTTTCTTCTCGTTGACGGTAATGGCGCTTGCTTTGAGATCGTTCGAATCCGAATCGGATGTTCCGTCAACGATAGATGCATCGTAGAAGGACGAGCCGTCGATGCGATCTCCTATGGGCGATTCCGTTTCTATCGAGTAACAGGTCAGCCAAGCCGCGTTGCTCGGATACACTTGCAACGCCGCTTCCAGCGCGTCCTCAGCTATCGGTGCATAATCCCTGTTGTCGGCGCTGGATTTCGGAAGCGCCGCAAGCGCAGATTCGATGGCGCCGTAGCGGTCTCCCTGTTCAAGCAGTTGCTGAGATTGGATGGCCAGCCGATACGATTCCGCAAACAGCGCCCGCTGGTGTTCCTCGTGAGCCCTCAGCCCAAACACTCCCAACACACAGCCCATCAAAACCACCATCGCCGTGATGGAGACTGCTATTCTCCGCTTTCGCTTCTGGCTACGTTGGCGAAGGTCATCGAAGTCGCAACCGGCAACTGAAGCGATAATGCGCAGCTTCTCGAGGGACATACGATTATGCGATTCCAGGCGAAAATCGGCAGCGAGGGGTTCGGTTGCAATTATGCAAGGCGCGCCATCGGGGCCGATAACCGTCTTGCTCCGTAGAATCTCGGGGATGTTTTCCAGCTCATTCCCGCTCGCCAGGACAGCGAAGATGCGATCGCAGCCATGTAGGTAAGCGAACGTTTCCACTTCGCGCTTCACCCACATGCTTGTCCGCATCTCGGGAGAGCACACCACGATAAGCGAATGCGACTTCATAAGGGCGTCGGTTATCCTGTCGGGCAGCGAATGGGCGGCGGGCAGCTCGTCCTCATCGCGAAAAACGCGCCCGAGCCTGCGACCGGGCGCCACTTGTATGGGGCTGGAGAGCGTACGCGGAAGCTTGAAATGCTCGATGGCCTTCTGGACGGCCAGAGCCACACTCTGATCGGTCGGCGAATGCCGATAGCTAATAAATGCCGCGTATTCGATGTCTTCGCATTCGACAGCTCCCGGTTGCTGCGTGTTGCACGCCGGGCAAAACACCGCCCATTCAGGAAGCTGTTTATGGCATAGGACACATTCCATGGCCAGATTATAGTCGATGCGCCGCGCGTTGGCGTAACTGCAACAGGCTGGCAACCGGGCGTTTTAGAGGGTTTTCGTCTGGCATTCTAACGATTGTGATTTCCATAGTCGGCAGCTTAACCCTCCCGGAAGGCCTGGGGAGGGTACGCAGCTGGCTGTATATCGCCAGTCTGGCACGTGGAGAATGGGGCGGGGACAACTGGGTTGTCACCACTTCCCTGCTAGCATCGTAGATACCGTTTTGCAAAGGAGATAAAACGTGCACGCAAAAACACTCGCTGCTCCCATTGCCCTTCTGCTCGCCTTGGCGCTCTGCCTGGGCTTTGCGCTTGCCACCCCCAACCCAGCATGGGCGATGCAATCGAAATCCGAGAACTTCAACAGCTATAAACCGAAGTACATCGGCGCCAAGGACATGCTCGGAGTCGCGATGGCGCAGGATGGGCTCGGCCAAGGCAGCTTGGGCTACACCGAGGGCTGGTGCGCCGACTTCGTGTCCGATTGCGCGAAGCGCGTCGGCCAGAGCAAGGCCGTTCCCTTCAACGGCATGGTCTCGGAGCTGTATCGCGCGACGATTTCCGCTGGCGGCAAGGTCGTTACGACGCCGAAAGCCGGCGACCTCGTGTTCTTCAATTTCGACCACGTGGGCATCATGATGGATGCTGAAAACTGCATCAGCGGCAACATGGGCAGCCCGAGCAAGGTTGCACAGTGTCGCTGCGAATGGGTTATTCCCGGCGCGAAGATCGTCTACGTACGCCCCGCCTATAAGTCGAAGGCATACCAAGTGGGGTTCAAGGCCAATGGCGGCACGGGCAAGATGTCCAAGCAGACCATCAAGCGCAACAAGACGAAGGCGCTCAAGAAAAACGCCTTCAAGCGCACCGGCTACAAGTTCGTTGGCTGGAACACGAAAAAGGACGGCTCGGGCAAGTGGTTCAAGAACAGGCAAAAGGTGAAGAACATTGCCAAAGCCGGCAAGACCATAAAGCTTTACGCGCAGTGGAAGAAACGGGCTTCGTAACTGATTCCCGCGTCGTTAGTGGCAGAACGCCATAACCCGGTCGATAAAATCGGGCGCTTCCTCGTACAGCCCGTGACTCAGCCCTTCATACATGTAGAGCTTGCAACCGGGTATCTGCGCGGCAATTTCGCGTGAGGCTTCCCCCGTGACTATCTGGTCGTCCGTTCCACCGATTACAAGCGTCGGGCAGGTAATCCGACCAAGTTCCGCGTACGAATCGTGCGTCACGCACGATTCGGCCTGGATGAGGAACCGTTCGAAACTCTTCGGCTTCCCCACGCTTCCAAGCAGGTTGTACATGCGCATCTGCTTTTTCGCCCACGCCGGCGAGTACGAGCGGCGCGCAGTGTCGACCATAATGCCCCGATAATCGCCGTTGTGCGCCTGGTCCGTCCACACGCGGATGCACTCCTCCATCGTCGCATTGGGACGGGACAACGTGACGGCCAACACGAGCTTGCCCACTTTATCCGGGTAGTCGATAGCCAGCCACTGCGCAATCATGCCACCTTGCGAGACCCCGAGCACGGCAGCATCACGCAACCCGAGCGCCTCCATGGCGCGGTTCAGGTCGGCAGCCATATCGCGTGTGGTCATACCCGGCACAAGCACGCGCCGGCGGCTGAATGCATACACGGTGAAATCCTTGAGCATCGCTCGGTACAGCGCGGCGAATGGAACGGCCATCCCCTTCACGGTTTTCAGGCCGTCGCCGACGCCGGGCAACATGACGAAGGTTCGCGGCCCGTTCCCAAACCGGATGTAGTCCATCTCCCCCGTCTCCAGATGCAAGCGCCCGTTCTTCGCATTCAGCATCGGCACCAGCCCTTCGCGCTAGGAATTAAACGCCGAGAGTATCGGCATGATAAGCTCCTGGAAGCGATTATAGGTTCCCGTTTCGCCCTGCGAGTTCGCAACGATAACGTTGTTGTAAAACATCTTCACGATGGGGCTCACAATGAAGAAGTTCACGCACGCGCCTACGAGCATGGTTATGGGAACTTGCTCGAGCAGCGTTTGCCCTAGGTTGTCAATTCCATAGATCATGCAGGTCATCAGCGTTGACATCAGCGGCACCATGCA
Organism: Coriobacteriia bacterium; assembly: GCA_030526775.1. Lineage (GTDB taxonomy): Bacteria > Actinomycetota > Coriobacteriia > Coriobacteriales > Eggerthellaceae > UMGS1519. The sequence continues at coordinate 7,904 of JAUNCA010000003.1, read as the reverse complement.
CACGATATTCGTAAGCGTGATGAGCGTCGCCTTCTTCGCGCCTTGGAAGTTCGGCAGGATGTACTGGTGGATGATGGCCTCGGTAAAGTCGTTCATGAACCACTCTCGGATGAGGAACGTGATGCAGAACGTCAACGGATACATCCAGTGGTAGTTGATGAAGAAGTCGAGCCCCGAATGGCGGTAGCCGTTGAACGAGGTCATGATCGAAACCATGCCGCCAATCATCAGCGCCTGGAATAGCAACATGCCGGCGCGCTCCTTCGGCACGCTCGCCTTGCCGCGCAGGCAATCGAAATACGAACAGCGCAGCTTGTTGTCGCTGTACATCTGTGCTTGATGGTGGAAATCCTTAGCTTGCTGCTTTAGCTGGTCACGCTCGTCGTCAATCTCGGCCATCTTGGCGTTGAAGTCGCGCTCGAGCGCCGCCAAACGCTCGGCCTTGTTCTTCTCGTGCTGCTCGAGCAGGGCCTTCTTCTCGAAGTCCATCTCGGTAATAAGTGCAGCTTTGTCTTTTGCATATGCCGCACGGGTCTCGGTCCTCTTTGCGGCGAGCTCGCCGACGGCCTTATCGAGCTGATCGGCTCGGTTCTCAAAATAATTCGCGGGAATACCGGATAATTCCGCGCGCTCCTCTTGCGCATCCGCGATTGCGGAAAATGTCGCCTCTGTTGCATGTACTGTTCGCTTGGCGATGCCCATCGTGTGTTCTGTTAGCCTCTTCTCTCTTCTTTACACTCGTGTTTTCGTGTCCACTATACGCAGCCTAAGATGGAGCGCCGATGGATTCGCCACCTATATCGTAAGGTCTTCACAAACGGACCTGGACATATGCATAGATTGCATATGTCCAGGTCATTTACATGCAAATCAGAGTACACGCTCGCGGATGGCGAAAGCAATCCCCACCACCGCCAACAACATGGCCGCCGCCACATATACCGGCAGGTAAGCCGAGGCCGTGCCCGCGATGTCAAAGATGCCGTGCAGGCAGCTGGCCACGGTAAGGCACGCAATGGCGAGCGCCCACGACTGGCGCGCAACCACGGGAACGGGCCGCGCTTTCACGAGCCACGCCCCCAGTGCCGGCATCGCACCCAGGCACAGGGGAATCGCGAACATAAAGGTCATGAAAGCACTCGATACCCCATGCGCAAACTGAGCATATATGAAGTTGAATGCAATACAGCCCACTGCTGCCACGCCATATCGAAACACGACCTTGCACCACGTGTTACCCGAAATAGACAATGTCGCTCACCTCTCTTTCTCCACTGCGGTTGCCGCTGCCGGGATCGTTGACGACCTCGCCCTTGAACCACATCGTGGACGATCCGCCGCCATCGAGGTTGTAGGCATAGGTCGCTCCGTTATCGCGCATCACCTGGGCCAGCTGGTATAGCGACAGCCCATCGTTGTCGCCGGTGCGCCCATCCGAGACCACCACGATGTAGTGAAGCGAATCCACCATGCCGATAGCCGTACGCGGGTTGCTGCCCATCGCCTGGTCCACCTCGTCGCCTGCGGTTACGGCAAGTTCGCCATTTTCCACGAGCGTTGGGCCGAACGAAAGCACTTGCCACACACCGTCATCCACGAGCTGCTGGGCAGTTGCATCATCCTGGCTTACCGAGGCCATCGTGCCATCGCCGTACACCACGAGCGCATCGGTTCCCGCTGCGGCCGTATCGCGGTACAGCACGCCATTTCGCACCACATATCCGTCATCGCGGAAGCCATAGTAGTCGCCGTTAATCGCCAACACGGCATCCGCCGCCTCGGCCATGCTCGAAGTCGCGTCCTTGAGGTTTCGCCCATATGCGTTTTGCGCAAGGGCAGTTTTGAGGTATTCCGCGCTCGAGACTTGGATGTCCGCCACGTAGATGTCCGTGTCGTACGCACGCACCTGCGACACCGTGATGGACATATTGTCGTCCGAGTAGGTGCCAACGGTCGTGCCGGATGCAGAGGCAGAACCTGCCCCCACCTCGAGCACATCGCCATCGGAATCGGTCGAGCTAGCGGCGTTATCCGAGCCGCCAGAGTGTCCCGTGCCATCAGAAGAGCCGTGTTTTCCGGGTCCTCCATGGTGGCCGCTGCGACCATGGTCGGACGAGGAGTCAGTAGTTTCGCTTGAACTATCCGCCGATTCAGCGTTGGTTGCCGATGCGGTATCTTCCTCAGCCTGCTCGCTGTCTTCGTTCTCCCCAGAAGCTTCGCTTCCCTGAGCTGCGACGATGCTCGAAAAATCCGCCTCCTGCACCGTCTGTCCCACGCGCTCGATCACAAAGGCATCGAGCAGCACGAACGTCGTGAATGCCGCAATAAGACACGAACACGCAACAACCCATGCTTTGCGGGGCTTTCGCCGCACATGCACCTGCCTGCTATGCTGCGCGGTAACCCTGCGCGGATATCCGTCCTGCATGAGCACCTCCCTTCAACAACGTGGGCTTCATAGCAGCCGTTCGCTTGAACACCCAGTTGCGCTGGACGAAATGGCTGATGAAGAACAAAGACCCGTCGACAAGCACCTTCACGACCACAAGCGGCAACGGCAGGAAGGAAAGCAGGGCGACTAGCGCCGCGCTTGCCGTCATCTGTCCGACAAACAAGGTTCCATACCGGATGGCCTGCGTGCTCGCATCGCCTTGCCTGCTGCCGGAATCGGCAAAGCTCCAGGTGCGGTTGATCTCGAAATTCAGCGCGCCGGACAGCATGCGCGCGATAACGGTCGCAATGGCAACAAACGGAGCAGTCTCGAGCCCCAAGATGGCGACCAAGAGTGCAAACGCGGCCAAATCAACCATCGAACACGCGATGGAACTGCCCGTGAACCGGATGAACTGCCGGTAGATGCGGGCAGAGTCGCGCAACGTCGAGAAATGCGACCCGGCGTTGCCGTTTTCGTACACCACGGTAATCGGCACCATCTTCAAAGGTATCCCGCGCTTCGCCACCGCCGTCAGGAAATTCATCTCGTACTCGTAGCGCGACCCGGGTGTCCGCATCGCCAATTGCAGCAAGCGTGCAGGTATCGCGCGCAACCCCGTTTGCGTATCGGAGCAGCTCACCCCCGTGTCCATCCGGAAATACAACGCGCTGAACCCATTGCCCACCCGGCTGCGTAACGGCACACCAGGGGAATGGAAATCACGGCCCCCCAAGACCAATGCATCCGGGCGCGCACTCGCGGCATCGCGTACGCGCACGACGTCATCGGGCAGATGTTGCCCATCCGCATCTACCGTAATCAGACAATCCGCTAACGGGTACGCGAGTCTCATCTGAGCTATGGCGGTTTTAATGGCGCTCCCCTTGCCCAGGTTCCGAACGTGATGCACCACCCGTACCCCCCGGTTTTCCAAGGCGGTAAATACCGGTTGCGTGGCTTCAGAGCTTCCGTCATCAACGACGATAAACTTGCCGAATCCACGCTCATGTAAGGCGTCGATTAGCGTTATCAGGCGCTCGTCCGGATCGAAGGCAGGTATGGCCACGATGGCATCCATGCTTTCAACCTCACTTTCATATACGCCCTCCCCCGGCGTACATCTAGTGTGCAAGCACACCCTGAAAGCCATCTGAAAGCACGCGCAAATTGTCAAAGGAAACTTGCAGAGCCCGAATTGCACCATTGTTTAGCCGAACGCGTCGTGCGCGACAAAGTCACTATGGGTACAATGAACTTGACTTATACGCTGAGCGGCGAAAGGTTGCGTCATGGCGCAAAAACCAAGTGAGCAGGTATGGGAATCGGGCAAGCGACTGACGGCAAAGGTACAACCCCGACAGATCCCGGCCATCGACAAGTGGCTGGCAGAACGCGACAAAGGCTTCGTGCCCGTCACACCGCTGAAAGCATCGACCGTGATGCTCGTACGTCCGGCTGATCCAGCCAATCCCGCGAAATTCCAGGGAAGCACTCCCCTCGACAAGCGCGTGGCCCCACCCAATGGCATCGAGCTGTTCATGATTCGCCGCCAGAAAAGCATGTCGTTCGCACCCGATGCCGTGGTCTTCCCCGGCGGGCGTGTCGACCCGAAGGATTCCGACCCCGCACTCCCATGGGCAGGCCCCACGCCAGGCGAATGGGCGGCTAAGCTGCATCAAACCGAAGACGACGCGCGGCGCATCATTGTGGCCGCCGTGCGCGAGGTGTTCGAGGAATGCGGCGTGCTGCTTGCCGGCCACGACGCAAATTCGGTCGTGCACGACGTGAGCACGCCTGAATGGGGCGAGGAGCGCGACAAGCTCATCGCGCACGAGCAGAGCTTCGCCGAGGTGCTCATCCGCCACAACCTGTACATCCGCAGCGATTTGCTTTCGTACTGCGCGAACTGGGTAACCCCGCTGTTCTCGCCGAAGCGCTTCGACACCTTCTTCTTCGCGGCGCTGTGCCCCGAGGGCCAAACACCCGACGACTGCTCCACCGAAGCGTCCATCGCCGACTGGGTGGACCCGCAATGGGCATTCGACCTGGGCGACGCTGGCGAGATTATCCTGCTCCCGCCCACCATCTACAACTTGAATTTCGTTTATCGCGCCAAGAACCTCGATGAACTGCTGCACACCGACCGCGAGCACATCCAATTCATGGAGGAAGGCGCCATCGACGAGAACGGCGACCATGTGGTAACGGGCATCCTGCCGTAACAACCGCGTCGGGCAGTCAAGTTTCATGCCGCATTGCACCATCATCGCGTTTCGGAGTAGCCATGAGAACAAACACAGAGCAACGTAAAGCATTATGGGAAAGTGGGTATGTAACACCGTCGCTATTCGGCGTACGCGCCGACAATATCACGCCCATGACCGTCGTTGGTACGAATACCTTTATCGTGCATACGCCGGGTAGCCAGAAAGCGCTAATCGTTGATCCTGGGCCGCCGGATGTGAGCCATCTCCGCAAAGTGCTTGCCGCTTGCGCCAATCGTGGTGCAGAGGTTGGGGGCATCCTCGTAACACATCACCATATCGACCACATCGCCGGCACCGACCTGCTACGTTACCTGCTTACATACGGCGAGGACTCCGTCGACCCCGATGCAATCCCCGAAGGCCTTAGTGGAGAACGCTTTAAGCACAACTCAGTGGGGCGTTACCCCATCGTTTCGTTCCCCGAGGAAGGCGTTCCCGTATACCACACCGAACTCGGTAACCTTCCCGACGGTCCGTTTGCACCCTTCGATGGCTGCCCAAGCATGGAAATCGTCTCTTTGCCGGGACATAGCTACGACATGGTTGGCCTTCTCCTCGCAGACGACCAAATCATCCTCACTGGCGACCTCATTTTCCGCTACTGGTCCGCAGTGATCCCCTATGTCGATGGCGACCTTGCAGACTATTTCGAATCATTGAGCAAACTGCAGCGTCTGGTGCGCACGGAGCGCGTCACGCAGTTCGCACCGGCGCACGGGTTCCCCATCGACCAGCCTATCAAGGCGATCGAAGGCTACCGGGCACACCGTCACGAACGCCTTGCGGCGGTAGAGGAAATCATAGACTCCGGCGCTGGATTCGACCCGAGCAGCGTCGTACAGGGCGTTTATGGCGATATCACCGATCCGACGCTATTGCGTGCCGCTTTTTTGAGCACCCTCACGCAACTAAAGTATCTTGCAAACAAACGCGGAGTTGAATTCCAGTTCGACCCCGAAGAATTCTATCGCCGCTTTCCCAACCATTCACAAACGTGAGTAGCACGTCGTAGCGGAATCGACAGCGGTTCCTACTCATTTCCATAGAGGGGTTGCCATGAGAACGAATGTGGAAATACGCAAAGCAGTATGGGAGAGCGGATATGTCTCGCCCTCGGTTTTCGGCGTGCGCGCAAACAACATCACGTTCATGACCATCACGGGGACGAACACGTTCATCGTGCATACGCCTGGTACCCCGAAGGCGCTTGTGGTTGATCCGGGTCCGGCTGATGTCGAGCACCTGCGCAACGTCATGGCCGCTTGCGCGGACCGCGGGGCCGAAATCGCGGGTATCTTACTCACGCACCATCATATCGACCACGTCGAAGGCGCCGACTTGCTGCGATACCTGGTGGCGAACGGATCCGACTCCATCGACCCGGACGATATACCCGCCGAGCTCGACGGACAGCGTTTCATGTTCGACTCCGACGGGATTTACCCCATCGTCACATTCCCCGAACAAGGCGTTCCTGTCTACCATGTCGAGCTAGGCAATCTACCGCTCGGCCCCTTTGCACCGTTCGAAGGGTGTCCGCGCATGGAAATCATCGCTTTACCGGGGCACAGCTACGACATGGTAGGAATCTTGCTGACCGACGAAAAGCTCGTCCTCACGAGCGACCTCATCTTCCGCTATTGGCCTGTAATTATCCCCCTAAACGATGGCAACTTGCGCGATTACCTCGATTCGCTCAGCGTCTTGCAGCGCTTGGTACGCGCGGGCAAAGCCGACCAGTTCGTGCCCGCCCACGGCTTCCCCATCGACCAGCCCATCAAGGCACTGGAAGGCAACCGGGCACATCACCGCAAGCGGATCGAGGAGGTGCGGAATGCCGTCGATGCCGGCGCGGGCTACAACCCCGAAGCGGTCGTGCAAGCGATATACGGCGATATCGCCGACCCCATGCACCTGCTATCCTCCATCAACAACGTTGCCATGCAGTTGGGATATATCGCCGAAGAGCGTGGCGTTGAGTTCAACTACAGCATGAGTGGTTTGGGCCGGAAGTTCTCGAGCCTATCGCAGTGACAATGTGCCTGTTCATCACATGAAAAAGGCCGGCCCCTTGGGCCGGCCTTCGTGTTCGTGGATGTCACGCGTCCTTAGATGTACGTAAGAATGTCGTCCACGGACTTCTTGGCATCACCGAGCAGCATGCGCGTGTTTTCGTTGTAGAACAGCGGATTCTCCACGCCCGAGTAACCGGCGTTGCCCATCGAGCGCTTGAAGACGATGACCTTCTTGGCCTCCCACACGCGAAGCACGGGCATGCCCGCAATCGGCGAACCCGGATCGGTCTCGGCCGAGGGGTTCACGGTGTCGTTCGCGCCGATGACCAGCACGATATCGACATCGGCAAAGTCGTCGTTAATCTCGTCGAGCTCGAACACCTTGTCGTAGGGTACCTTCGCCTCGGCCAGGAGCACGTTCATGTGGCCGGGCATACGGCCGGCAACCGGGTGGATGCCGAACTTCACGTCCACGCCGTGGTCGGAAAGCTTACGGGTAAGGTCGGCTACCGGGAACTGCGCCTGCGCAACAGCCATGCCGAAGCCCGGTGTGATGACGACCTTCTTCGCATCCATCAGCAGCTCTGCTACGTGCTGGGCCGTGGTTTCCACGTGCGCACCATGCTCGTAGCTCTGCGACGATGCACCCGAGGTGTCGGAGCCAAAGCCGCCGAGGATAACCGAAATGAACGAGCGGTTCATGCCCTTGCACATGATGTAGGACAGGTACGCACCCGAGGAACCTACCAGAGCGCCAGCGATGATGAGCAGGTCGTTGTTCAGCGTAAAGCCGGCCATGGCTGCAGCCCAGCCGGAGTAGGAGTTCAGCATGGACACGACCACCGGCATGTCGCCGCCACCGATGGCAGCCACGAGATGCAAGCCCAAGACGAGGCACTTGCGCTTGAGGAGGACGCCGTAATCACGGAAGCCGACGCGACGACAGAAGCGGATGACGTGGAAGTTGCCGCCGAGGAGGAGACTCCCACGGAGATAGGGCTCGACGCGCAGGAATCCGCGAGCAACTATGATGCCGCACTCTATGACAGCGAAGGCAACTATCCTGGCGTGTATGCCACAAAGGTGCAGCCGAACACCGCTGCCGATGCCGCCTCCGCAGCCACCATCAGGATTCCGAGCATCGCCGACGACGCCCTCAAGGACACCCCCACTACGGAATCGCCCGCC
>JAUNCA010000185.1 GCA_030526775.1 Coriobacteriia bacterium | reverse complement strand
CATCATGGTGCGCTAGCGGGAGGCAATCTCCTGCGCAACAGCATCCTCGATGATGGCCTTCAGGTCGTCGATGCCGTCACCCTTCTCGGCGCTCGTCACCACGAAATACGCGTCGCCGGTTGCGGCCAGCTGCTTGCACAGCGCCGCCACCTGCTTCTTGCGCTGCATGCTCTTCAGCTTGTCGGCCTTCGTGAATGCGATGATGAAGGGAATCTCGCGCGCCCGCAGGAACTCGATCATCTCGAGGTCGAGCTTGCTCGCATCATGGCGGATATCCACGAGCGAAACGGTGAGCGCATGACGGCGGTCCTGCGTGAAATACCCCTCGATAAGTTCCTTCCAGCGCGCCCGTTCCGATTTGCTCACCTGGGCATAGCCATACCCGGGAAGGTCGACGAAATCCACGTCCTCCACCGCGAAGAAGTTCACCGTGGTGGTCTTGCCGGGTTTTTGGGACACCTTCACCAGGCCTTTGCGGCCGAACAGTTTGTTCATGAGGGAAGACTTCCCCACATTCGAGCGCCCGACAAAGGCCACCTCGGGGTGCACCGATTCCGGCAGCTGCTTGCTCGTGCCATACGATGCCACGAACCGCGCGCTGTTGTATTTCATGCAATTCCTCCTACGACAGGAAATCCTCGTTGGGCTCGAGACCGTACCCTTCGCAGATAACCCGTAGCTGGTCGTCGGACAGCAGGTTGGCTGCCTCGTCGCCGCCGCGCATCGCGCGCGTTATCGCGTAAATGGTAGCTGCCTTCTCCAGCGTGTCTATCAGGCCAAATGTGTCATCGAAGGTCTCGCTGCAGGCCACGACGCCGTGCCCTTCCCACACCACGGCACGGAAGTCCTTCATGAGCTCGGCCGTCTTCTGCGCCAATTCAATGCTTCCTGGCTGCGTGAACTCGAGCAACCCCACGCCCTCGGGAGCCGCGATGATGCACTCCGTGTTGCTCTTCCACAGCACACGCGAAAGCACGCGGGAATCCACCTGGAAGGCGGTGGTGAGGGCCGCCAGGTACGGGGTGTGCGCATGGTACACCACGCGGTCGGCATCGCCGGAAAGCTCCGAGCACACCTCGTGAATGAGCAGGTGCGACTCGAATTCGCTCGTGGGTCGGCCGGCATCTTCAAAGCCCCAGATCACACGATATGCATCGCCCGCGGAGTTTATCTCGACGATGCCCACGTTATCGGACAGGTCGATGCCCACCTTGCGCATGTACTTGCCCGCGCCGGTGACGACGAACACCTCACCGCCGATCCCGGGGGCAGAAACGCCGATGGAAATCCAGGGGGTCTTCACGGAAAGGTACGGCTTGCACACCGCGATGTCCTCGGCATCCATGCGATACGACAGGTTGCCGCCATTCGCCTCGTGCCAGCCCTTCTTGTACCCGTCTTCGCAGATACGCATGAAACGCCTGATGCAATTCGCCTGCTCGATGCTCATATCGCCCTCGTTCCCCCGAAGCGGCCAGAACCTACACGCTTCTATTATAGACGGGAACATGGCAATGCGGGGAAGCACATTCGGCTTCAACCCGCGTTGTCACTTCGGAAAACCTGCTATTTCACGACCACTTTCAGCGTGATGCTCTTCGCCTTGGCAGCCTCGTACATGGAGTTGGCGGGGGCGGTCAGCTTCACCTTCACTTTGTAGGCGCCCTTCTTTAAGCCCTTCTTCAGCGTCACTTTGCCAGTCTTCGCATTCACGACAATCTTCTTGCCGCCCGCTTTGTTCGCCTTCTTGTATTTCACTTTGGTCTTTGCAGAAACCTTCGCGAGCTTCTTCAGGCTGAAGGACCTGTTCTTCGTGATCTTCTTCGTCTTGGTCGACGCATTCACGCTCTTTTTCACGCTCTTGGTAGCCTTGATGGCTTGCGCGATTTTGCCGATTTGGAAGCTGTTGCTCATCGAACCCGAGTAGTCGCCGATGCCCGATATCGTAACGGTCGCGGTACCGGGGCTCACGTTATCCTTGAACGAGACTTTATAATCCGCGCCCTTCTCAAGGCCATCAATGGAAACCTTCGGCGTTATCGCCTCACCCGTATGCGCATACGACTTTTTCGGCCAAGTTGTTGCATTCTCGTAGAACGCCACGTCGTACAGGCTGGGGCCAGCAACATCATTGGAAATATACGGGATGTTGGCGCAGGTAAGTGTCGAAAGCCAGGAAACGCGGCTGGCTCGTACTATGTCGAGCGTGTTTATGACAACGCCTTTCACCTGGTAGGAGGTATAGCCCTCGCCGAAGTTGTCACCGATGCCACCGACGGCGCTTATCACGTAGAGCTTGCCGTTATCTTGGCCGAGGTAGATCATCTCGTGCCCACCCCAGAAGAGCACGGTGCCGAGCGGCATCTGCGCGATGGCAGCTGCCTTGTGCACATCGTCAAGGCCAGTTAGGTCGTATTTACGCACGGGAAGAGTCATCTGCCACGTGGTATTACGCGCAAGCTCAAGCCCGAAGCACTTGTATACGTCGCGCACATAGCCTGAGCAGTCATTGGCCTCGAGCATGCCGCCCCAACCATACATCTGGCCAAGCGAGCGGAAGGCGACCTCCCCAATGTTTGCCGTTGTGAGCGGCAAGAATCCTTCGCTCACCTTTGCGGATGCCCCGATGAGCGCAAGCTCCTTCGAGTAGGTTCCATCCTCGTTGCGAACGGGCAGGTAGCATACATGCCGGTCAAAAGCCGAGCTCGTGCCGACGATTTCCAGCGCCTCCTCGGGGCTGTTCAAGTCGACGCGCTCGAGCGTCGTGCCCATGTACAGCATGCGCTTCGAGATGTTCGGGGTTTGCGCGGACTTCTCGGTGAACACCTTATAGCCCGTCACGACAAGCTCCTGGCCTGCGGGAATATCCCACGCTTCCAGCCATTCGTCATGGTTGGCGCAGATGGCCACATCCTCCACCGGCACCCACGCCGCATTAATGCACGACGAGATGCACAGGTAGAAACGCTTGTCGACAGATTCCGCCCGGATAATGAGGGGCTCATTCACGCGTAGCGCACTGAGATAGAGATTGTCATCGTCGTAGTCGCCCTCGGTATAAAGAATGGGATCGTCGGTGGGGTACGCGCGCATCGTAGTGTGCGTGGTAACGATGGCATAGGGGCTCGCAATGTCGGGCACCGCGCCATCGGTCGGGTAGTTTTCCAGGATACCGTCAACGTACTCTTGGTCGATAAGCTCCCAATTCTCCTTGTAAACCGGCGACCAATCGAGAGACTCGAGCATCGAGTTAAGCTCCCCAGCCGCACCATTCTTCAGAGTTTGCTGCTTATCCGCGTTGTAGTAGGTTCCGCTTGCTTCCCTCAACGGCTGCAGGCCGGTACCATCCCCATCGATGCCAGCCTGATTCAGCGTATCGATGGTCGCACGGTCGGCGAGCACAGTATCGGGGTCTTGCTGCTTGCCAATCCAATAGGATGCATCCGTCATCTCATCGGTTACATCCGGCAAATGCATAACGGATTGCAGCGCGTATTCGTCCTCGTCGGAATCAGCGTAAGCCGTGGCCGTAAAGCCAAGCGCCAAGGCAAGCGCCGCGAAGAACGCAGCCGCAAGAATTGCAAGGTAGGTTGTAGCCGAATGCACCGAAACGCGCGTCTTCATAAAGGCCTCATTTCCGGATTGTTGGGTGAACAGAATCACACGGATACCATGATAATTTACCGCGGGTGTTTTTCATCATTTGTGGCCAATGATGAAAAACAC